>CP092079.1:1147052-1464397 GCA_022226955.1 Nitrospira sp.
TCACCGCAGAATGGTTGCGGAGTTACAACGAAGAACGGCCCCATGACGCGCTGGCGGGGCTTCCGCCGACGCTGTATCGGGCCCAACTCGAAGCCAGAAGTTCTCCATTGGCAGTGTCGCCTTGACGGGGGAGCTTACAGAAAGAGACAGCCGCATGGAAAACATTCAACAAAGCCAGAAGCGGGAAAGCCTGCTTGAGCGGCGATTAGTCAGAGCCCTGCCAGGGAGTCGTGCAGGAGCGGTCCTTGATGCGGGCACATCTTAGGCTGTCCATGTGTTGCCGAACGACGAAGCTCAGCGGCGGCGCGTCAGCGCCGACGTCGGCTGGAGCGCCTTGTTATGCCGTTTTATGTATTTGGACGAATTTTCAAAAAGCATGAATTGCTCTGCCCTTTCTTCTACATCTTCGCCTACTTCTGTGTCGAAATTGATAACAAGAGCTTCAACAACTGGGTTCCGATTCTCTTCCTTTCCACCGACGTGATAGAAATGCTCTTTGGTTAGGACAGTGAAATCAGACCAGAGGGATGTTATGTAATCGTTCTCTCGAAAATCATTGTGATGCCACGTCGATAAGATGAATCGTCCTTTGAAGCCAGATAACGATTGATGAAGCTGCTCTTCATGCGACCCATCCCATCCGTTGAAGTAATCGACATGACGGTCAATATACGGAGGATCACAGTAAACAATGTCGGAGGCGGATGCTTCAGCGATTGTCTTTTTGAAGTCTTGACATTTAAAAACAAAGTCTTTAACACGCAGTGTCTTTGCAAGAGTTTCGACTTGATTGACGATCTTTGTTACATACGCTTGTGCAAAGCGTTGGGGTTTTCTGCAGAAAGGAATATTGAACTCACCCTTTCGATTGAACCTGATCATTCCGTTAAAACCGGCTCTGTTAAGAAAGAGAAAATCGAGCGGGTTTGGATTCTTATTGAACCTGTCTCGTATTGCGTAGTAGTGGCCTTCTCCATTTTCAAACAAAGCACTTCCTTCACGGGTTAGATAGTCCTTCACAAGACCCATCGTAATTTCGCCGCTTGCGATTGAGGAATAGAAGTTAACGAGATGTGGATTGGTGTCACAGAGTACCGCTCTCTTAGGGGCGATATTAAACGCGACAACGCCTGTGCCCATAAATGGCTCGACCCACGCACCATCAAAGTCACTTGGGGCAATGCTTCTGACCCACGGCACGAGCTTAGTTTTTATGCCCTGTGATTTTATTGGCGGTATGTTTACTTTTCTGCTCACTCTTCACCGTTCCTCTTGCCAACCACCAACGATAAATCGCCTTTTCGGTATTTCACAAACTCTCTTAGAGCAGAGATTTTCTTTGTGCCCTTCTTTCCGCTTGGAATTGTTATCTTCCGATAGTTCATCCAATAATCATCGAACCACTTTTCACCTAGTTTATGGAACATCCCTCGACCATTTATTATGTCGTCGATGTTATTGATGCTACCAATGTTTGCGGTGTTCCCGCTGCCACCCTTATCGCTCGCAATTCTCCATTTTTCAGCCACAAAGAACTGGAAGTTACGAACGACGGAGGCGATGGACTGCAATTCATCGATTTGATGAGCTTTTGTCTCATCTATCGTTGCGCTTGGGGTGCGATCATAAATTATTCCTAGGCAGAAGTGCCCAGCATATGAGCCATACGGGAATTGAATGTTCTTCGTGCTCAATCTGTTCTCAAAATACTCCCCGTGAGATCCGAGCGTGAACCCATTGCAAATATGCGGTTTCCTTGGGTTTCTGTATGTTGTTTTAAAATCAACAGCGAAGCGAACCGACTCGTCATCCGCTTTCAAAAATGAGATGTCGGGATAGTAATTTTGATGTTCAGCCAATACCACCTTGTACCCGTTCGTCTGGGCAAAATTTAGAATTTTGGGGAACAGGTGAATCTCGAGAATCTTTGACACGATTTTTGTGTCCGCTGAGATGGTGTACACATTCTTATATATGTCGATGAACCCTTTGACAGTCCATTGACCATCGCCTGTGCTAATATGGCCTTTCAGCTCAGAAACGAAGCGGGCTAGCTTTCGTGCGAAATCAGTCTTTGCAGTCATTCGATATGGTCACTTAATTAAACGGCATAAAAATATTTAGACGAATCCGTATAAGAACCGGATCTGCCAGTTCCGATCCTTATAACACGCTACTGCTGACCGAAAACAATACGCCATAATCCACATTCGTTCAATGTGTTGCAACTACGAGACTATGTAGCATGGGGTTCTATACGGATCCGCATAACATGCTTCCCGTATGGAGCTTACATCCCATCGACAATCCTACTCCTCATTTCGCATTACTATATCGCCCGGCGTAAGTCGGCTCGACACAGCGGTTCTACGCGAGGATGAGGGTCAGGTCTTACAATCCGACAACTTGCCCTCGACCCGTCGAATGGCACGCACTCGTTCTCACTTTTCATTATTAACCTAAGAGGGTCAAGACCATAGGGTCAGCAACTGTCTTGAATATCAAGTCGGCTGACTGACCGCCACCCGCCAGGGCGTCCCACTCTTCAGCATCGCATTGAGAATGGTGAGCAACTTTCGCATGCACGCCGTGAGCGCGAGCTTCTTCGCTTTCCCTGCCTGACACAGTCGCTGATAGAATGCCCGGATGACCGGATTGCTTCGCGTTGCCACCAGGGTGGCCATGTAGAGGGCCTCCCGCACATGGGCGCGTCCGCCCCAGATGGCCCGGCATCCCCCTTCAGGGTGCCACTGTCGCGTGGAAACGGCGCAACGCCGGCTAAGGCCGCCACTTCTTTGCGTGTCAAGGCACCCAGCTCTGGGAGATTCGCGAAGAGCGTTGTGGTGAACACCGGGCCTACGCCGGGCACACTCCGCAAGACATCTTCCTTCTCTCGCCACACCGGACTCTCGCGGATGGTCGTCGTGAGCGTGGTATTGGTGGTAGCGAGCTCTTTCTCCAGCCAGGTCACATGCGCCTGCACCCGTTTCTGGATGGGCCGGGCCGCGAGGCGGAGTCGGTTCTTTTCGGCCGTGAGCATCTCGATCACCTGCCGACGACGCGCGACGAGCGTGGCCAACGCCTGCGTCTGTTCATCAGGGACCGAACGGACGGGTGGACGAATGGCTTCAGCGAACCAGGCGAGGATCTGGGCATCGAGCCGATCCGTCTTCGCCAACTGTCCGGTAGCCCGGGCAAAGTCCCGTACCTGACGAGGATTGATGACCACGACCGGCAGCCCAGCGGCGGCCAGCGCGCTCGTCAAGGGCACTTCGAGGCCACCCGTCGCTTCAAGCACAATCAACGTCGGCTGGAGCGTGCGTAACTGCTCCACCGCCTCCGCAATTCCTCGCTCATCCTGCGCAATCTGGAAGGCGGGCCCGGGACGGACCGCCACATCGACACAGGCCTGCGAGACATCCATGCCGACAAAGACCGCTGGACTCATGGTGCACCTCCGTGTCTCCCGTCCTTGCACAATGCGGGCTCGAGGCCCTTTCAACTGTCCAGGTTGGTGAACGGAGGAACGGGACGACCCAAGCTGACCCACGGTCTTCATGAATCCGGACCCAGATCTTTGCGATCTGTCCCGCTCCCGTGATGCCATGATGCAAAACCTCCACTGAAGATACAAGGTCTTGCAATTAGATACCTTACATTCAGTTCGTCAAATGGCGCGCATTCGTTCTCGCTTTTCATTATGAACCTACAGAAAGCTTTACAACACGAAAGTCTGGTTGAACAGGTGAAAATATGGCAGGAACCATTCTCTCACAGCCGTTACGCACTGACTTGCTTGTACTGAGCTAGTCTGAGGTATCACGCTCACAATTGACTGCCATTTTTCTACTTTCGTCGTCCTCGATCCCGACGCACAGCCTCAACAATCTTTTTCCCGCTCACTGTGGCACTTCGCTTTCTCAAATGCTGCACAACCTCCACGGCATGCCGACGTTTTCGCTTGAGCAGGACATCCATCAGCACAACAGCCTCGTTGTGCTGTTCGTCCTTGGCTCCGTAGAGCAGCGTGACGGGATGGGTCTTGGCCTGTTCGGTGATCGTGGCGAGGGCTGTCGTCTTTTCTTTTAACTCAGTTTGGTAACGGCGGCGGAATTCGTCCCACTTCGCGGGATCGTGGTTGAACCATTGGCGCAGCTCGGTCGATGGAGCAATCTCCTTCAGCCAGAGATCGATGTGCGCCGTCGCCTTCGCGACGCCACGCGGCCAGAGGCGATCAACCAGCACACGGAATCCGTCAGATTTAGCCGCCGGTTCATAAATCCGTTTGATCGAGATCTTCATACCGCCTCCCCTACTGGCCGATGGTTTCGAGTAACGCCACCTCGTCAGTCGTCAGCGTGAATTGATCCGATGTAAGATCTTCCGCCATGTGCTGTTGGTTCGTCGTACCCGTGATCGGCAGCATGCCGACCTGCTGCGAGAAGCGAAAGACGATCTGCGCCAGGCCGGTGCAATACTTCGCCGCCATCGCCCGCACATCCGGCTCCGTAAAGACCTCTCGATTGGCGGTGAGCAGTGAAAAGCCCTGATAGATGATCCGATGTTCCCGGCAGAGATCCCGCACCTCTTTGTCCCAGCCGAACGCGGCATAGCAGCGATTCTGCACGACCATCGGCTTATGCCTGGCCTTCGCACAGAGCAATGCCAGCTGCTCCGCCGACACATTGCTGATACCGATCATTTTGCTCTTGCCGGATTCATAAAAAGACTCGATCGCGGCCCAGACTTCCCAATCGGCCTCGCTCAACCCGCGCCGACCATACGGTCCATGCAGTACGTACGAATCCAGATAGTCCGTGTGGAGATGCGACAAGGAACTCTGAAAAGACTGATTGACCTGCGTCGTCAGATCGGCGTTCGCATCGTACGGCGTCCGATGATCCTGCCCGTTGACCGATGTGAACTTTGTCTGCAGGAACAGCGATTCCCGCGTTACTCCCTGCTTCGCGATCTCCAGCAGCGCGGCGCCGACCAGCGCCTCCTGATAGTGAATGAGTTGATTGGCCGTATCGATGGCCGTAAATCCTTCCGCGACGGCTTGTTGCACCAACTGGCTGGTCGCCTCTTTCTTCCAGGCCGTACCGTACATGAACGAAGGAATCGAGATTCCGTTATATGATGTCAGAGTCATAACATCGCCTCCTCGGGACATGCTGACGGAAACAGCCCCGTCCTGTCCAGCAGGATCATCCGCTTCAGGGGCTGCTGCGCATGAAAGGCATTCCCCCTGCCTTTTGTCATCTGCTATACTTTTTCCTATGTATCGCCGAATCATGCCTCATCTTTTCATCATCAGCTGGTTCGCGCTGGCGGCTTGCCTCTGGGCCACGGGCGATCTGGTCGTCGATCTGGCGTTTGAAACGCCGGATGTCACGGCCAGTGCCGAGGCCACGGCAGAAGAACCGGATAATGCCGCCGAACATCTGCTCATGCCATCCGCGCAAGCAGACCGGCTCACCACAGACACATTCACAGCCACGCCAGTCACCGACTTCGCTGCGTCCTCACTTACTAACGCAATACCGGATACGGCAACGCCAAGAGTCTCATCCACTCCTTACTATCCTCTTAGAGACAAACCCGTTTCCTTTTCAGTTCCTCTTCGCATCTAGACCCATCCAGCGTCTCCACGCTCTGCGCTCGTCCTGTTGATCGACGAGTGCCTCTTTTATTATCAACGGAGGCCTGTGATGCGGTATGTGTGCATTCTGTCACGATTCATTTCTCTTCGCGCCTGGTTATTTCCCCTGTTGAGCCTCGTCTGTGCGCTTACTGTTTTGACCGTCTCAACGACCGCACTGGCCGCACAAGACGTTGCGGAAAGCGATCCCCTTACAATTGATACCGCAAGCATTGACGGACTGATTCATACCAAACAGGAAACTATTCTCCGACTATTGCCGCGGCCTTTGCCAGCTGACTATACCCCAGCTGAGCTGGCGGAATTTGAGCGGCGGATTCGCAACCTCAGTCTCTTCGATCACGTACAGGTCACGCGCGACGGCCAAGCCCTGACCGTGACTGTTCAGGAAAAAGTCACCTTGGTGCCGATCCTGAACTTTACCAGCGGCAGCAGCATGAAGGACCTGAACGCCACCGTCGGGATGGTGGAATACAACCTGTTCGGCACCGGCACACAACTTGGCGGCCAATTCAATTACAGCCAGCGCGGACCGAACGTCGAGCTCTGGCTGTCGCAACATGCCTTCGAGCCCGACCGGTGGGCGAAAGAGATCAAAGGCTTCTACAACGTCAATGGCATCCGGTTTGCCGAGTCAGCATCGACCTGGACCAGAAATCGTATTGGAAGCGAGTTAGAGCTGAGGGGGCCCTACAGCTACGGTTCGCCATTGCGGTATGAAATCGTCGCGGAATTCTACCGCGAGCAGATCGAAGACCTGAAAGGCGGCCGCCCTCAGCCGGTCGGATACTATGTGGGCCTGATCCCTGAACTGACCTGGGACAAGTATCACTGGCACGACCTGGTGCCGAGCGGGTATCGCATCGCATTGGAACTTCGACCCGGCTTCTTATTCGGCGCCAACCAGCAACGCCACGAAGCCAAGCTACGCTACCTTCAGGGCATCCCCCTGGGTTCACACACCGTCTTCATGATCAACAGCGTGGCGGAAGCGGTGAACAACAGCGGCAACCCGAATCATAGCCTCTTAATCGGCAGCATCGCCGGCATCCGAGGACTGTCCGACAATCTCTATCGCAACCGCGCGCAGGCCTATACCAACCTAGAATTCCGGCATGCCATTGCAGCGGCATCGCGCTGGGCGGTGCAAGGTGTCCTGTTCACCGACTTCGGCGCCTTTCAATCGTTCAAGGAGGATGGAACCCTCCAGAGCTGGCAGGGAGCCATCAATGTGGGAACCGGCATACGCGTCATCCCCACCTTTCTCTCCAACACACTCCTGCGGATCGATGTGGGCCATCTGTTCTCGCCGGACCAGAATACGCTGGTCCAGATCGGCATCACCCAGTACTTCTAAATGGGCTATGACGTCATTGCAGGAAAAGATCGGCGCGCGCGGTTTCAAACCGCGCGCGAACTTGATAGAGTGCGCAGCGCCACAGAAGCGGAGCACAGCACCCATGGACAGCGAAGAGACACTTCCCGTCGTCGAATTGAGCGTCACACCCCAATACAGCCAGGCCAACCCCTGGGTGATTCAGGCGATCTCAGGATTCTTATCGGCGTATTTTATGGAGCACCCGGGATTCCGAGTGCTGCGACAGACCGATGAGGCCGCGTCTGGTATGCATGTGTGGACCTGTGAGATTCCCGCTTCGCTGAAAGTGCCCCGCCTGCTCAAACGGCTGCAAGCCGACATCCCGCCATCGAAAGTCGTACCGCCTGACGAAGCAGCCCAAGCCCCGGCTCGATATGTCATCGACACCATTATCTAACCTTCGAATTGACCTTTAAGATATTGCCATTAGGTCAAACCTATGCGAGGCAACAATCCTCCCCCCCATAAAGCTGGGTAGAAGCACTCTGTGGAAACCTGGTACGACTGACTCCGTCACACTTCCATGCGAGGATTCCATAGCTCTAATCAACGCATAGGGAGATCCCCGTCACTAAAAAATGTCGCGAGCATCGACTCGTTTCAGGCAGAGGGAATGAATGAAACTGTGTCGTGGGTGCTGTGAGCATGCCAAATTTCTTTCGCCCAAATTACTTATCGAAGGTACAGAGATACAAATTGAATGCCTACGAAAGCCATATGACATTGACTTGCTCTTGAATATAAAAAACCAATTGGGGAGATGAATCCATGGATCCAAAGCCGGACTACACCTGCTTTCGAGTTCGAATGAAGTACACTGGTAATGATGAGAATAAGGATTACAGCAAAGACGCATGGAACCGTAATGAAGTGGGGATTTGGTATGGGGCATGGTCTGCAGAAGATTTTAAATCAGCTCTCACTCAATCTAATCCCAAGAGGATGTTAAATGACTTGCCAGCTCAAAAACTCATTGTTGATTGGGAAGTCCAATCTCAAACAGTCAAGATGGTCGAGAGGTTTTGCAACATCAGGGATATCGACTGGATCTACGCATGCTTTGGCGAGGCTATCCATTTCGCTAAAGTTCAAGGGCCTCTACAATCTGAGGTAAACCATGATTTCAGTATAAACGGAGAGCTATGGAAGTACCGAAAAATAGTACAGAAAAAAGTTTTCCCGCTACCCCAACTTCCTGACTTCTATAGGCTTATCCCTCAAGCCGGCAGAGGTAATATTTTTCAAACCTGGGGTAACAATCGGGAAGCTCTTCGAATTTTAGCTAGCTGCCAAGATACGAATGAAGTAGCAAACACATTCAAACAGATGACGGACAAGGAAAGACTGGACTTCCTTGGCCCTAGTGAATGGGAGTCCTTTTGTCTAGGCTACTTGATACTTGAAAAAGAGTTTCTTCCGACTGGACTATCAGTCGGCCGAACCCTTGAGGGGCTTGATATCGTTGGACGAAATAGTAAGACGGGGCATTCAATACTCGCTCAATGCAAGAAAGATCAAACTATCGAGGAAATCGATCAAAAGTTTATTGAGAAGGTTGAACCCTACGGGGTAAAAGCTGATGCATACTACTTTGCCTACGGAGGCCTGAAACAACCCTTTTCTTCTCGGGTCAATGAGATTACGGGCAAGATGATGGAATCCTGGATACAATCCGAGCCGGGCAAATCCTATTTCGCCAACTTCTTTCAATCTAGTAGCGACTCCAAAAATACACAGCGATAAAATCTTGGGAGACCTAATCCGTCACACCTCGATGCTAGGCTCTCTCCTGAAAGGGGGAGAGCCACATGCACACAGAGATTTCGCTTCATAGCACCCTGCCCATCACCATCGCTGCTGCCGAGATTCAGCAGAAGGCATGGCATCGCCTCTCCCCTTGCGTTACTGAGCAACCGCTTCACATCTCTGCATCAGATAGCCAAGGAGGGCGCCGCATAGGCTCTGTCAATTTCAGCGAACTGTCTCACTTCATCGAATAACTCAGATCCGGCCGACATCTTATTGAACAGAAACTCATTCGATTGACAGTCATCAAAAACGAATGACTTTGGTGCTCCAGCGTCCGTCTCACGTACCTGATCCTCACAGCCAGAATTGGACCAGACATCGTGCGGAAGTCTGCATCGAAAGAACTAGAATCGCTCGAAGAATGTGAGACGAAGGAAAGTGTGCGGGGATGACTGGGAAAAGCGAAGACTACGTCTGGCACTTTTTATTAACAGTACACAAACCGACTAGCCGGATGGCTCAAATAATTCGATGCGGCGGTCGCTCAAGTTGGAAGGAAGGCTGCGTCTATCTGGAGGTCGTCAGTTACTATTGAGGCTTGAACCATTCCAGCACACGTTCGCAGGCGGCTTCGAGCGGGCGATCCGCCATCACCGCAATACCGGCGAGCGCCAACAGACTCATCACAACACTGGCTTCTTCAAAGTCCATCATAGGAACGCCTCCTGTTGAGACGTAGCCTATCGCACTCGCCCTGCACCCGATAGTCCCCAAAAGGGGGGCGCGGCTCACCTAATCGCCAACCCCCCGCACCCCCTCCTTTTGAGGGGAACTATCCTAGATTCTTTAAGAGCTATGCAGGCTGCCTGCTAATCCCGGAACAACCTGACCGCCACCTTCTGCCCCTTAATCCTGGTACGGCTCAATGCCTCGATCACGTCGCGCGCCATGGATTCGGGAACTTCCACGAGCGAAAACCGTTCTTCGATTTCAACGCCGCCGATCTGCGCGGACCCCAGCCTGGCTTCGTTGGCAATGGCGCCGACCAAATCGGCCGGCCTGATACCGGCGGCGCGTCCCGCCCCGATATAGACACGGGCTGAATTCGGTGTTCGGCCATGGGTCGCGCGCGCGCCAGGCCGTCCCGGCATCTCTCTGGGAGAACGAGCGCCACGAGACATGTCAGCGGACATCGGCGACGAACGGCGCGCGCCCGGGCGGGCATAGTCTTGGCGGGCATAGTCCGGCACTCTGGCTTGTACGGAGGGAATTTCCTGTTCTTCCATATTGCCGCCTTGCGCCTGATGCGCCAGCTTTACCGCCGCGGCCGCCACATCGACCAATTCAAAATCCTTCGCCAGCACCGTCACAACCGATCTGAAATGTTCCACATCGCCGGACGCCAGCAACTCGCGAATCGACGTGAGCGTCCGTTCGATCCGCTTCGTTCGCAGATCGGCCACAGAGGGCACTTGCGCGACAATGATCTTGGCCTTGGTCAGATGCTCGATATTCCGGAGCAGCCGATGCTCGCGCGGTTCAACGATGGTGATGGCTTCTCCTTCGCGGCCGGCCCGGCCCGTGCGGCCGATTCGATGCACATACACCTCAGGGGACGACGGCAAGTCGTAATTCACCACATGCGACACGCTCGGAATATCCAGCCCGCGCGCGGCGACATCCGTCGCCACCAGAATCTGCGTTTGCCCCGACTTAAACGCGCCCATCACCCGGTCGCGTTGCGACTGGCTCATGCCGCCATGAATGGCTTCGGCGCGATAGTCCCGCCCCGCGAGACCGGCGGTCAATTCATCGACTTCCAATCGAGTCCGGCAAAACACCAGCGCCGACTTCGGCGCCGCCAGATCCAACACCCGAATCAGCGCCGCTACTTTGTAGGGCCGGTTCACCACATAGGCAGTCTGCAACACCTTCGGCGCGGCGCCGGGCTTGACCGGTTCCTTGGCAATCTTGATCTCGACCGGATTCTTGAGATGCCGATGGGCAATCGACGCGATGCGCGGCGGCATCGTGGCGGAGAATAGCGCGGTCTGCCGCTCTGCCGGCGTCTGCGTCAGAATCGCCTCCAGATCGTCGGCAAACCCCATGTCCAGCATTTCGTCCGCTTCGTCCAGCACCACCATCTGCACATGCTTCAGTTGCAGCGTATTGCGCCGGATATGGTCGAGCGCCCGGCCGGGCGTCGCCACGACGACATCCACACCGCGCTTGAGCGCATACAGTTGCGGTCCGATCGCCTGGCCGCCATAGACCGCCAGCACTGAGATCCGCAGTTCTTTGCCGTACCGTTGCACCGCTTCACCAACCTGAATCGCCAGCTCGCGCGTCGGCACCAGAATCAGCGCGGCGGGCCGCTGTTTCGTCCCATGGGCCAGCCGCTGCAGCATCGGCAGAGCGAACGACGCCGTCTTTCCCGTTCCGGTCGCCGCCTGCCCCAGCAAGTCGCGCCCGGCCAATAACGGCGGAATCGACTCTCGCTGAATCGGCGTCGGCTCTTCATACCCCAGTGTGTCCAGCGTCGCCAGCAGCGAGCCTTCGAGGCCGAGCGCGGCAAAGCCGGGAGAAAAGCCATGAACGGAGGGGGCGGTGGGCGGCTCAGTGTGATCGGATTTCATACAACCTCGGCGGCACCTTTCTGATCGTTAGACTGACATATGCTTGGGCCACAACGACTCAAGCTCGGGAAACTTTTTGCGATAATCGGCATGACTGGCCAGAATCACTTTCATGGCCTCGTCGCGCCCATACACACTCGTGATTTCAACTTTGTGCTGCACCGACCCCGGCGCCATTTTGTAGGTCAAGAAGTAATGCTGCAACCGGTCGATCAGCGCAATCGGACAGTCGCCGATATCCTTGAAATCGCCGTAGGCCGCATCGTCCTTCATCACCGCGATAATCTTGTCGTCCGCCTCGCCGCCATCGGCCATGCTGAATCCCCCGATGGGAATCGCCGTGAGCAAAATATCGCTGTGGGCAATCGTCTTTTCCGTGAGCACGCAAATGTCCAGCGGATCGCCGTCGCCGACCATATTCTTGCGCTTCGCCCGCTTCCCGAACAGGCCGGCCACTTTTTCGCCGCAATAGGTTTGCGGAATGAGTCCATAGTACACGGGGCAAAAATTTGAAAACCGCTGCGGACGGTCCACTTTTAAAAAGCCGCTGTCTTTATCGACTTCGTATTTCACCGTATCGGTCGGCACGATTTCAATGTACGTCGTCACGACATCCGGAGCCTTGTCTCCGATCGACACCCCATGCCAGGGATGCGCCTTGAACATCAACCCCATCAACCGCTGAATTGGATCCATTCCCGAACGCCCCATCGACTCCTCCTCTTCCTCTGAATGCCAACACTCACACGCCGGCATGCGCCTGGCGCAGCTTCCTGAACCGATCGCACGATGCAGATGAAAGACCGTGAACGGATCGCGCAGATTCACTCGCTCAGCGCCGCAAGCCGAAGCTTGAACGCTCATGCCACAGCATACGGGGGCCGCCTGGCATGCGGCAAGACACAGAACGGTCTCTTTCGTAGGGGACAATGAACAACGGACAAGAGGAGAAACGATCAGTCGTCTTCAGGCAGGTGAATCGGTCCCGCCCATTCCCCTTTGGCCAGCGCCACTTCCTGATACCCGCCATCAGGCCACTGAAACTGTCCGGCCTGGTCCACTTCCACGATAAACGGATCGGCCTCGTGCGCCACTCCCCGAAACCAATACCATCCAGCCACTCCCGGCTTGTCGAGAGTCCACCGATAGCCCGCCATTCTCCTCGATCCTCTCGTGCTTCCCCGCGCGGTCTGCTACAGTCTCTTCCGCGTGAGGTTGCACCCTATCATGTCTCGGCTCCCAATAGAAGATGCTCTTTCGGACCTCCAGCAGGCGCTCATTCGGTCCCCCAACGGGCTCCTGACCGCCCCGCCCGGTGCCGGCAAGACCACCCGCGTGCCCCTCGCCCTGCTCGATGCCCCCTGGCTCCAGGGCCGAAAGATCCTCATGCTGGAACCTCGGCGACTGGCCGCCAGGGCCGCTGCCCAGCGCATGGCGGCGACGCTGAATGAGCGCCCTGGTGACCGCGTCGGCTACCGCATGCGGCTCGACACGAAAGTCGGGCCGAACACGCGCATCGAAGTCGTCACCGAAGGTATTCTGACCCGATTGCTCCAACAAGATCCCTCGCTCGACCGCTATGGCGCCGTGCTCTTCGACGAGTTCCATGAACGCAGCCTTCAGGCCGACACCGGTCTAGCCCTCTGCCTCGAATCGCAACGACTCTTCCGCTCCGACTTGCGCCTGCTCGTCATGTCGGCCACGCTGGATTGCGGACCGGTCAGCCAGCTTCTGGGCAACGCGCCGGTCATCGTTTCCGAAGGGCGGATGTTTCCGGTCGAAACCAGCTATCTTGATGAACCCCTCACCGGCTATCTCGATGCAGCGGTCACGAAAACGATTCGCCGCGCACTCGCGCGAGATCAGGGCAGCCTGCTCGTCTTTCTTCCCGGCATGGCGGAAATTCGCCGCGTCGAACGCCAGCTGCTCGATGCTAATCTGGGATCGACGATTCACATCGCGCCGCTCCATGGCGACCTGCCGCAGGATGCGCAAGATGCGGCCATCGCTCCGGCTCCACCGGGCACGAGAAAGATCGTGCTGGCGACCGCCATCGCCGAAACCAGTTTGACCATCGACGGCATACGAGTCGTGATCGATGCCGGCCTGCTGCGCGTGCCGCGCTTCGATCCACGGTCGGGACTCACGCGGCTGGAAACCATTCGCGTGACGCAGGACTCCGCCGAACAGCGGCGCGGGCGGGCGGGCCGTGTGGAACCGGGCCGCTGCTACCGGCTCTGGACTGAGCGGGAACAGGCCGCGCTCGCCGCGCGCCGCCCGCCTGAAATGCTGGATGCCGATCTGACCTCGCTTGTCTTAGAGCTGGCTCTCTGGGGAACGACCGA
Source organism: Nitrospira sp. (assembly GCA_022226955.1). NCBI lineage: Bacteria > Pseudomonadati > Nitrospirota > Nitrospiria > Nitrospirales > Nitrospiraceae > Nitrospira > Nitrospira sp. Next base: position 1,160,823 of record CP092079.1, read on the forward strand.
TCCTTCAGAACTCGCATGGCCGACCCCGCCGCCGGCTGGATCAGTTGCCCAGGCATCGGATCTTCTGATTCGCTTAGGCGCCTTGGATGCATCGGGACACATCACGGCCCATGGCAGACAGATGGCCGAGCTGGCGCTGCATCCTCGACTGTCCCACATGCTGTTAAAAGCCGGGCCACTGGGCCTCACCGATCTGGCTTGCGATCTCGCCGCGCTGCTGGGCGAACGCGATCTTCTTCGTGGACCGGCAGGACGACAGCAGGCCGACATACGCAGCAGACTCGATGTCTTGCACGGCCATCGCGACCGTACCGCTGGCGCTACTATCGATCATGGGGTGTATCGCCGCGTCACGAGTACAGCCGAGATGTGGCGCCGGCAACTCGCCAGCCGCTCAGCCAAACCATCTGCGAACATCGACCAGGACCAACAGGCTGTCGGCAGGCTGCTCGCCCTCGCCTATCCGGATCGGATTGCGCAACGGCAAGGCGGCCAAGATAGCAATGCCGCGCGTTATGTGCTGGCGAACGGCCGTGGAGCCCTCTTCGCTACGCCTGACCCGCTTGGGTCTGAACCCTACCTCGCGATTGCCGAGCTGGACGGCGGCGCGCAATGGGCCAAGATCGAGTTGGCCGCGCCGATTTCGCAGGTCGAAATTGAAACGCTCTATGCCGACCAGATTGTCGAAACAGAGGCCGTTAGCTGGGATGAGAAGACGCAGGCGGTCCAGGCGCTGCGTCAACGGCGATTGGGCGGACTGCTGCTCTCGCAGAAAACACTTTCCAAGCCGGACTCCACCGTGATCGCCGCCACATTGCTCCAAGGGCTGCGCCAGGCCGGATTGCACACCTTGGCCTGGACGCCGGACCTGCGGCAATGGCAAGCGCGCGTGCAATTTCTCAGACGGACAGAGGGCGCCGATTCGCCATGGCCAGATCTGTCCGACGACACGTTGTTTCAGACCATGGACCAATGGCTCGACCCGTATCTCTCGGGCATCACGACGCTCGATCGTGTGAAGCGCATGGATCTCGCCCAGCCGCTTCATGCCCTGCTAAAGTGGGATCTGCAACGGCAACTCGAACGCCTCGCCCCAACGCACATCACGGTCCCGAGCGGCTCGAATATCCGGGTGGACTATGAAAGCGCGGAGGTTCCAATTCTGGCCGTGCGGTTGCAAGAACTCTTCGGCTGCCAAGACACGCCCCGCGTGGCAGGCGGGAAAGTGCCCGTAATGCTGCATCTCCTCTCGCCGGCCAAGCGCCCGGTCCAAGTGACAAAAGACCTGGCTAGCTTCTGGAAATCCGCTTATGTCGAAGTGAAAAAAGAGCTCCGCGGGCGTTACCCCAAACATTCCTGGCCCGACGACCCTCTCACCGCTCCGCCAACGGCGAAAGCCAAGCGCCGCACGCACTGATGCCCATCATAAGTAGGATGGACCGTCTGGACCGTCTCCTCGTATAGTGCGTACCCATGCGCAGGATTGTTCTTGTCATGCTCGGAGCCATCCTCTCGGCCCTCCCGGCTTCGCTCAACGCTGAATCCGGTTCATCGCTGCCGCCGCCGACCTTCGACGTGCCCTTCGATGAGATCGACCCAGCCGCCGCGCAGACGGAACTCACCCGACACATCGCCGCATTTCTCCATCGCCTACAGACGGATTGGGGCGCGAGCTCGGAGTCCATTCGCAATACAGTGACCGGCGACATTGCACGGGACGAGGGGGAAGCCCTGGTCGTGGCGAAACATTTTGCAAATCATAGGGTGCTGGAAGGCTACAATTTCCGAGGGGGCGCGCTGATCGCCGGGCAGTATGTCGTTCTGCAGAGGCCGGTGAACGGATTGAACGAATTCATCGACTACTACGAGGCTCTCAAGACGTCCTTGACCCGTGCCTATGGGCAACCGGCACTCGACCAATCTGTCTGGAGCAACGATCTCTATCAGCCGCTTCCCGACTACTGGGGCATCGCCGTGCAAATGGGTCATCTGCGCTATCAAGCCGGATGGAATACATCCGACGGCATGATTACCATCGCCCTTACCGGCAATCACCACAGCCGGCTCACCATCGACTATCGCAGAACCCTGTCCATCGAGCCATCTCAACAGACTTAGTCCGTAGACGATGAGCGGTAGTTTCAGGCTGTCCCAGCCTTGTGGCGATGGTCCAACCCAGCTACACTGCCATCAGAACAATCACACATCGTCGGGATCATGAATAAACCATCGACCACGCCAGGACCGCCGGCGCAACAGTCGCCGGACAACACGAAGCGAGTCACGCTGGACCGCCTGTTTTCAAAACTGGGATTGGCGAGCCGGAGCATCGCCCAGGAATGGATCGGCGCCGGACGGGTCCGCGTCAATCAACGCGTAGTCCGAAACCCCGATACCTGGGTGGCCTGGCCGGGCGACAACATTCAGCTCGATGAACAACCGATCAAGCCGGGCGCTCCCCGGTTTATTCTCTTTCATAAACCCAAAGGGATCGTCACCACGCATCGAGACGAGCAAGGCCGGAAAACTATTTTCGACGTCCTGCCTCCTGAACTGAACACCCTTCACGCCGTCGGACGGCTGGACCAGGCGACAAGTGGGCTGCTCCTCCTGACAAACGACACCGCCCTCTCCAGTTCCCTCACCGATCCAGCCAACCGCATCCCGCGCCGCTACCTGGTCACGGTACGCGGAGAAGTCACGGAAGCGACTCGCGTGGATAGCCAGGCGGGACTCACGGATGAAGGAGAACTATTGCGTTGCGAGAGCGTGACGATTCAGAAAAGTTCAGGGCGGGAATCGCATCTCGATGTGACGCTGACGGAAGGCAAGAACCGGGAGATCCGGCGGCTCTTCAAGGCGCTGGGGCATGAAGTCATCCGGCTGCGGCGCATTCAATACGGGCCGTTCGCCATCGACGATCTCCCGCCCGGCGCCTGGCGGGAGATCCCGATTGAGGAAGTGCGGCAGTCACTCCAATCAGGTGAATAGACCGAACCACACTATTTACGGCAGCGTTTCAATTGAGGCACAAAACCCATGAGAGCCGGCTTTAATCCCCCGCGGGTTGCTCAAAATGGCCGTCCAGCAAGGCCGCAGCAAGCGAAGAAGCGAGCCGTACTCACAGCAGTACGGTGAGTTTCTGAGCGCGGCGAGAACGCCGCTGGCGGACTTTTTCAGCAACCGGCTAGTACCCGCGCCCAGTGCTGCCGCCGCGGCCCATCCGGTCAAGGGGAAGCGCCTCGTATCGGGTCTTCAAATCGGGGTGCGCGCTGAGAAAGCTCTTCACCCCCGCCTCATCGGCAAACACATCCTTGCTTCGCCCGCGATAATCTTCAATCGTCAGTCCGTGCTTGGAGAGGAGCGCGCCGAGCTTCGTATTGATATCCGCGCCCATCTCTTTCATCTGCTCAGGCGACGGCCGCTGGCCCTGGCCGAACTGCTCCCCGCCCTTGAAATAGTTCGTCATCATCTCGCCGATCTCAATGCGCGCCTTCACGAACTTCTCAATGTCAGCCGGCTCCGCCGCAAACCCTTCGCTCACGAATAACGCGATCCCCAACATCATTCCAAGCATGCACTGTGTTCTTGTCATTCTAAGATCCTTTCAACGAATAGGTGTCAATGATAAACGCCTGCGGGTAGATCATACCATCCATCCTCACACATCGCAGTACGCAATACGGCCACATCCACGGCCGCTAGTTCGGGATATCCCTCATTCCGTCGTAGGACATGCGGGATTGGAAGGACACTTTCACCGTGTCGCCGTCCTTCACCACGGTGTCTTCCGTGCCCACTTTCTTATTCACCGAAATGAGGGCTTCGCGGCTGTCGATGAATCGAAGCAGCGGCCCCAAGCTCTCCACATTCGCTTCGATTAACTTTCTGACGGTCGTGGCCTCAGAGACGGCAACGGAAAATTCATTCTCCCCGACCGCATCTTGGATCGCTCTGCCAAACACCAATACGGTAATCATCGCGTTATGCTCCTCACAAATCGGCCTTCACTGGCGCTCAGGTTCATCCGATGTCCCTCACTCGCCACGCATCGTCCATGACAGTTTACTGCGGACGCGCGTGGCAGCGGAAACAATCTTGCCGCTTGGGATGGCGCACCGGCAGAGGCTTGGCCGCATTCGGCTGGTGGCACGCGATACAGTCTTTCTCATTCGTCACGGCCTGATGCTCGGCATTCCTCGGAATGACCGGATTTCGGTCTTTCGGTGTCGGCAGCAACGACACTCCCGCAATGACCGCAACGGCAAAGACGACAAACCACCAATCGGCCTTTCGCAACTTCATGGGAAAGATGTTCCTTTATTCTGCTCCGCTGCCTCATAGGCCTCGTTCAGCAGTTGCGCCACATGTTTCACTTTGGCCCGCTCCCGCAATCCGTTTTTCATCTGGATCATGCAAGCCGGACAACTCGTCGCCACCACCTCTGCTCCGACCTGTTCCACCGCCCGGGTTTTGCGCGCCATGATCTTCCGCGACGTATCGTAATCCTTCACGATGAAGGTGCCGGCTCCACCGGCGCAACGATCGGCATCGGGCATCTCGACAAAATTGACGCCGGGGAGCGACGCAAGAATTTTGCGCGGTTCTTTGGTGACCCCGGCGGCCCGCAGGTGACAGGACGAGTGGTAGGTTACGCGCGAAGCCTGCGGCACAGCCTGGCCCATCGGCGGATGTTCCGGCGAGCGCGCCACGAACTCGGCGATATGGACCACCTTCTTCGCCAGGTTTTCCGCCTGCCGTTTCTCGCCGCCGTCGGCAAACAATGCGGGATAATCTTTGAGCATCAGCGTGCAGGACGCGCAGCCGGTCACGATGGTGTCATAGCCGGCAAACGAATGGATATTAAACCGGGCCCCGTCGCGGACCAGGTCCTGATGCCCGTAGGTCTGCACCGGCGTGCCGGAGCAACGCTGCGGCGGCAAGGCCGGCTCGACGCCATGTTTCCGCAGCACTCCAATGACGGCATCTCCCACCCCATCGTCGAAATAGTTCGCGGCACAGCCGTGGAAATAGGCGACCCGCCCCGGCGCAGGCTGAGTGCTCGGCTTCGGAATCAAGACGGCATGCCGCTCGCGCAACTGCCGGGATGCAATCCGCGGCAAAAGCAGATCGTGCGGCAGCCGGGCGGTCGGAGCCAGGGCCTTCAGCACCCACGCAGCGCCCCATTCGATGACGCGCCTGATAACCGGCCGGTCCCAGAGAGGTTGAGTTCGTCCCAGGAATTGAAGGAACGGCTCGAACGACGTCCCCCGAGCCTGCCAGCGAAAGATCCATCCGGTGAGACGATTGGGATGCTCCGCCCGCTTCTTCAGGATGAGGTCGGAGACATCGACTCCCGCCGGACAGGCCGTCCGGCAAGACTTGCAATTGAGACAGGCCTCCACCACCCGTTTCGAGTTGAGGTAGCTGTAGTCCTTCGACGTGACGATCTCGAACCAGCCGCGAGAGCTCATGTCCTCCGATTGAAAGACATCGTAGACGGGACAGACCGCGTTGCACTTCGCGCAAGTCGCACAGGACTTCGAGAGTCTCGTGTAATCGATGTGCTCCGTGAACGGCACATCGCTGATCTTGATGCCGGGGTTGAGGACGTTACCGGGATCGAACGCCCGCTTCACATCCACGAACAGCCCATACAATTCGTCGCCGAACATTTTCCTGACGTACTCGGCGCGGATGCGGCCATCGCCATGCTCTCCACAGATCGAGCCGCCGAAGCGCGACAGCACCGTCGCATGAATCTCATGATAGGCTTGCACCATCTTGTCGAAATCCTGGCGATCATTCACATTCAGCAACGGCACGATATGGGCATTCCCGTTGCCGATATGACCGAAGATCGCGACCGGTACCCGTTGCCCGGCGAAGAATTCTTCCAGGTATCCAATCAACTCGCTGATCCGCTCGGCCCGCACCACGACATCGTCCACAAAGTTGATCGGCTTCTTTTGCGGATCGAAACGATAGAGGGTCGGGTACAAGGCTTTGCGCGCTTTCCAGAGTTGCTCGCGACGCTCCGGATCGAACGCGAGCGTCAGCTCGCCGGCCAGCTTATAAGGCCGGCAGGCCGCCGCCATCTGCTCGGCGCGCTCATGCAGATCGACGTCGAAGGAATCCGCATCCACCTCGACCAAGAGCGTCGCGGCGGCGTCGGCTGGAATCCCATGCGTGACCCGGCCGATCAGGTCTAGCGTATTGCCATCCATGACCTCCAGCGCGCTGGGCTGCAACCGCAGCAAGTGCGGCACCGCTTCGCCCACTTCTTCCAAATGCCTGAAATGGATCAAGGCCGTGAGCGTCGCCTTTGGCCGGTCCACTAACTTTATTGTCGCCTCGCTGACCACGCCCAATGTGCCTTCGCTGCCGACAAAGAGCTTGGGCACATCAAAAATCCCATCCGCCAGGCCGTCCGCCAGGCCGAACAGATTGTAGCCGCAACTATTTTTGCTCACGGTCGGTTTCTTGGCGGCAATGAGGTCCGCATGCGTTTGCAGCAGCACAAATAGTTCGCGCAACGCCGGCACCGTGGCCAGCATGTTTTCCAAACCCGGCTCATTCAATCCATAGGGTCGCGCATCCAGCCACTGTTCGGACGCGAGACAGAGCCGCAAACTCCGGACATTGTCTTTCACAGCGCCATACCGCAATGTGTGGGGGCCGGACGAATTGTTCGCCAACATGCCGCCGAGTTTGCACATGTCCCCGCTCGAAGGATCGGGCCCGAACAACAACCCCTGACGGCCCAATTGCCGGTTCAACTCCGCCAGCACAATGCCGGGCTGCACACGCGCCCACTTCTCTTCGCGATTCACTTCAAGAATCCGGTTCAAGCGGGAAACATCGAGGACGATGCCGCTCCCGATGGCCGATCCGGTAAGATTGGTCCCGGCGGCGCGAGGGGTGAGCGGAATGCCACGAGCCACGGCATAGCGAATGGTCGTCGCGATATCCTCTTCAGCCTCCACGAGGACCACGGCCTTAGGTTCCATGCGATAGATACTGGCATCCACCGCATAGGCCGTCTTTGTGGGGAAATCGTCTTTGACTTTTTCGGAGCCAAGTTGCGCACGAAGATCCGCCGCGATGGCGCGCGAACGGTCCGGCAGAATGAGGGTTGGCGCAGTCATAATGTAAAGTGGCGCATTTTAGACGGTCCAGGAGCGCCAGAACAAGACCGTGTCTGCTGTTTGATGGCCGTGCGGACCGGCCCAATCCCCGGCGCGCGTTGCTTGATAAATGAAGAAGAGTTCTCTATACCTACAGCGCTGACAGCGCCCGGTTTCTGACAAGAATTATGAGGCGACACACTCGCATGAATACAGCACCCCCCCCCCATCTACTTCGGTCGGCCATCGCGGATGGCCTGCGCCGAATGGTCCCTCGGACATTGTGGCCGGTAGCGCTGAGCCTGGCGCTCTTCACGGCCGTAGGCTGCGGCTCGGTGGTTCCCTCCCGCTATATGGATCGCGCGGTTCCACATGCGACGCTGACATCGATTGCAGCCTCTCCCGACAACTATCGCGGCCGCATGGTCCTGCTCGGCGGCACAATCGTCAACGAGACCATGCGTGGGAGTCAGCTCTGGCTGCATGTCCGCAATCGCCCGCTCGATGAAGATTATATTCCGCAGCTTCCGCCAAGCCCTGACGACCCCGAAGCGGCTGAATATTGGGTCGTTGTCGAGGCAAAGCAACAATTCCCCCCTTCCCATCATAAATGGGCCGATATGGTCCTGGCGGGATATGTTGCTGGCCGGACTCCCTCGAAAGAGGTCATTATCAAGCTGGCCTATGCGCGCGGCCGCGATCTCGATCTGTCTTCGTACGATACGTGGGATCACCCTGAATACGTCACCTATGTGCCTGCCTCGATAGCCGTTGAATTCATATGGGAATAACCTTCGCGGTCTCAGCCTGTCTGCTGACCGTTGCCAGATGATTCACAGACGCCGCTCCACTCGGTGCCCTCAATGCCCGTACCCACTACGCCATCGCGTCCGCTGCTGTATCTTACCCGCCTGCTTCCAGAGCCGGTCTTGGCCACGCTTCGCGCAGCGTATACCTTCGTCTCCGAACCGCTGGATCGCGCGCCGACCGCCGATGAATATCTCCGCGGCTTCGCGCAGGCCGACGCGGTCATTTGCACGCTGACCGACCCCGTCACCGGCGAGTTGCTCGCCGCCGCGCCGCGCTTAAAGATCGTGGCCAACTATGCGGTGGGCTACAACAACATCGACCTCGCCGCTGCCGCGCGGCATGGAGTCGTCATCACAAACACGCCGGATGTGTTGACCGACGCGACAGCGGACCTGACCTGGGCGCTGATGCTGGCCGTGGCGCGGCGCGTGATTGAAGGAGACCGGTGGGCGCGGTCGGGAACCTGGCCCGGCTGGGCGCCGACACAACTGCTGGGAACCGACGTGACCGGCAAGACGCTCGGCATTATCGGGATGGGACGCATCGGACAGGCGGTCGCACTGCGCGCGCAAGGGTTTCGCATGCCGGTGCTGTACAGCAGTCGCCGGCCCTGCTCCAGTCCATCTGGCAGCCCGTCCTGGATTCATCAACCGTTGGAGGAAGTCTTGAGGCAGGCCGACTTCATTTCGCTGCACGTTCCCTTGTCGGAGACGACACGTCATCTCATTGGAGCACGCGAACTGGCCATGATGAAGCCCACGGCTGTTCTCATCAACACATCCCGCGGCCCAGTCATCGACGAAGCCGCGTTGCTCGCGGCCTTGCAACAGCGCACGATTGCCGGAGCCGGTTTGGATGTGTATGAGCGAGAGCCGCTTATGACACAGGGGCTGGAGACGCTGGCGAATACCGTGCTGCTCCCCCATGTGGGGTCAGCCACGCAGCAGGCGCGAATTACGATGGGCATGCTCTGCGTGGAAAATATTGCGGCAGTACTCGGAGGACGGCCCCCGCTAAACCCGGTGAGTTAGAAACATTACGGCTAACTGGCGAGACGGAATTCGCTCTGAACGGAGGACGCCTTGCCGCGAAGCGATTCCAGCCGTTGCGGCACATCATGAAACGACGGAATCAGCTTGTAGATGCTGACCGCCTGCTCCCATTGCGATTCGGCTTCGTATAGCATGCCCAGCTCATAGCGGATCGCCTGGCTCTTCGCCCCCTGGCAACGGGGATCCGAGAGCACCGTTTCAAGCCCGCGAATCGCCGGCTTGAAGGCGCGTTGATCCTTCTGGCACAAGGCGGTCATGAGACAAGAATCCAGATAGAACGACTCGTCGGCCTGTGCGAGCTGAAACTCGTCCATAGCGTCTTCGAACAGCCCCATATCCTTGTAGGCAATCCCCAATGTGAAATGCGCCTCATAGTCGGGCACCTGCTCTACAACTGCTGCCAATGGCGCCTCAGCGGGATCAGAGGGAATCCCCATCGGCTCAACCGAGACAGATTCAGCCGCTTCAGGAAGCTCCGAAGATGCAGCCGCCAGCCACGCACCGGGAAGCAACGGCTCTGGATCTTCCGCCAAGACTGCCAATGGAGCCGGTTGCCCATCATCCACTTGCTCGCTTGCAGTCACAAACACAGGAGCAGTATCCGGAACCGCGTCATGATTAGGAATAGGCTGAACTTTGGCTTTCTCGATCGGCTGAGCATCGATCGGCGGATTATCCAGGACTGCGCCAGCAGGCTTAGCCGAAATCCCATACCCCATAAGCGCGGCTAAGCGGGTCACCATGTCTGAGCCAGGCGCCAGGACCTTCACTTTCTCAAACAACTCTTCATGCAAACTCTCCATCCCCGGCTCGGGATGCAATAAGAGCAGCTCCACGGCTTTTGCGTACTGTTCAGCCGCCGCCGCTGCATTGCCTTTTTCCTCAAACAACTCGGCCGACAGCTCAATGAGCGGCACCGAGTTCGGTTCCGCAGCGAGAAACTCCGCAACCAGCGCTTCGGCCAAGGGATAATCCTGCGCGCGCAGCGCCGCGCCGGCCAGAAAACGGTATTCGCCCAGCGCCACCTGTACATCGCCCCGCTGCAAATGCAACCGCGCGAGCAATTGACAGACCTGCGGATTCCCCGGTTCCCGTGTCAGCAATTGGTTGAGAATCGCTTCGGCCCCGGCATACTGTTTCTCGTCCATCCGCCGCGTGGCTTCCGCAAGCAAATCCAACGGCTCCGACAAGCGGCTGGCCACCGTGGCCGGCCCCCCGGATGCAACGGGTTTCCCGGAAACGGCCCCGCTCTTTTGCACCCCCTCGACAAACTGGACGGCTTCATTGTTTTTCGGATCGATCCGCAAGACCGCGAGATACGCGTCCTTCGCTTCGTCATAACGACCCTGCGCCGATCGTTCTCGGCCAAGTTGCAGATACACCTTGGTCGCTTCGCCCTGAAGATTTTCTTGGAGACACAGCTCGGCAACACGCTGCTGGGCATCGAGATTCGACGGATCCTGGCTGACGATTCTCTTATAGACCTCCAGCGCCTCTTTGCCTTTTCGCTCTTTGAGGTAATACTTGCCCAGCGTGAGATAGTCCTGGACCGCGCTGCTTAATAAGCCGCGTTCAGCATTGAGATCGCCAAGGTGGCGGTAGACTTCATACCGGGTGGGATCGACCTTGAGAACTTTCTTGTATGCCGCAATAGCTTTGAGCGTCGCGCCTTCCGACCGGAAACCGGCTGCCGCTTGAAGGAATGCCGCGATCGCATCCGGCACGGCGTTGCGCTTGAGATGAAGATCCCCGATCGAGTTGTGGATGCTGCCGTCGTTCGAGACTTCTCCGGCCAGTTTCCGCCACTCCGCAATGGCCGCATCGTACTGGCCTTTGGCGGCCAATAACTGCGCAGTCTGCAGAACTTTTGTCCGATCAACGGCCAAGGCAACCCTCGATGAAGGAGAATTAGGTAAACGCTAACAGTGTCAATGGGTTTTGTCCAGGAAATGGCAGAAACAAAAGGGGCGTGCTTTCCCTGAAGAAAACACGCCCCCTCACATGACGTCTCTACCGATGACTAGGCTGAAAGCTCTGCTTTCAACACGTTGGCCGCTTGCGGTCCCTTGGCTCCTTGCACAATATCGAATTCAACCGGTTCGCCTTCCTTCAGAGTCTTGAATCCATCGCCCTGAAGCGCCGAATAGTGGACAAACACATCGTCGCCACTATCCAGTCTGATAAAGCCGAACCCCTTCCGATCATTGAACCACTTCACTGTCCCTTTTGTCTTCACAAGATCCTCCTTTTCTCAATGGCTACGTACAGTTACGCAGCCGGCTACACACGCCATACACAAGGCACCGATGATTGCGATGAACAGAAAAAGAGAAGTGAGAGGATCGATCGACAGGCGTCTGCAAAAAAAATTGAATCACGCACAGAACCTATCGGTGAAATGAAAAGCGAAGTGGAAGTACCATAGCACTTTCACCTTGTCAAGGGACGCATTTGGCCCTGGCCATATTCGCATGCGGTTTACAAGGTCGTACGACTACCCTTATAGTGCCGCAACGCGCTCACGACCGTGGCTCTTGTGATTCTACGAACACTACTCGACCGGTATATTTTCACTGAACTCCTCGCCCCGTTCGGGCTGAGCCTTGGTGCGCTGTGCTTCGTGATGCTCACACGGGAACTCCTGCGTCTCGTGGAACTCCTGGTCTCAAAAGGAGTCGGCCTCTGGTCGGTGTTGAAAGTCTTCGCCACGCTGCTTCCCTCGTTTCTGGTTCTGACACTACCTATCGCCGGTATCATCGCCTCCATCACAGCCTTTGGACGCCTCTCCTTCGACAAAGAATTGGTGGCGATGCGGGCGGCGGGGCTCAGCCTGTACCGCTTGACTCAGCCAGTCCTATTGTTCGCCCTCTCGGTGTTTACGCTGACCCTCGTCCTCTCTCAATGGGGGCAGCCCTGGAGCTCGGTCAACCTGAAGAAAGTTGCGCTCAACCTGCTTCGCGATCAGCTGGTCTTGGCTCTGGAACGAGGCACATTCAATGAACCCGTCCCCAAACTGGTGATCTATATTCCCGATAGCGGATCGGGGCAGGCGGCACCGGGGATTTTCGTATCGGACGAACGCAGCCCCAATGAACCGCGAATTATCGTAGCCGACGACTTTCAGGTTCTTATGGATCCGGAGCACGAGCAAGTCGCCCTTCGGCTCGTGAACGGCGTCATTCATAGCCAGCCAGATATCGTCGATCAATATCAACAGGTGGCCTTTACCAGTTACGACCTCAAAATGAGTCTCAACCAAAGCGGCTACGCCACGACGGAAGAGCGGCCGACGCATGCCTCCATCATCGCGCAACTCGATGCCAGCCAGTGGAAAGACACACAGGCCTTGCGCCGCTTGATGGAATATTACAAGGATCTCGCGTTTCCCACGGCCTCATTAGTGTTTTGCCTGCTGGGCGTCCCGGTCGGCATTGTCTCCAAACGGTCGGGGCGCATGGGAGGATTCGCGGTCGGGGTGTTGATCGTCGTCGCGTATTATATTTTGAATATCGCCTGCGAGTTTCTCGTCACCACGCTCTGGATCTCTCCGTTTGCCGGCGCATGGATGCCGAACGGATTATTCGCGCTTCTCACGGTCTGGTTGTTCTGGAAGATGAGCTACGAATAACGACGATGACCATTCTCTTTCGCTATATTCTTCGCGAGTACGCCAAGATCTTCCTGATGTGCTTTTCGGGACTGATGACCATCTATCTCGTGATCGACTTTTTTGAAAAAGTCCGACGCTTTCTCAAATTCGACGCCAACATGGTCGACGTCCTCACCTATTTCGTCCTGAAGACTCCGGCCATTTCGTTTCAAATCACTCCGCTGGCGATTCTCATGGCGACGCTCCTAACCCTGGGACTCTTCGCACGCAACAATGAAATCACCGCCATGCGAAGTTGCGGAATCAGCTTGACCTGGATTGCCTCGCCTTTCCTCATCTTTGCCACGGGCATTTCCTTGATTCTCCTGAGCTTCAGCTCGACCGTGATTCCCCTGGCCTTAGAAAAGGCTGAAGAAATCAGGCTCGTCCGCATCGAAAAGAAGCCGGCCCCCATGGCCGTCAAAGCGCCTCGCCCTTGGATCCGCATGGGATCGGACAGTCTCCTGCACATTGCGGAGGTCGAAGTCGGCGGAACGATGCTCCATCGAATCCACCTCTATCACTTTCACAACGGGTTTCGGCTAGACCGGATGACCGAAGCCGCCACTGCGGCCTATACCCCGGAGGGATGGGTGCTCCAGAACGGAAACCAGCGGCGCTTCTCCCCCGACGGATCGGTCGCGCTGCTCCAATTCGAACAGCTGCCAGTGGAGTTATCGCTGATCCCCGACGATTTTTCGACTTGGCTAGCCGGCGACTCCGAAACGATGACGATCAGAAATATTCGTGGATACATGAGCCGGTTCAAGAATGAGGGCAGTTTATTTGCACGCCTCCAGACCGACTACTACGGACGGCTGGCCTTTCCCTTCGTCGCGGTCATCATGGTGATCGTCGGCCTTGCCCTCAGCTTGCGCCGAAGCGGCGTTCGCGGCGGCACGATGGCGGTGGGTATCGGCCAGGCCTTTGTCGTGGGCTTCTGTTATTGGACCACGCATTCCATCGCCATTGCCTTGGGACGTGGTGGATTGCTGGCTCCCATGCTGGCGGGCTGGATCGCCAACCTGCTCTTTGCGAGCTTTGGTCTCTACCTTCTCCTCAAAGTGCGCTACTGACACCGGTTGACTGCACGCAGACCTTCCGGTAAGTAGTGATCGAACCTGTGCGAATTAGGAGTGCGACACGTGGCGAGTCGGGTTGTCATTACAGGCTTGGGCATAGTATCTCCGATCGGCATCGGCGTGAGCACCTTCTGGAAGTCGGCCATGGCCGGACAATCGGGTATTTCGGCGATTACCTCCTTCGACCCGTTTCCCATGGATGGCTACCGGTCGAAAGTCGCCGGACAAATCCGAAACTTCTCCGCTGAACAGCACATCGGCTCTTCGCACGGCGACCGTGTCGACCGGTATGCGCAGTTTGCGCTCGCGGCCAGCCGTGAAGCCCTGTCCGACTCGGGCATGCAGATGGAGAAGGAAGCGCCCCATCGCGTCGGCGTCATCGTCGGAGCCGGCATGGGCGGCATGGTCATGGGCGAACGGGAAATTACGCAACTCTATCTGCATCAGAAACCGCACCGCGTCCATCCCAACTTTATCCCGGTCATCACGCTGAATTCCGCTTCCGGGATTGTGGCCATGGCCACCGGCGCCAAAGGGCCCAATTTTACAATTTCCACCGCCTGTTCATCGAGCGCCCACGCACTCGGCCAGGCCTGGCACTGTATTCGAACTGGGCAGGCCGATGCCGTCATCGTCGTCGGGGCCGACGCGAGCATTACGCCACTCGTCTTTGCCGGATTCTGTTCGCTCCGCGCGCTCTCCAGCAAATTCAATGAGCAGCCGGAACGAGCCTCGCGCCCGTTCGACCGGAACCGGGACGGATTTGTGATGGGTGAAGGCGCGGGCGCCTTGATCGTGGAGTCCCTCGCCCATGCCAAGAAGCGCAAAGCCCGCATCTACGCTGAACTCGCCGGCTATGCCGCGACAAGCGAGGCCTACCACATGGTCATTCCTCGCGAAGACGGCGAAGAAGTCGCCACCACCATGACGCTCGCATTGAAGGCTGCTGAGGTCAGCCCGTCGGAAGTGGACTACATCAACGCGCACGCCACGTCGACCACCATCGGCGATGCCGTCGAGTCGAAAGCGATCCGGGCGCTGTTTAAGAAACGCGCGGACGCCATCGCCGTCAGCGCCACCAAATCGCTGGTCGGCCATACCTTGGGCGCCGCCGGCGCCATCGGCGCCATCGCCACGACGCTGGCCATTCATACGGGACAGATTCATCCCACGGCCAATTACGATGACCCCGATCCTGACTGTCAACTGGGCGGCCTCAGCCGCGATCCGCAAGAAAAAAAGATCCGAGCCGCGCTTCTGAACGCCTTCGGATTCGGCAGTAATAATGCCGCCGTCGTCTTGAAACGATTTCGTGCCTAAGCGACTCCCGACCCACGAGGAATGACCACTATGGCTGACCAAGCAATTGTCGACAAGATTATCCAGGCGCTTGCGGAATATTTGAAACGGGATGCTGGAACGATCAAAGCCGCGCACCATCTGCGCGATGACCTCGGCCTGGATTCCATGGCTGTGATCGAGTTGCTCTATAAAATTGAAGAAACGTTCGACCTCCAAATCCCCGACCAGGATCTGGTCGGCCTGACCACCGTCGAATCCGTTGCCGCCTATGTCGAACAACGCCTGGCACCGGCAAAGCCGGCCGTGAAGAAAGCCGCTTCAAAACCTGCAACAACGAAGTCTCCCACCAAGCGGAAGGCGAAAGCATGAACGCGCCCTCCCCCTCGGCACCGCTCACACTGGCTCAGATTCATCGACTCATTGGCGGGGAACTACATGGGAACGGGGCGACCGCTCTCACGACCTTGGCTAGCCTCTCGGATGCTACCGCCGAAGCTTTGGCCTTCGTGGCCAGCGACAAAGTCTTGCAGAGCAAGACAAGGATTACCGCCGGCGCGCTCCTTGCCCATCGCCACATACCGGAGCTGGCCATCCCGCACATCGTCGTTCCGAATCCTCAGCTCGCCTTTGCCCAAGTTGCCCAACAGTTTTTCGTGCCCGCCTATACTCCGCGCGGCATTGCGCCTGACCTTGCCAAAGGCGACCAGGTCGAGATCGGACCGGATGCATCGGTCTGGCCATCAGTCACTCTGGGCGATCGCGTCAGGATCGGCGCGCGCGTAACCCTATATCCTGGTGTGTTTGTAGGTTCCGACTCGGCGATCGGAGACGATTCCGTCCTATATCCGAATGTCGTGGTGCGCGAAGGCTGCTCGATCGGCGCGCGCGTCATCATCCACAGTGGAACCGTGGTGGGATCGGACGGCTTCGGCTATGTCCAACACCAGGGGAAGCACGTAAAAATTCCACAGCTGGGTGGTGTCACGATTGAGGACGACGTGGAATTAGGGGCCAACGTCACCATTGATCGCGCCACCTTGGGGCAGACGCTAATTAAGATCGGCACGAAGGTAGATAATCTGGTCCAGATCGCACACAACGTCACCATTGGCGCGCATTCCATCGTCGTCGCGCAGGTTGGTATTGCGGGGAGTACGACTATTGGCCAGTATGTGATGATTGGAGGGCAGGCCGGATTGGCCGACCACATTACGATTGGAAATCAGGTCATGATTGCCGCCCGAGCGGGAGTCAATCGGAGCCTCGAACCCAATCAGATTGTCTCCGGAGCGCCAGTCATGCCGCACGAAACCTGGATGAAAGCGCAAGCCGTGATCCCCAGGCTTCCGGAGCTTCGCCAATTAGTGCGAGGTCTTGAACAACGTGTTGCGATGCTGGAAACCCAGCTCGCCCAAGCCCCTTCTCGCTCATCGACATCGAAGAAAACCACCCGTTCAAAAAAATAGCTGGCTGTTTGCCGCTACACTCGTCCCCGCCAGAAAAACAGCCGCGCCCAATAGAATCCGGCCCACGGCAGGAGAATAGCCGGAACAATCATGACCTGTCCCATCGACGTCGCCAGCCACGACACTCCCAGCAGCACTCCAGTTCCGAGTAGATAGGCCACGGAAACAAACTGCTTTCCTCGATGCACTATCTGAGGAGCCTCGCTCTCTTTTCCCGCCTTCTTTCCCTTTTTCGTCGCCGACCGTACTCGAGCCGCTAGCACATCGGGAAACGTCTGCAAGAGATACCAGTGATAGCGAGATTGGGCAAACCCGAGCGCGACGCCGAGTGCGATCAACCCCGTGCTCTGAAGAAAGGTCTGCCAGGTATAGAGATCCGTCGCAAAGAGCTGATACCCAAGCCCTGCGACTCCTCCTAACATGCTCACTAAGCCGACGAGACCCGAGGGAATTAGGATGTATGTTTTGACATAGTCTCGTGCTTGTCTCGTGACCTGTTCAGGCCGCTGGACAGTAATCAACTTAGGCACAATCACCTCACTGGATTAAGAAATGCTCGCAACGACGCGAGATAGAATCACCTGAATGATGACGCCTCATTCATCGCGACAGGCGCACCGTTGATCTTCTAACATTCATGATCGCTAGGATCAACGTTCCTTTTCTCGATACTGACGGCCAATCGCCCCTACCAGCTTATCCGGCAACACGAATCCATTTTTTTCTCTTTGTGTGAAGGCTGGAATGACCGATTCAAGACGCATACTCTCCGCCTACAGTGGCATTCAGAAAAGATCTCTCCGCGCGTCATATTCTTATGTCCACAAAATCTGTGCGAGACCTGTGGATATCCATGGGGATGACAGCACAACTCGCATCACAGAGGCGACAACAACCTCAACGCCTATTGTTTAGGCATAGTTTCGTCATGCATATCAATGAGATTGGCTATATCCGCTCATGATAGTTGCCCACCACTAGCTATAGAGCATGCGCATGATATCAATGGGTTACAAATACGATGATCGAAGGAAGAAAAGAGAATCAGACGGGAAGGATTTCTTCGATGGTCGCTCGTTCAAGACGTCCTAAATTCACCCACTGTTCTGCCATGGGAACAAGCGTCTTCAAGCGCAATTCAAGCGCTTCAAGACGAATGGGGAGCGAGGTTACCTTTCGATAGGCCGTGACCGTCAAAAACGATTTCAGCCCCTGGAGGAACATCATAATCGTCATCGCCTGAACCGCCTTCGCCTGATCGTGCAAGAACTCGACATGGCCGAGAACGGGATCGAGCTGCGAGGCCGTGACAAAGCTGGCCGCCTGCGCTCGAAGAGATACGAGCGCCTCCGTCATTTGCGGGACATGCGAATACACCGCCTGAAGAAACTCATTATCCTGCCGATCCAAATCGTGAAGAATACGCTCGATGGCAGAGGCATCGACCGGCTGTTCGACCTCGCCGACTTCTTCGGCGCGATGAATCACCGCTTCCAACATGTCCCGGGCCGGCTGCATCGATCTTGATCGAGCTTTCTGCAGCTCCCGCAACGCGCTTAATAGCGGGAGCGACGACAACGTCCCGCTCGGAACGATTTCGGGATGGATATTCTGCGCACTCGTCTCGACAGCGCCGGCCCCATCCTCATGAACCGCCGACAGGTCTTCGTCAAGAAGCGTCTGCTCATCTTCCACGACAGGCTGCGAGGGGACAGATGCCAACTGCTGAACCGCAGCGATCACGCGGTTCAAGCCCTGGCGCAGCTGACGTAGCGACTCGGATGCCACAGCGGTTTCCGCTCCACCGACATCGCGAAGCGTGGGTAGCAGATTCGTGGCCATGGCCTCAATGTCATCAAGATGCACGGTGGCGGCGGACTTTGCCAAATTCGTAATCCCATTGAGAACAATCCCATAGACATGCGAATGAACCGGCCCCTCTTTGCCGTCACTGAGCCGTATGAGCGCGGATTGAATTTGTGCAAGCCACTCATGAGCCTCCAGTGCAAACAGGCCTACGACTTCCTTGCCAAACCCGGCGTCGTCCTGACTCTGCGCCTCTGCCGCGGCCTCTTGATCGAGGGCTCTCTCAGATCCCTTCCCATCTCCTGCGCCAGATTGCCGCGCATGCTCTACGACACCTTGGATGGCCGTGGCAATAGCATCCAAACTTTCCAACAGCAACGTAAACTGATCCGACGCCGCCCCCATCGGCACCGCAGCGTTCGAGACCTCCTGGGCAAACGTGAGCCGTCCAACCACTGGCGCCTTTAGCGCTTCGATAATACTCACGAGCGGAGTCAGACTGAGATCGATCTGCCGGCTCTCGGCGAAGCCTGTCTCTCCCGGTTCAGCTACCTCCACGACCGGCCTGAGCGGATATTGCGCATTGACTTCTACAACAGTCCCGGTTTCTCCGGTGGTGAGCCGAACGGTCGTTCCAAGCGGATAGACCGACAACTGCTCAACAAGCGCCTTGGTGATTTCCCGCGGAAAGGTTGCCCGCTCCGCCACCAACAACTCTTTGACCGCCTCATGCGGAAAAAGCCGCGGACGATAGGGCCGTTCACTAATCAAGGCATCGAAGACATCGGAGACGCCGATGATCAGGGCCATCTCGCTGATTTGCCGCCCTTTCAACCGGTTCGGATAGCCCGTTCCATTGGTGCGCTCATGCGCCTGGCGAATCAATTCCGCCAGCCATGCGTAGTCGGAATCAGACCGCTTGATCGCCTCGTATCCCAACTCTGGATGTTGTTCGATCAATGTTCGCTCATCCACCGTTAGTCGCCCAGCTTTCGTGACCAGCGATTGAGGAACCGCGAATAATCCGATGTCGTGCACCAACCCGGCCAGCGCCAGCCGTTCTAATTCACGCCCGTAATATCCCAGCCCCATCCCCACCTTGGTCGCCACAACAGCGACATTCAGAAGATTCATCAAGAGTGGGGATCCCGCGGGGCTAGAGAGAGCCATGACGATCAATTCGTCATTGCGTTTCAACGACGCGACCAACGATGCCGCTAAATCCTCGAGTCGATCAAGGTGAATACTCCGTTGACTTTGTACGGCCGACACGACAAGAGTCAGCTCGGATTCTGCGTCCCTATACCATGTCATAAAAACTCATTCTCCCCTTCTTCCTGCCCACACTCGATGCGCTAACTCGGATCTGCAAGACGCATGACCAGCGGCCGGTCGATGCGCTCGATTCTCTCTTGCGCTCCGATAAACAAGCACAGATCGCAGAGCGTATTCATCACACGACAGACACCGCCCGTGCGTCGATGAATCTCTTCAACCGCAAGAACGGTAAAGAGCTTTTGCGAACAGCCGGCCGCTGCCAATCGGCCTTGAATATAGGCCTGCGTTTCATCCACATCAAACTGTTCCAAATGATAGCGTACGGCAATCCGCTGCATCAGCTGTGGAATGCGCGCGATCCGCTCGCGCAATTCCGGCTGGCCGAGCAGGACGAGCGTCAGCAGAAACCGGTCGTTCATCTGATAGTTCATCAAAAGCCGGACTTCGTCGAAGATCCGATCCTCAAGAATCGTTTGAGCCTCGTCGATGACCAAGACCGTATCGACTCCCCCCCTGGCATTCGACAGCAAATGCTCGTTCAAACGCCTCACCTGCACCGCCTTCGAGCCACCAACCGGCAATCCGAATTGATAGAGGATCTCTCCAAGAAATTGCGGTTCGGGAAGAGAGGGGTTTGCCAGCAAGGCCACATTGTACTTCGCCTTCGGCAGATCGAGAATCAGCGCGCGGCTCAGAAGCGTCTTCCCGCTTCCAATCTCACCAGTCAACATCACCGCGCCCTTGCGAGCCTGAATCCCATACAAAATCCGCTGTCGAGCCGCCTCATGTTTCACCGAGGGAACATAGAAACGAGGGTCGGGAACATTTTCAAACGGCGCGGCCTCCAGCCCCCAATACCGTTCGTACGTGAATCCCACCGACTCCGCAACTGTCACATCGGTCTCCATTTCACTGCCATCATATGAAGGAATAGGCTCCGGAGATATGCATAGTGAGGACGGTGCCTGAGCAATACTGTGAGTCATCGCTATGCGGCAGGTAGTAAGGCTTCGATGGCGCCTCGCTCTCGACGGCCAGCCTCCATCCACGCGTGAACGACCGTGGGCATCGCTCGCAATCGAGTCTCCACCCGCTTAAACTGAGATGGTAGAGGCAGAACACGCTGCTCCTTCACCAACGTGAGGAAGCTCTGCAGCCCGGTGAAAAACGCCACCGCTTCGACTGCGCTCACTTGCTGAGAGGCCAACCCGAGTTCAGCCGCATGGTCCACCAAGGCGTTCCACTCAGTGGAGGTCTCGTTCCATTGACTGGCAGACTTCTGCGCCATTTCTTCAATACCGGCGGCCATGATCGGGCCAAGCCGCTGCATCGTCTGCGTATACAGCCCCTCGATCTCAGCGCCCCTCGCTAACACCTCACGTAACGATGCGGCATCGCAATGCGTCACTCCATTTCTTGTCATTCCATCAATCTGGGCAATAATCGTTTTGGTCACACGGCAGGTCATAGTCGTACTGCCGGCCAGACGATCGGCCAAATCGGAAAGCGCAGCCAGCAACTCCTGAATTGGCATCGTAGCGGCCACCGCCTCTTCTACTGTAGGCTCAGCATCGAACGCCACACCGGTTGCCCTGGTCAACGCATCCTGGATCCGGCCTAATTGTTTACAGAATGCCAAAAACGCAGCGGCCGAGAGAGGAATGGACGGGTTCTCGACCACTTCGACCAGGGGAAGGCCGGCGAAACTGGCCTGCTCGACTTCCTGCAGATTGATCGTCGCGGCCGATCCGCCAAGACTCGTCAATCCGGCTTTAATCGTGCTGGCCAGCTTGAGATGCCGATCGGCCGGAGGACCTTGTTGCAATTCATCAAGCGCGACATGAATCTGTTGCAACCACTGCTGCGCTTCTTGGGCAAATAGCGCAATCAGCTCTTTTTGAAACTCATCGTCTGCATCAACTGCCATACTACGCCATTCCTTCACATGCCCACAGATCTACGCCTTTACGATCGATCAGTTTACACTCGTCCTTTGCCACTACCGAGTTGAGACGCCAACCCAGCGATTTCTCCGAGCTTGCGGGCCATATCTTCAAACCGCTTCATCGATTGTTCAGCGGATTGCTCTGACTCCGACACACGCCTTGTCAACACAGCCGTCCGATCCCGCTCGGTCGCCAACAGCGTCTCCATCTCCTGAGACGCGGCTACCAGTTTTTCCAACTCATGGATACGACTCTCTTTTGCGCTCCCAGCTTGAATCGCCTCGGCTAATTGGCGTTCCAGCTCACTCAGCCGATTCACTTCGCGTTCAGCCTCGGCAAGGCGTCCGCTCAATTCCTCGACACGAGTCCGTTCGGCCGCCACCACGGCCTCCGTCTGTTGTACTTGCTGTTCACAATCAGCCGCGCGATGCTCCTCATTGGCCAGCCGCGCTTCCAGGTCTTTCGTCCGCTCCACAGCAGCTTCCAAAACAGTTACTTGTTCAACTAATTTTGCCGTAGCCGCTCGCTCAGCCGTCAGTGTGGATTCCAACTGAGGCACCACACTGACCGCTTGTTGGAGATCGGCGATCTGCTGTCGAAGACTCTGAATGGAGTCCTGCTCGGACTTCAACGAGGATTCGAGAGCCAAGGCCTTCGCCTGTGCGGCGGCAAGCAGATCCTCACTACCGGCAATCTGCCCCTTCAGCGATGCACTCTGCTGCCGCTCTTGGGCCAGCTCCGCTTCGAGGGCCTGCGCCCTGTTCGATTGATCGCCGGTGGCCTCAACCAGCTGACGCTCGACTGCCAGCTGACCTTCCAGTTCCTTCGCTTGTACCGCCAGCACCTCCAGTTCCCCTACGCGCTTCTTCAGCCCTTCCGCTGTCACCCTCTCCGCCTGCACCTGTGCATCGAGCTCGCGGACGCGATCGACGGCCTGCTTATACGTCGCCAACTGCTCGTCGGTGATTCGAGGACCGCTCCATACATCGCCGGATGCAACCGGCTGAGGAGCCGGCGATACAGGGGAGGAAGCGGCCGCTGGCACCTGGCGTTTCTCCAGCAGCTCCAGCACCCGGTCCTTGAGGGACGTGCCCTGAAACGGTTTTTTGAGCACGCCGTCGGCATGGCACGACTCTGCCTGTTTGGTCACCTCATCGTTCACAATCCCTGAAATCAGCAACACCGGGGTGGTGGCCAGTGACGCATGCCCCCGCACAAACGCACACACTTCATATCCGCTCTTGTCCGGCATGATCACATCCGACACCACCGCGTCCGGCCGCTCTTTCGACAAATAGGCCAGCGCCTCTTCTCCATTTGCCGCTAAGGTGACGCCCAATCCGGCTTCCGTCAATAATCGCTCCGCAACTTTTCTAACTGCGATGCTGTCATCTGCGACAAGGATCTTCGGCATACGGACTCCCTTCACCTCTGTTCGTAATCAATCCCTAAACGTGCTGCTGAAAGAATGGGGACATCTTCAAACTCATCGGCAAAACACTCTGCCGCATCGATATCGTTGTTGCGATAGGCCTGAATCTTTGTGGCTTCAAGCGAATGCAATACCGGCATGTCTTCATCGATACAAATCGCCAGCGCACCATCTGGTTGCTTGGCCATTAGACAGAGGCGGTGCTCCCCCTTGACGCGGACCTTCAGTTTTCCGGCGAGATCGAAAACTGGAAAGACCGACTGGCCACGGCGAATGACCGCCGAGACGAAAGGCGTACAACTGGGAATCGGAATACTGTCGTCCCAAGGAGAAATTCCGTCGACCTCTTCAGTCTTCACCGCAAGCCGGCGCCCGCCGACTGAGAAAATAACCAGATGGTACCGTTGTGACGTAGCCACGCGCTGCCGGCCAAACGCACCCCTTAACATGCAATGCCTTTCCCCATTCTATCGGATAGATCCGATAGACGTAGCGGCACCCGTTGGGGCTGGTCCATCAATTCACCATCGCTCTGGCTAACGCCACTCAGTAGCCACCTTGTATGCAGTCCGATCGCCACTCCATCTTCGTGCAAGACAAGCCCCACATACCAATTCCGCTCTTCACCGCGGAACTGACGCGGTAGCGGCACCATCCGCGGCCGTTCGACTTCGACCAGACCATGCACCTGATCCACTCGGACACAGGCGCGAATTCCAGACTGAGCCAACAACACGATGCGCGTCTCCGGCCCGTCGGCCACGTACGCCAGTCCAAGCCGTCCTCCAAGATCGAGAGACGCGTATTCCTGACCTTGAACTATCAGCCGGTCGATGGAACCTCGCTCTTCTATTGTCAGCAAACCGTGAACGATATTGGCGGACAACGCGAATTGCCGTGCGTCGATTTCAACGATCAGAAATCGTTCGATTGGCGCAAGGGCAGCCGACTCGACTCGATGGCCCCTCAAACTCATACTCGCGCCTCGCTGATCATGCACCCTTGGTTTGGCCTACCATCCCTATCCGAACTGCGCCCGGCGGCCTTACGATCTGGCCGCCGACACCTGTCCAACCCATCGCTCGACCTCTTGAAGCAACGCGCGTTCTTCCACAGGTTTGGCGATATAGGAACTGGCCCCAATACTCAGCGCCATCTGACGATGCTTATCCCCCGCCCGCGTCGTCATCACGACAACCGGCGTTTGCTGCGTCTGCGGACGGCTGCGCAACGCTTGAATGACTTCCAATCCATTCAACTTCGGCATTTCCAGATCTGTAAAAATCAGCCGGTAGGAATGCGCTGACGCCTTTCGCAAGCCATCTTCTCCATCGACCGCCGTGTCGACGCGATATCCGGCGTTTTCCAACATACGTCCGACAAATTTCCGAATGCTCAGCGAATCGTCGATCAAAAGAATCGACGCCGTCGCCGCTGCGCCGGCATCCTTGCCATGCTCAGAGTCCTGATACGGCACCAAGGCCGCCTCCGGGGCCGCCAACATCGCCGCCGACTCTCGAGACTCCCGGGCAAGCAACCGCCCCGTATCTACCACAAGCACCACATGTCCTTCGGGATCGATCGTGGCGCCGCCGAAGCAAGACCGCTCCATTGAGCGTAACGTACCCAACGATTTGATGACGATTTCTTGACGCCCCAACAGCTCATCCACCGCCAACCCAACCGGCCCAGAAACCGTGCGCACCACGACCACCGGCATGGAGAGATCGACTGTTCCACTTTCGCGCCTGAGCAGATGTCGAAGCGAGTAGAGATCGATGGCCTCTTCGCCCAACTGCAAAATAGCTCGCTCTCCCATATGCTGCAACGAATCCATCGTCGGCAGCGTAACCTCGCGCACATTGGGCAACGGAATCGCATACCGCTCCGATCCCGCTCGCACCATCAACGCCGTGGCAATAAGCAGCGTCAGCGGCAAATCCAATGTAAACTTAGTGCCTACGCCGGGGAGCGACTCCACATCGATATGGCCGCTCATGCCCTCAATCGCCCGCTTGACGACATCCAGACCGACGCCTCTCCCCGCCTGATCCCCCACCTTCTCGGCCGTAGAAAATCCTGGAGCGAAAATGTATTTCAACGCTTCGGCATCCGGCATTGCCTGAATCTGCTCTGGCCGAGCCAGTCCTAGGTTGATGGCTTTGGTCCGAATCCGTTTGAGGTCAAGACCGGCCCCATCGTCTTCCACTTCAATAATGATTGAGTTGCCTCGATGAGCGGCATGCAGGTAGACCGTGCCGACCGCGGGCTTCCCGTTCGCCACGCGAGTCCCGGCCGGCTCAATGCCATGATACACCGCATTGCGCACCAGATGGATCAATGGATCGACCAGGCGCTCCACAATCCCGGTATCCACCTCGGTATGCTCACCGGACGTCACCAACGACACTTCTTTCCCCGACGCTCTAGCAATTTCCCTGATCGCCCGGCGGAACCGTGTAAACGGAGTTCCGATGGGAACCATGCGGGCACGCGCAATTTCATCCCGCATGCCGAGAGTGAGTTGCTGCAATTGGCTCATATCGTCATGCGCGCGGCGGATAGACCCACTGAGCTGGGACATCGATTCCGTAATATCGGCCGTCACCTCGCTGATGCGTCTCGCCAAAATATTGAAATCGTCATACTTATCGAACTCCAGGCTGCCGAAATCGCTCAAGCCTGAAATGCCCAGAGCCGGTGCCTCCGGAGAACTAGCCGGCGCCATCGGGAATGTGAAGGTGTGCTTCTCTTCAAACGATTGCACGGCATCGACCAGCCGGGACTTGCAAGCCAAAACCTGTTGAGACAACTGCTCCAACACTCGGAGACGCTGTTCCAACCGGCCTCGGCCAATGACCAATTCACCGACCAGATTGAGCAATCGCTCTAATCGATCCCGGCTGACTCGAATCACTTCACGGTCCTCGGCGGACCGTCCATCGGAAGTTTTTCCCTGCGTTCCCTCTTCGTTAGATCCCGTAGACAATTGCGGCGGCGGCATATCGACCGCCATGACCGGAGCCGCACTCGGAGCACCGCCTTCGTGCAACATCTTTAACTCTGCCAGGACGGAGGCGAACCGTTGCTGAGTTGTCGCCAATGCCGCAGGATCGCGGCGCATCAACACACGAACGACATCGACGGCTCGGAGCAACAAGTCTGTCTGGCCAGGCTGCACAGCCAACTGTCCGTCACGCACAGCCCCCATAAAGTCTTCAATGTGGTGCACCAGATCGCCGATGGATTGAAAGCCCACCGTATAGGCCGATCCCTTGAGCGTATGGGCTGTCCGGAACAGTTGATTGATCAATTCATTGTCCCGAACATTTCTATCCAGTCGCAAGAGATTGGCTTCCAGCGTCTCCAAATACTCCTGCGCCTCCGGCGCAAAATACGACAGCACCTCGGGGTCCAATTGCGGAATCAAGTACTCAGCCGACAGCACTGGACTCACCGCTGCGTCATTCTCATTTGGCTTCACGACTGAAGACCGCATCTCCACATGGGCAACAGGAGTTGCGGATACGGCAGCGACACCATCCCGTAACTGCGTCAGAAAACCGATCACCGATGGCACATCCTGCAGCAGTTGCGGCACATGCGCGGGATCGCGCCGCAGCGCGAGCCGAATAATGCCCACCGCCCGAGTCAGCCCCTCGAAAAGGGCATCGCTTAATTCAACTCGACGCTCGCGCACCTTTCCCATGCATTCTTCCATGGGAAAGGCAATATCGCCAATAACGGTAAAGCCGACCGTATAACCGGAGCCCTTCAACGTATGAGCCGTTCGGAAGAGTCGGTGAATCGCATCGTCATCCTGTGGGTGCGCCTGCAAACTCCGAATCAGACGATCGATCGTATCCAGATACTCCACGGCTTCAGGAACAAAGTACGACAGCACCTCCGCATCGACGTTCGGCACCAGATAATCCTGGCTCAATGGAGCATCATCCCCAACAGCCTGCACGCCTGCCTCATCGACAGCGATCACCTGCCCTGTTGTTTCAGCAGGGAGCAGTCCATTAGAAACAGCCAGGCATCGATCGATCGTGACCTGATCCTCACCCCCACCCTGCCCAATCACATCGAGCTGAAGCTGAACACCCTGCACAATTTCCCGCATCGCACCGACCGCGCGAAGCCAGTCTGCGTCTGCAATCGTGTGCCCCTGCTCAAACAACGACTCCAACTGCTCGCTCAACCGCGCAATGCCGGCGAATCCATACAGCGCTGCGGCGCCTCGAATCCTATGCGCCACAATAAATTGCTCATGCAATTGTTGCGGACTGGGGATCGCCCCATCGGCGGGATGCACGGCGCGTTTGATCTCGGCAATGCCATCGACAGCCTCGGCCACAAAAACAGCCAGAAGATTGTCCGGATCGAATTCAGCGCTCATCCTGGCCCCTTCTTACCCGGAGAATGACAGATCCTCCAGGCCATCTCGTTACACCAGTTTGAATTGCGACACAGAGGCCGTCAGCGTTTCAGCGAGCTTCGCCATGTCTTCCACCGTGACGCGTGTCGAATCCGTGGCTTTCTGCGTGGCCACCGCGCCGCCAGTGAAGTCCTTAATCGAGCGCCCTACCTTGTCGGTCGACGCGGTCTGCTCAACCGCAGACGAGGCGATGCTTTGAGCCAGCTCGGAGGAACGCTGGGCGATGGTCGAAATTTCTTTGAACACATCGCCCGTGCGCAACGCAGACGCCGATCCCGCTTCCACGGCCTGGGTTTCATGCTCCATCGCGACCACCGCGTCCTGGGTTTCGCTTTGGATTACTTTCACAAGATCCGCAATCTCCCGCGTCGCCTGCGTGGAGCTTTCCGCGAGCTTTCTCACCTGATCGGCGACGACCGCGAATCGAGCGCCCGCCTCTCCGGCGCCGGCGGCCTCAATGGCCGCATTCAAGGCCAATAGGTTTGTCTGATTGGCAATGTCTCGAATCGTCGACACGATTTGAGAAATTTCCAATGACCGATCGCCAAGGGCCTTCACCTGCTTCGACATGCGTTGCACCGCGGCGCGAATACTCTGCATGTCCTGCACGGTTTCTTGGACCGCCACACGACCGCGCTCCGTCGCCTGCAACACTTGGCGTGCGGACTCAGACGATGCGCCAGCAGTTTCAGCCACCTGGCGCATCGATGCCGCCAACTGTTCGACCGCGCCCAGCGTCTTAACGGATTCGTCGGCTTGATGCTTGGCCGTACCCGACATCTGCCCGGCATTCTCTCTCAGTGTTCCGGCCGACTTATTCACGCGTTCCGCCGCTTCACGCACTTGGCGCATCAACTGCGCAAACCGCTGAATCATGAGATTGAATCCATCGGCCAAGTTTCCGAACATATCCGCCGTAACTTCTCCGCGCTTCGTCAAGTCTCCTTTGCCGACGTCGGATACCAAGACGAGAAACTGCATCAAGCGCTTTTGCATGACGTCTCGCTCTTCCTCCGTGGACACCAGCACCGTAATACGATCCAACATGGAGTTGAACGCTTTCGCCATATGGCCCACCTCATCGTCGCTCTCAAGCTTCGCGCGAGCTTGAAGATTGCCCGCCGCGGCTTGTTCGGCGACATCGGCGACATGCACAATGTTTCGGGCAATATATCGAGCCAGGTAGTAGCCGACCGCGCCGCCGGACAGCAGCGCGATGAGGCCGCCGAACAGCACCCAATTCGTACTCCGCGCCGCTTCGACCTGTCCACTCTCGTTCAACTCTTTCGCCAGTTCTCGAATCGTGGTCATCAACTCTCGCACCCGCAGTGTCGCCGTGTTGTACTTATTTGCGACTTCGACGGAGAGCGACAAATTACCCAAATCTCGCATGCTCTGTTTCTGATCTTCAGAAAGCGCCGCGGAGTAACTATCCGCAAACGCGCTGACGGCACCGTCGGTTGCCATAAAATACTCGGCCAGCGCGGTTTTCAGCGCAGTAATATCCCTCCCTTCATTGCGCCCCGTCGCCGACTCTCGCAAGTCCGACCCTTGATAAGCCTGCAAAGGTTCCAAGGTCTGTTTCTTGAGACTCGCCAACGGCGCAATCGCATCGTCAAAATCGCTCTTTCGGGACTGACGTCCGGCATTCAGCAACGCATCGTGATACAAACCGAGATTCGTGCTGCTGATCCCGGTGTTCGACAATGCGACCGTCGATCCGTCATAAATATGCTGCAACTCAGTTTTGAGCCTGGTTAATCCGATAAGACCCACGAGGCCGACCATGATCATGATGACGCCGACGGCGGAAAATCCAAGAATCAACTTCGGCAGGGTTTTGAGATTTTGAAACCACGCCTGAACTGTCCACGCTGACTTGCTGTGCCTCGCCATAACTCCTCCTCCTCAACCCGTAGGATAATCGGTTCGTATCGTCGTCGCGCGCTTCCCTGAGCCGCGGTCAGGCAACTCAGCGGACAGATCCACGTATCGGTTATCTACTGCGCCACACCTTCCACACAGGCCAGCAGCTTCTGCACATCCATCATGCCGCTCATACGTTCTTCAATCTTGACCAGTCCTGAAAGAAACGGCCGCGACTCCGATAATCCTCTCGATGTTGCGTTCAACAAATCGTCGGGATGGATCGTGCGGATTTCCGGCACCGCGTCGATGAGAATACCGACCTGTTGCTGGCCGTGGCGCACGACCATGACAAAGGGCAACGGCGTGGCTGACGAAATCCCAAGCGACGGGCGTAAATCCGCCAGCGGCATGACCGTTCCTCGAATATTCGCCACCCCCACTAATGTTGACGGCACCCCAGGGACTGGAGTCACGGCTTCCACTTCAAAGACTTCTCGAACATGACGCAGGTCGATGGCAAACAGTTCCCCTCCAAGCGTCACGAGGCAAATCCTCGACGGGGCAGACGGTTTGACATCTTCAGCCAGAGCCACTCTGACAGCGTAAGAAGGACTGAGCGCTGGTTCCATAATCTCCCTTCAACAACCGGATTCGCCGTCTACTAGACGCTCAGTTCAACGCCCGCTTTACGGCGGCCAAAAGATCTTCCGCTTTAAACGGCTTCACTACATACCCGTTCGCGCCCTGCTGCTGCCCCCAGAACTTGTCGCTCTCCTGCCCCTTGGACGTGCAGAGCACGACGGGAATATTTTTGAATCGATCGTCGGCTTTCAAATCGCGGCAAGCCTGAAACCCATTCCGGCCCGGCATGACCACATCCATGACAATAAGATCAGGGCTTTCAGAAGCGATCTTATCTTCCAGCTTATCCGCATTCGGAAATGACACCACCGTGTGGCTGGCCGCCTTGAGATATCCTTCGATCATCTGCAATTCAGCATACGAATCGTCGACAACTACGATCTTGCTCATAACACTCGTCCTCCAGCTCCAAATAGTTGAACTCGCTCCCTACCGCATCGGCACAACGACACTGATTGCGCCGGCTAGGTCTCCTTCTTTCCATCCCTCTTTTCTCGTTCCGGTAATATCCCGTTCCCCTTTGGGTCCCCCGTGGCACGTCAGACACGTCGGGCCGGCATATTCGGGATCCATCACGCGCATGACCGGCTTCCCTCCCACCATCGCCGCTTTGGCATACTGCTGCCCTTTCGGATGACGGGAGTCTGCAAACAGGTGCAACACTTCCGACTCGAAATCATCCGGCTTATTGCCAGGGAATCGATAATCCATGCCCGTCAATTTCAGACGAATGCCGGTTTTCTTGTAAAATTTTTCTCCAGACTTGCGCGCGAATACCGCAGGAATGAATCCCTTGAACGCGACACCCTGCTTATTGATCACCGGCTGCCCTTCCAACACCACTTCGCGTTCCGCTTCAAGCAGGGCTAGAAGAATGGCGCTTTGCGGAGTTCCGTTCGAGCGGCTCAAGTCCACACGCGTTTTCGCTTTGAACTTCTCAATAACCTGATGCGCGAGAAACTCGTCTGTGAACCCTTTATTGCCTTTGCTGGGATCGTTAATGAGGGCTTGATGTTCCGACACCACCGCGCGCCCCGATTTCAGCAAGGCAATCAACAGCTCTGCTGTCTCGCCCTCATCGCCTGCGCGGGCGGACGATGCCCCCCCCATCACCGTTACACACAGGGTCACACCAAGAATGAGCGCTGTGAACTGGGCCTTCATATGGATCTCCTCCTTCAGGACTGGCACATCTAGTGGTTCACGCCCAAGTGTAGTCGCTTGCTCTCCATTCGCAAGAAATCGATGAAAATCGGCAATTCCAGCCGCTCACGCACGGCGCCTGAAACCGAGAGCGACCTCGGACGAACCAGAGATCTTCAGAAACGATACTTGGCGAGAGAATGTGCCCACATGCTGCTATGTCTGCACGAATCATGAGCGCCGCAGGCAGAGGGATACCCTCGCCGCAGATTGCTGAAATCCGCGCACCGTTGTGCAGCACATGACAATTCTTGCGGATGAATGACTGCGGCCCGCGTTACCGGCTGGCGGAGACCGCGTGCAAAAGAGGCAGGATCGTCAGATGCGACTCTAGATGGTCTGCCCATGTATCGAGCTGACAATCGAACGATTGAGAAATACCGCGCGAGACGGCGTCTGCCAAAGGCATGAGCGCCTTTCGACTGCGGATTCGGTTTATCCACGCCCGCCTGAATTCAGGCCGATCGAAAACGCCATGAAGGTACGTGCCCCACATCAAGCCGGTTTCATCCATCGCTCCATCGAAATGTTCAGCCTCTCTCTCCTCCAGGCACTCTTGACCGAGAATGAGTGGACGCATATGAAAGCAATGGCGCTGATCTCGCCCTGTCGTCTGTCCCATATGAATACAATACCCACGAACCGGCAGATGTCGGTTCGGTTCTATATGAAGCGACTCGGCCTCAACCAATTGTGTGACCTTGGTCTTAGTCAGGTGCGTGATGACATCCAAGAGCCCAAGGCCTTCGACCTCGCCTCCAGCTTCCACGCCGTCAGGATCCGCAATACTCCGTCCCAGCATTTGATACCCGCCACAGATGCCGACAACCTCACCTCCGCTACTCGCATGACGGCAAATCGACTCCGCCATGCCGGACTGACGTATATACGCAAGATCGTCAATCGTGTTTTTACTCCCCGGAATCACAATGACATCCGCGCCAGCAAGATCATCCAGCGAGGCCGCATACCGCACCACCACATCGGGCTCTGCGATCAGCCGATTGAAATCGGTAAAGTTGCTCATGCGCGGCAACAGCACCACCGCGATGTTGACGCGATCCTGAGCGAACGGAGCATGCCGATGGCGTTCAATGTCAACGGCATCCTCCTGATCCAGCGCCAGGCCGCGTAACATCGGCACGACCCCCAACACAGGAAGGCCAGTCCGCTGCTCGATAAACTTCACCCCATCGTCAAACAACGTCGCATCGCCTCGAAATTTATTGATCACGATTCCAACCACTCGCGCGCGCTCATGCGGCGCCAGTAGGTCCAAGGTCCCAATGACCTGCGCGAACACACCGCCGCGATCGATGTCCGCCACCAAGACGACCTGCGCATCCGCCATCTCCACAGCCGACCAATTAGCCAAATCGCGGTCTTTTAAATTCATTTCGGCCGCGCTCCCGGCCCCCTCGATGACGATGGCCTCGTACCGGCCAGCCAGCCGTTCGTAGCTCTCCCGCACGCGCGCGGCCAGTTCCGCCCGCTGTTCAAAATAGCGTCTCGCTTCCGCCTTGCCCCACACAGTCCCTTGCACGACAATCTGCGCGCTGCGATTCGATTCCGGCTTCATCAAGATCGGGTTCATATCGGCATCGGGCTCGAGCCCGCAGGCCTGCGCTTGCAATGCCTGGGCACGGCCGATTTCCTTTCCATCCGGCGTCACGAAGGAATTATTGGACATGTTCTGCGCTTTAAACGGCGCCACTTTGACGCCTACCCTAAGAAAAAGACGGCACAGCCCTGCCGTGATGAGACTCTTCCCGACATCCGATCCCGTGCCGAGCACCGCCAGCGCGCGCGCCATCAAGATTGCCGCTCCCGCCATCGCCGAGCCTTGGCCAAGCCGCGAGTCACACAGATGGTCACCGCCTGCCCAATTAAGGCGCCCATCACCGTGTGGGTCCCGCTATAGAGGTGCCACGGTCCCTCGCCGCGTTTCCGGCAGGCGATCACCACCGCGTCGGTCCCAGTTCCAGTGGCGCCAGGCTGCCCAGTCCAACTCGGGACGGCATGATCCCTCAACACACCTGTTTTACTTTCCGTCGCCACTTGCACCGCTCCCACCATCGCCGCACTCGATAAGCTGGCATTGGTCACGACAATGAGATTGATGGTCCCAGGCGCCATCGCACGGCGAGCCTGATCAGGAATCTGAGGCGTCTCCCCTGCGCGCACCGCATTCGTCACACCGACGGTGGCAAAACATTCCACCCAGATTGCCCCCGAAGCAGTTCGTGCCATCGCCAACTTCGTCATGGGAACCGCCGTCATCAATCCCACAGTCCCTGAGCCTAAGCGCACGCCAAGACTGGCTGCCAGCTTCCGCAAGTACTGCGCAGGATCACCGTGGGTGGATTGGCCGGCGCTCGTATCTGGATTCGCCGCCACTTGATGATTCAAGATATACGACGCGACGGTGAGCCCGCCGCCTTGGGGAGCCGATGAAAGCACGCGCCGCTTGCCTCCAAGATCGACGATCAGCGTCTGCTTTGTCACTCGATACCGAGTCTGCATGCGTGAGGATGACTGAGCAATCATGTCCGACTCTTGTGCAGCAGGCGAGAGAGCGATTTCAACAACCGATCATTATTCTGTCGAGACCTGACCGCGACTCTGATCGAGCGGCGATTCGCGCCTGGAACTGAGGAGCAATCTCGAATGAGCAATCCTTCATGCCGCAACTGTTCGGTCATTCTTCTCGCATGCCATCCAGGCGGCAACTCCATGAAGATGAAATTAGCATACGCAGGGAACACCTCGCAGCCCGGCAAACGCGCAAGCGCGTGGGACATTCGAGCCCGCTCGTTCACAACGAACTGAAGACTCTTCTTCGCATGCGCCTGATCGCGCAATGCAGCCAATGAGGCCACCTGTCCCATGGCATTGACGGACCAGGGCGGCAATGCGCGGCGCAACCGTTGAGCAACAGCCGGCGCCGCGACCGCGTACCCCACCCGCAATCCCGGCAATCCATAAAATTTTGTCAGGCTCCGCAACACCACTACCTTGGACCAGGCTGACGACAGCGGCAGAAAAGATCGTTCTGGACAATAGTCCGCAAAGGTTTCATCGACAATCAACCAGCAGCCGCGCCGCTGCGCGGCGCGCGCGAGTTTCAATACATCCGCCGCCTCGCACGCCTGCCCTGTTGGGCTATTGGGATTGCACAACAGCATCCCGTCAATCGTCCGAGATCCCTTCGTCTGCCGTTCCAACAACTGACAGAGACGATCGATGGGCAGCGCATACTGCGTCTCCCGATCCGCGCACAGTGCCGTCACACGACCTCCGGCCCGCGCCATCGACGCGGCATACTCGGAGAATGTCGGTTGGACCAGCAGGAGACGATCGATCTTGAGCGCTCGTGGAAGAGCGTGGATCAATTCTATCGAGCCATTTCCCATTACTATCCGTGCAGGTTCGACGCACCACCGGTCAGCCAGCGTCTGACGAAGCTCCCAGCATTCGGGGTCTGGATAGTGAGGGATAAGATGACGTGCCCCGGTGATCGCGCGCCAGACATCTGGAGAAGGCCCCAGTGGGTTGATACTGGCGCTGAAATCGATGAGCGTCGCGACATCCCGCCCAAGCTCGCGCGACGCCGCATACACGTCGCCACCGTGAACGGGTTTCTTTACAGCACCCACAAGACTCCCGCTCCGATCAACACCGCCAGCAAACTGGCCACCACCATCAATTGCGTCGCAAACGCGATATCCGAGCAGCTCATATCCCGCCGGCCATCGCCAAGCACCGGGCGTTCATGGGCCACACCATCGTAAATATTGATCCCGCCCAACTGCACGCCGAGCGCGCCGGCCATCGCAGCCTCCGGCCGGCCGCTATTCGGACTCGGATGGTTGCCGCCATCGCGCCACCATGTACAAGCACTATTCAACATGCGCCGATAACTTAAAGTCACCAGTCCCGTCGCCAATACCAGCAGAAGAGCCGCGAGTCGCGCGGGAATCCAATTGGCCACATCATCAAGTCTGGCTGACGCCCACCCGAAATTCAGGTATCGCTCATTACGATGGCCGATCATCGAGTCCAAGGTATTGACTGCCTTATATGCAAGCGCGAAGGCCGGACCGCCGAGCATGAGATACAACAGCGGCGCAATGATTCCATCCGCCGTGCTCTCCGCGACCGTTTCAATCGCCGCACGCGCAACCTCCGACTCCGTCAACCGATCCGTGTCCCGGCCGACTACCATAGACACCGCCTGGCGCGCGCCGGCCAGATTGCCTCGCTCCAACGATACACCGACCGCTCGCACATGGTCCCACAGATCCCGCCCCGCCAGCGTCGTCGCGGCCAGCACAATCGTCACGGCACTTCCGAACCAACCAGCCAGACTCTCAGCTTCTTCAATCATCCAGCGTCCGATGAGATAGACGAACAGCGGCAGGCCCACCGCGAGTGCAAGTCCGGCAAGACGAAGCCCGAGCGGACTGCGACAGATCGCTCTCACATGATCGTCGCACCATCCTATGGCCCAACCCATGGCGCGGACAGGATGCGGGAGCCAGCGAGGATCGCCCACGGCCAGATCGACAACCGCAGCAAGAACGAACTCACGGCCTGTCATGCGAGTAACAAGAGCGACGGAACCAGCAACAGAAAGAGAATTTCGATCGCTTCATTCGCAGCGCCGAGTGTATCTCCCGTAATCCCCCCAAACCACGATCTGCAACCAGCCCATGCCGCCAGCACCATCAGAGAGCCAGCCACCAACACCATTAGCCCGCCGGCAATCCCGAACCCCCAGCCCAGCCCTGCGGCGAGAATCCCCGTTGAGATCGCAACATGATGCCAGGACAGATGCGTCAAGAACGACGAGGCCAAGCCGCCTTCAGCTCGCGCATAGGGAGAGGCCCAGGCTAGAGTGACCATCGCCCAACGCCCCACCGCCGGCATACAGAGCAACGCAGGAACTCTCAGCGCCTGAGGCAACGCCATCAACCCGGCATAGCGCAAGAGCAAAGAGAGAAACAGCCCCGTGGCGCCAATCGCGCCGATACGCGGATCGCGCATGATGGGCAGACGTTCGGCTGCGGTCCGGCCACCGGCCAACCCATCCAGCGTGTCCGCCAACCCATCCTGGTGCAATCCTCTGGTCAAGGAAACCAGCAGCACGATCAACAATACATTCACCACCACAGAGGGAAACAGCCTCGACAATCCCGCGTCGGCCAGCACCAGCCCCGCGCCGATCAGCATCCCTACAGCGGGATACCAGGCCATCGATGCCGCCAGTTCAGCCTCCGTTGGGTCATGCCAGGCACGACTCAGCGGAACTCCTGTGAGAAACTGCCAGGCAAACACGAATGGACGAGCAATCGCTCTCATGGACGCTAGGCCTTTTCCGAGACTCCGGCTTCGCCGAACGTCGCCATTTCCGTATAAATCTTGAGAGCCGCACCGACGAGACTCATGCCCAGACAAGCGCCGGTCCCTTCACCGAGACGGAGATCGAGATCCAGGAGTGGCTTCAAGCCGAGCTGCTCCAAGATCGCCTGATGACCGCGCTCGACCGACCGATGCGACGCGATCAGATAGTCTCGACAGCGCGGCTGCAGGCCGACAGCAATCAAAGCCGCGGCGCCGGCAATAAACCCATCCAGCACCACTGGCACCCGATCGGCCGAGGCGCCAAGGATCAAGCCGGCCAACCCCGCGATTTCCAATCCGCCCACGGTGGCCAGCACGCCAAGGGCATCGGCCCGATCAGGCCGGTGCAGGTCGAGCGCCTGCTGGATCACCGCCACTTTCCTCGCATGTCCGGCGTCGTCGATTCCGGTCCCACGTCCGGTCACTTCAGAAACCGGCCGCCCCGTCATCACCGCCGTAATCGCCGCGCTCGGCGTCGTATTGCCGATCCCCATTTCGCCAGTCCCAATGAGGCCAATGCCTTCCTCTGCCGCCTGCGCCGCCAGCTCCACTCCAACCAAAATCGCCTGCTCGGCCTGTGCGCGGGTCATCGCTGGCTCACGAAGCAGATTTCGCGTCCCAGCCATAACCTTTTTCCCAATCAGCCCTGGAACAACGCCGAAGTCATAATCGACACCGATGTCGACCACCTTCACATCCACCCCAGCATGCCGGGCCAAGACATTCACCCCGGCGCCGCCGCGCAGGAAGTTCAACACCATTTGCGGCGTGACTTCTCTCGGATAGGCACTCACCCCTTCCTTAGTCACTCCATGATCCGCCGCAAACGTGAACACCATGCCACGGGGAATAGCCGGTTTCAGCTCCCCGGTCATCATAACGTAATGCGCCGCTACGTCTTCCAGCCGGCCCAAACTGCCTTGCGGCTTGGTGAGACGATCCAGCCGCGCCTGCGCTTGTTTCAGTAACTGGGGATCGGGCGATTGAATCCGGTCATATAACGCCTGCAATGGCATTGCGATCTCCTTCTTCATTTCAATCGCACAGGAATGCCACTCACGACCAGATGCGCATCGTCGGCGCCTGCCGCCAGCCATTGATTCACCCGGCCGGCCAGATCGCGAAACCTCCGCACCGTCGGCTCCGCTGGCACCAACCCCAAGCCCAACTCGTTGCTCACAATCACAACCCTGGCCTTCGTCTTCCGCATCGCTTTAAGCAACGCGGCCACTTGCGCACGCAGATCTGATTCCGTCACGCCCGCGCCTTGCAGATTGCTGAGCCACAGCGTCACGCAATCTAATACGATGGTCCGATACCGGCTGCCGGAAGTTGAAAACCACTCCGCTAATTCAAGCGGCACTTCCGCGGTTTCCCAATCTGCCGCACGGGTGGCTTGATGCCGGGCAATCCGCGCCGCCATCTCGACGTCGAGCCCTTGTCCGGTCGCGACAAAGGCTCGTGGGGCCTTCGATCCTGCGAGTTGGAGCGCGACATCGCTCTTACCGGAGGCCGCGCCGCCCAGCACAAAGATAATCCGGCCTGCGGCCTTCCGAGGTGTCTGACGGCTACTCGGCTTTCTTGGCGGCATCTCGCTCCCACAAAAATTCCGGCTCGCCTTGCGTCTTGGCCACCCAGCGCGCGAGCACAAATAAGGCATCGCTCAGCCGATTAACATACTTGACGATTGTCGGATCGACCGGCTCCACTTTCGACAGCGCCACACAAACCCGTTCGGCCCGGCGGCATACCGTGCGAGCTTGATGCAGAAAGCTGGATACTTTCCCCCCACCCGGCAGGATAAATTCCTTCAGCGGTTCCAGATCTTTCTGGCAACGATCAATCAGTTTCTCCAGCCGCGTCACATCTTTCGCAGTCACCTGCGGCATATTTTTGAACGTCTGCCCCGGCGCTGTGGCCAAAATGCTCCCGACATCGAATAGCTTGTTCTGCACCCACCGCAATTCTTCTTCCAGCTGTTCCGCGGCAGCAAAGTCATCGACCGCATCCGCATTCATCGCGCGAACGACTCCAATCGACGCATTCAACTCATCGACCGTCCCATAAGCCTCAACCCGCAGGCTATCCTTCCAAACCTGCTGCCCGCCTGCCAAACGCGTTTTTCCAGCGTCACCGGTTCTGGTATAGACTTTCGTAATACGCATCGTGATTCCCTCTCAGCGCTCAGCCTTCCGTCCTGCTGCCCCATGATTCGGAATGAATGAGTTGTTCAACCGGAATTCTGGCCCGCCACCCAGCCGTTTCCAAATCGGGCTGCGCGGCAAACTCGGACACGTAGCCAAGACAGAGATAGGCCAGCACTTTCACCGGCCTGGGAATGCCGAGTACCTTCTTCACAGCCTGATGATCGAGGATGCTGACCCAGCCCACGCCGATGCCCTCCGCGCGCGCGGCCAGCCACAGATTCTGGATCGCGCAGCAGGTGCTGTACAAGTCCGTCTCGCGCACCGTGGAGCGCCCCAGCACATGCGGGCCGCCGCGCTGGCGGCTGCACGTCACACACACATTCACCGGCGCCTCTTCAATCCCTTCCAGCTTCAACCCGCGATAGAGCGCAGCGCGATCTCCCTCATAGTGCGAGGCGGCCTCGGCATTCGTCTGGGTGAAGAGCTGTTTGACCGCGCGCTTCGTGGCGGGCTGGCGGATGACGACGAAATCCCACGGCTGCATAAAGCCCACCGAGCCGGCGTGATGCGCGGCCGTCAAGACTCTGGTCAACACCTCGTCCGTAATCGGCGCAGGAAGAAAGTTTCGCCGGACGTCCCGCCGCTCGAAAATCGCCCGATAGACCGCCGCCCGCTCGGACTGAGAAAACTGCCCAGCAGGCTCGACAACAGGTCGAGCCCCATCTGAACGCCTGGACAGCAAACGAGGCTTTGGCGGTTGAACCTGTTGCCTCATGGGCCGAGTCGACATGCTTCTGCTCCTCAATTCCTTCGTTCAGACGACGCCCTCATCGTGCGCCCCGCGATCATGTCGCCACCGCTAGCGCGACGCCATGAAACGATCCGAGAATGCTCCGTAGGCGTTCCCCACACGAGCGGTCGCATGAATGACGCCCGCAAGGCCAACATAGAATAAGAGAGAAGACAGAGACCGGGGGAAATATCCCGCAAATCGCCCGGCAAATTCCGCCACGTGCGTGTGCTCAAATCGTCCGGAGAGAAAATAAAAGCTTCCACTGGAAATCAACTCACAGATAGCGGTCCCGGCCAGCACCGTAGCCGACAGCGGCACCAGCGTGGACAGGGTATCGCGATGATGACTGGCATACCAACGACCGGACGCCCACAACGCGCCATACGCCGGCAGCAAAAACCCATAGGCGGGGCTGACACAGAAGTTACTCACACCGCCCCAGGTCACCGCCACTATATCGAGGGCCGCCGCTTCAGCCAGCAACGCGATGAAAACCCAGCGCGGCCGCAGATAGACCCCGGCGAGGAAAAAGACTGCCCACGACGCAGCAGGCAGATGATTGAGGGACGCGAAATGATGTCCGCGCGTCGCCGCGATCAACAGTGCCAGCGCAACGCCAACAACCAGTTGCACACGAGGCATGAGTCCAAGCATCTGATTCTCCTTCATGTCAGAACTACGTAAAGCCGGTTGGCGCCCTTTCGCTGAACCCCCTCCATTTATCGCGCGTGGCCGTTCTTCTTGGAAACCGGCAGTACTAATCCTCCCAGGCTGACTTGCTTCAAGCACGCCGGACAGAGACAATCCTGAAACCGTTCGGCAATCCAATCCATCTGCGACTCGGTAATGCCGACCTTCCCGCACCAGCACTGATAGCCGCCGCACGAAAAGACCTCGCCGCAGGCTTCACAGGTTTTCGCGACAGGGCCTCTCAAAATTCGACCCCGGCTTGAGCCTTCACGCCCTTCCGAAATGGATGCTTGACTTGCTTCATCTCGGTCACGAGATCGGCCTCTTCAATCAACGCCTCCTTCGCGCCCCGCCCTGTCAGCACCACATGCTGCATCGGCGGGCGGGCGCGCAACGCGGCGCTCACATCCGCCACATCCACATACTCCTGCTGCAGCGCGATGTTGAACTCGTCGAGAATCACCATGCCGTAGGACGGATCGCGCAAAAACTCACAGACTTTTTCCCAGGCGTCTTGCGCGAATTGCGTATCTCGCTCGCGATCCTGCGTTTCCCAGGTATAGCCCTCGCCCATCCGTAAAAAGGTCACGCGATCGCCGAACGATTTCAATGCCCGCTCTTCCGCGGTATCGATTGCGCCTTTGATAAACTGCACCACGGCCACCTTCATGCCATGCCCGATGCAACGCA
This sequence comes from Nitrospira sp., assembly GCA_022226955.1. Classification (NCBI taxonomy): domain Bacteria; kingdom Pseudomonadati; phylum Nitrospirota; class Nitrospiria; order Nitrospirales; family Nitrospiraceae; genus Nitrospira; species Nitrospira sp. Next base: position 1,201,651 of record CP092079.1, read on the forward strand.
AGGCCATCCCCAGCGCGGCGGTCGTCTTGCCCTTGCCGGCGCCGGTATACACGATGAGCAGGCCCTTCTCTTCTTGCGCCGTCTCAATACGCCGATCCACCGACGCCTTGAGCCGCTCCATCTTCGCTTTATGTGCCGCTTGATCCGTCAAGTTCCCTCCTTGCACCAGTCCAGCCGCTCGGCGAGCCGCCGCCACTAGCGACGCCGCGATCTGCGGCTGACTGGCAAAATGCAGATGGGTATAGAGTGCCACGACATTTCCAACAGATAACCCATCCGACCCCTTCGAGTCTCCCCGAGCGTCCGCGAGTCCGCAAGCATAGGTCAACGGGTCCTGTGGAACCAGCATGGAATAATGGAATTCGTGGCCGCGCGCCGTCATGCCGGCCGCGCCAAGAATACAGGACTGGGCAAGCTTCACCGTCCGATAGCCCAGCGTCAGACCGGATTTTCGCATGACGGCTTCGGCCGCAAAGAGCCCGACCATCTCATGGGAGCGCCCTTCAAAGTCTCGAATCGCTCGGGTCAGGTACATCATGCCGCCGCATTCCGCGTAGATGGTCCCGCCGCGTCCGGCAAAATGTGCGATGGCGGTTCGCATCGCGACATTGCCGGCCAGCGCCGCGCCGTGCAACTCAGGATAGCCTCCGCCAAGGTAGAGCATTTCGACATCGGGGAGCTGCCGATCGCGTAAGGGAGAAAACCGGATCAGCTCCGCGCCGGCCGCTTCAAGCAGGTCAAGATTGTCCTGATAGTAAAAACAAAACGCCGGGTCGTATGCGACGCCGATACGAATCGGCCGTTCCATGCCTCTGGCGACCGTGAATGGCGCAGAAACGAATGGCGCGCCACCGGCCGTCCTGGCCAGGGATTCGATCAGCGCGAGATCGATGGTTTCCGCAGCCATCGTTCCAAGCCGGTCATACAATTCCGCCGGCCCCTGTTCCATCGCCGTGACAAGACCCAGATGCCGGTCTGCGACCGTGACGGCGGCATCCGGCTTCAGATAGCCCACGACCGCGACATCCGTCTCGGCTTCCACCGCCGCCTTCAACAAGCGATAGTGCCCCTCGCCACCGACACGATTGAACAGCACACCCGCCACGCGCAGCGCCGGATCGAATCGGGCATAGCCCGACAGCATCGCCGCCGCAGAGCGCGCCATCGCGCTGCCATCGATGACAAGAAGCACCGGCGCACCCAATTGCTTTGCCAATTCAGCCGTACTGCCGATGTCGCTCACGGGCGAACTGCCGTCGAACAACCCCATCATGCCTTCCACGATGGAGAGATCCGCATTGGCAGCAGTCCGGGCGAAGCTTGCACGATTACGCTCAGCGCCCAGCATCCATCCATCCAAGTTGCGAGACGGCTGCCCGGTCACCGCCGTATGGTGACCGGGATCGATGAAATCCGGCCCTGCCTTGAACGGCTGAACCAGGCGGCCCCGCTTGCGCAGGGCCGCCAAAATCGCCAGCGTGACCGTCGTCTTGCCAACCCCGCTCGCGGTGCCAGCAATGATCAAGCGTGGATGCCTCATGCTTGCATACTCATGGCTTCGCGCTAAATGCGACCCGCACGCCGCCGAAGATCGAGCGAATCGGGACCCCGGCGCTGGCCACCTCCTCGTACTTTTCATTGAAGAGATTTTCCGCCCGCAGATAGACCTGCACCTGCTTCGTTACCTCGTACGTAGCCGCCAGCGACCACACATCGAAGGCGCGAAGGCTTTGATTATTCCCTGTGGTGTTAAACCGCGAGCCGATGTACCGGCCCGTGACGGTAATCCACATCGGCTCGATGGGCTGATAGCCGATCACCATACTCCACTGATCGACCGGCCATCGCGGGAGCCGCGCCGCCGTATCCAGATCCCTGGTCAAGGTATTCGTATACTGCGCCTGGAAGGTCAACCCTCGGAGAAACTGCCGCTCACTAGTATAGGCATACGACAGACTAGCCTCCCAGCCCTTCGTCGAGGCATCGCCAAGTTGCTGCGGACAAAAACTGAACGTACTAAATGGCGCACAGAACGTTGGATCGAATGTCGTCACGATCAAATTACGGTAACGATTCCAGAAAAATCCTCCGCTGAGCTTCAGCGACTTGGAGAGAAAGAACTGATCGACTCCGATATCCATGCTCTGGCTTTTCTCAGGACCGAGATTCGGATTGCCGAAATTGGGGAAGTACAACTCATTCATGCTGGGCGCGCGGAAACCCGTTGAATAGCTCGTGCGAAACTTGGTGTCGGTCTCCTTGCTATAGTAGCCTCCGGTCAAGCGGTAGGTCGTGGCATTGCCGAACACGTTGTAGCTATCGTACCGAACTCCCGCCGTTCCAAAGAAACGATCCCACAGGTTGACCTGAGCCTGGGCAAATCCCGCGTTCGAGCTCAAGATCCGATTGGTCAAACCGGTGTCGTTTTCGCCCTGCTGCTCGCGAAACTGATACCCACCGCTGAGCAGCAGCATCTCGGTAATACGAAAGTCATGCTGCCATTCAATTCGATTGGACAACACGCGCGTCTCGTTCGGCGTGCCAAAGGGAGTGCTGAGCACATTGGTGGCGAGACTGCGCTGGACCGTACCGGGCAAGAACAACGACGCCTCCTGCGCCCGTGAAAGCGTCAGCTTCTGAGACCACCATTCCGTCAACGGCTGTCGATAGCTGCCGCTGAAAATATAATCCTGGCTCCGCATCTTCGATCCGTAGGATTCTGCCGGCGATGTTGCCGAGATACTGTCGAGCGCGACATCCGAATTGGTCCATCTGAAATTGAAATCCAACCGCCCGTCTTTCGGCAAATCCACACCCACGCGAGCGGAGCCGGTCCAGTTGCGATAAGAATCCCGCTCCGTGGCGCCGCGCCGATAGTTCACCGCGGAAAAGCTGGACGCGTCCCAGCGAGACAGCGCCAGACTGTAGTCCACAATCCCTTGCTTGCCAGAAATTGTCCCGCCTTCGCGCACCGTGGTAAACGAGCCATACTCCAGGAAGGCGCCCACGGTCGGCGGCCCCTGCCCTTTCTTCGTGGTGATATTAATGACCCCGCCCATCGCATCCGATCCGTACAACATGCTCTGCGCGCCCCGAAGAATTTCGATCCGTTCGATGTTGTCGGTCGTCAGATTGCCAAAATTGTACCCGCCGGCCGTCGCGCTATTGACGATGGCTCCATCGATGAGCACCAACGTTTGAGATGACGTGCCACCTCGGATTCTGATACTCGCATCCGTTCCAGGGCCGCCGTTTGAAAACGCCGCCACACCTTGCGCCAAACGGAGCGCATCTATCACGGTTCGAAGGTTTTGCCGCTTCATATCCTCAGCCGTAATGACCTCCACCGCGCTCGTGACCTGCGCGGCTGGAATCGGGGTTTTCGTCGCGCTGACGACGACTTCGGGAGTCTCAATGATATCGTCCTGAGCGGCATCGGCTCCAGCCGCATCGGTCGCCACGGCAACGTCTTGAGCGATGGCCGCTCCCACAGGCAGGCTCAGAAGGCAGGCACACAACAACCAGCGGACACACAACATGACGATACTCCCTTGTGCTCGAGGGGTTCAGTCGATTCGACAGCGGACTGGGTCTCCTGACTTGCGGATCGTCGCGGCTCTGCGCCTTCCCATGCGCCGACGCGCACAGTGGCATTGTGCAGAGCTACTCCCCGCTGACAGTGGCGGCACCGTGATGGATTTGCACCATCTTCCCCGTCACCCGCGTCGTTTCTTCAAAACACTCTTTCCTCGCGATGAGACCGTCCCCCAACAGATACGATTCGATGGCTGGGGACATGGCCACCGAACCTATTTTAGACGCGACTCGATACGGACGGCATCGTCACACGCGGAAGTCCGCTGTGGGGATGCGCATCCACGACGACCTCGCAGCCATACACCTTCCGCAGAACATCGGCATGAATCGTCTCGGCAGGCGTCCCAATCTGGCAGACCTGGCCTTCTTGCAGCATGACCAGGCGATCGCAGAGCTGGCTGGCGACATTCAGATCGTGCGAGACGATGACCACGGTCAGCGTCCGCTCATGATTCAGCCGGCGGATCAGCCCGCAGATGTCGATCTGATGATTGATGTCGAGAAAGGCCATCGGCTCATCGAGCAATAGAATCGTGGACTCCTGCGCCAAGGCCCGCGCAATCATCACTCGCTGACGCTCACCACCCGACAGATCCGACACCAGCCGGCCGGCGAACGCGTCCACATCGGCATCCACCATGGCGCGGTGAGCCACCAGCAGATCGGCATTCGATTCGTCACCCATCCCCAGGTTCCACCATCCTGTGCGCTGGTGCGGGAACCGCCCCATGAGCACCGTCTCAGCTACGGTAAAGGGAAACACCTGCGCGAACTCCTGCGGCACGACCGCGACCATCTTGGCCAGCGCGCACGGCTCAAGCCGGTCGAGCGATTGACCGGCGATCTGAATGCTCCCCAACGCCGGCCGCAATAATCCAGCCAGCAACTTCAAGAGCGACGACTTACCAGACCCATTCGGCCCAACAATCCCCAATATCTCTCCAGGCTTGACGGCGAACGAGACGGCATCGAGCGTCCAGGCGCGTCCGGACTTGCCAGACTGATCTGAACGATAGCGAAACGATACCCCTTCAACCGCGATGGCCGAATCGGTTGCGCAAGATCGAAGCGTCACGCCAGTTTCGTCGAGTGCCGCCATCTCAGATCATCCGGTCTTTCCGCCACAGCAGGAGATAGAGAAAAAACGGTCCTCCGGCGAGGGCCGTGACAATGCCCACAGGAATTTCGGCCGGTGCAAATATCGTCCTGGCGATCGTATCCGACACAACCAGAAACATGCCTCCGACCAATGCGGAGGCCGGCAACAAGAGCCGATGGTCGGAGCCGATCACCATGCGCACGGCGTGAGGCACGACCATGCCGACAAACCCGATCATGCCGCTCACCGACACGACCGCGCCGGTGATCAACGCCGTCAGCACATAGAGCTGCTTCTTCACGCGCTCCGTGTCGATACCGAGCGATCGCGCCGTCTCTTCTCCTTGCGTCAGCACATTCAGCACCTGCGCTTTGTGGATCAAGACCGCGGACACGACCAGCACATAGATCGCGATGACCGCCAAGGCCGGATAGCCGGGCGCCGTCAGCGAGCCCATCAGCCAGGCAATGAGGCCCGCCGACCGGTTCGGCTCCATGATCGACGTAATAAACATGATCAGCGCGGTGAGAATCGCATTCAGGATCACGCCGGCCAGCAACAGGCTATGAATGGGAAGCCGCCCCTGGGACTGGGCCAATCGATAGATCAGCGCCAGTGCGCAGAATCCCCCGATGAATCCGAACACCGGCAAGAGCGGCAGCAGCAGCACCGTCGCACCGATTCCCAGCAACATGGCCAGCGCGGCGCCCAACGCCGCGCCGCTGGAAACGCCCAGCACATAGGGGTCTGCCAGCGGATTCCTCAAGAGCGCTTGCAGCGTAACACCGACGGCTGCCAGCGCGCTCCCAACGAGAAATCCCATCAAGACACGCGGAAGCCGCACATGGAGAAAAATCACACTGCTGGTTCCGAGGGAGGACGCATCGAGCGATCCGGTGGTCAACAGATGGCCCAATGCCGCGAATGCATCGCTCAGCGACACGGACACGGCACCGACCTGACTAGACAATAGGATGACGGCGGCGCTGGCCAGCAGCAGCCCGGTCACGATCAGACTCCAGCGTTGGCGTGTCAACATGGCGCCGGTGCGATGCCACTCGATCTGTCCCTGTGGCTCGGTCTGCCCGGGAACGGATCGGGCTCCGCCCGCCGCCGTTAGATGAGAGGGAGTCGCATGCCCGTTCGCCATCGTGCTAGCGCCTCTCGCTCGAAGACGCGCCGGAGGAGGGATGTAAGAGGTCGGCCAGCAATTCCAGCGCTTGCCCGATTCTGGGGCCTGGGCGATTCATCAAGTCGGCGGAAATCTGTCGCAGATTGTTTTGTTTGACGGCGGTCAACGTCGTCCACTTCCGCCAGGCTTGCTGTTCACTCTCGGAAATCCCCTCGGCCTTCCCGACTGGAAACAGCAGGATCTCTGGATTCTCCTGCAGCACCACCTCCATGCTGAGCCGCGGATAGGCCGTGGCGCTTTTTGCCGCAATATTGCTCCCGCCGGCAAACCCAATCAGCTGATCGATAAAGCTCCCCGGACCAACCGTGATCAGCGGCTCGCTGTTCAGCACATAGAGCACTCGCACAGGCATGGCCCCCTGCATGCGAGTTTTGACACGGGTAATCTGCTGCCGCAGATCCATTCCAAGAGCCGTCGCTTCGGTCGAACGATCCAGCATCCGTCCCAATGTTTGGATATGGGACAACACATCTTCGACGGTCTTCGCGGACAAAATAAAGACCGGAACTTTAAGCTGATCCAGCTTGCCAATCAGATCGTGCTTCAGAAATTCCTGCGGCGCCACAATCAAATCGGGCTGGAGCGCCACAAGGGACTCCAGATTCGGATTGGCATAACCGACCTTGGACTTGAGAGTAGCCTCTGAAGGATAGTCGCAAAACTGCGTGACCCCGACCACCTGAGTGCCGGCGCCAATCGCAAACAACATTTCCGTCACGCTCGGCGCTAGTGAAATAATCCGGCTCGGGGCTTTGGCCAGATAGACCCGACGCCCCGTGTCATCGATAAACGACCGCGACGACACATGCGCCATAAATGGCATTCCCGTCAGAATGCCCTGTTGCCGCCGCTTCATGTCCGAACACTCCTGGTCAACACAAGCCAGCGCCTTCGGCGCGCAGGCCAGCAACACGAGACAGACAAGACCCGCTGCCCAAATATACCGGCGCTGACCGCTCAAATGAAAAATCCCCAAGGCCTGATAACGACCTTGAGGATTACACCCGCATCTTCATCCTCGCCTGTTCCCCAGCCCTCGAGGGAACGATGGTCAATTCATTGGGCAGGTCTTCTGGCTCATGGTTCATCCTACTCCCCACGCCTTCCCATCCAGCGAATGGACAGTGGCATTATTGGGTTTCGTCCCCATTCACAGCGGCGGGACCGCGAGGGATTCGCACCCTCTTCCCTTACCCAGGAATCACATTATTGTGGAGGCACAATAGGAGACCTTGCCGAATATTGTCAAGTTCATTAATGGCCGAACCGCGTTCAGTCAGCGATGGATTCAGGCCGATCGTTCCCTCTCCCACAGAGAGAACGGCCTCGCTATGCGAGGTTAGGAACAGCCTCCGGTCGGCATGGGCTTTGCTGATCCCTCTCGATTGAAATTCTCTAGAGACCGCAACCGCCCAATGACATTCCGAACCACGAGGTCGCAGCCATCCATGCGGAACATCATGATCAGCATCTGTATTATTGGACTCTTCCTTGAACTATCGGGCCTGATCTGGTCGGCCAAGAAAGACCAGCCCAGCGAGGTGTTTGTCAGACTCTCGGCCCCACCGGCCCATAACATCGAACGCCCGCTCGACAATGGCTACTTTCTGCTGCTGGGGATGGCCGCGGCAAGTGGAACCGACCCCGTCCAAACCGGATACGACATCTGGAGTGAAGCCGCGGCGAGACCGACGGAACAGGGTTACGACTTAGACAAACCGGGCCGCACAGAGCTTCGCCTGCCGGTGGCCTATGACCGCGTCGTTCCCGAATGGCAGACCGCAGATCCGCTGGCTGAATTTCAAAACAAAGACGCGTCGTTTCGGTCGTCGGCGCCCCTCTACGCGCCGCTCACCGCGCGATACCAGCAGTTTCTACGAATGAAATTTGAAGACTGGGGATACGGGCAGACTGGCGTTCCCCGCATCGAAGAGCTCATGGGGGCTCATCGCCTGTTTGTGGCAATCGGATTCAGCGAACAGGTCGGAACCGGTCTGGATCGGCTCGCTCTCGACCTTGCCAAGTGGCGGAGCGTTCTACGGGAAGCCCGGACTCTCCCAGTGAAAATATTGGCAGCCGTAATCATTGAAGACGATGTCGCCCTTCTGTCGCGCATACTGAGTCACAACACCGTCGATACGCATGTGCTGACGCACGGTCTTCATTTACTCCAGCCTCTGGCTCCCGCCGAATACTCGCTCCGCTGGCCGATTCAAAATGAATTCATGATGGGCTATCACCGCAGCCGAGCGGACCTCGCGCACAGCCCCCGGCCACCGGAAGCCGGCTCCCCAGTTCAAGCAACCGTCGCGACCTTGGCACATCTGCCGCCCCATGCGTTTCAAAAGGTGACACACCCCAGGAGCCTGACAGGATTTGGATTTGCTTCATCCGGCCAGCGCACCTGGGAGGCCTACGCAAGCTACTACGACGCCACCATCAAAGCGGCTGAGACCATTCATAGTCCGCTTCCACGCTTGCAGGATATCGCGAAGCAATCGCAACGAACGTTCCTAGAACGGCTGGCCGACCCGATGGAGTTCGAGCCACAATGGGAACCATTCAGCCAGCGCCTGGTCGAAACGGATGCGCGGCTGCGCTTGGTCTCGCTGCAAATCCTCATGCGAAAACCTACCGCCACCGTCACCATCTCGACCAGGCTGGCAGAAGTCGGCTCGATCTACTTCGATCCCTTCACCGGACTCCCTATGTTGTGGAGCCCAACGCAAAAGAAACTCTACAGTGTTGGGAAAGACCGGCTCGACGACGGAGGAGATTCGAGTTTCGATATTAGCGTGCCGCTGCCACCTGCCTTCGCCGCCTCTTCACTGGCCTCGTAGAGGAATACCCACGCCACTCGCAGAAACAACACCCTCACAGCCTTAGCGCGACTTTTGATACTTGAGCTTAAGGACCAAGATCGCGAGCGTCAGGATAAAGGTGATGGCATTGGTCAGAATGATCGGCCATGCCATCAGATACAGGCCGTAGATCAACCACAAAAAAACTCCAGTCGTAAACGTCAACAACATCGCCAGCGACATATCGTCGGCAGACTTTGTCATCCACGTTCGCTGCAATTGCGGCAAAAATGCAATCGTCGTGAGTGTCCCCGCAACGAATCCGATCCAATTCGTCGTCTCCATCACATCCCTTTCGACAGGCTTCTCCGGACAATCTCCGTCATCTGACTCAACCCCTTGCCACACTTCACCTTCCTGTGCTACTTTACCCGGCGATTACTTGATCGATTACTCAGAAGGAGCATTATCGTGGCATTCTCTTGCGATCTTTGTCAGAAGAAACCGAAATCAGGGAATAACGTCAGTCACGCGAACAACAAGACCAAGCGGGTATTCAACCCCAATATTCAGACGGTTCGCGCAGTGGTCGGCGGGGCAAACAAAAAGATTCGCGTGTGCACCCGTTGCCTCCGATCAGGACTGGTCACGAAAGCCGTCTAGGCCCTCTTCTCCGCTCCCATTCAATCATTACGGCATCGAGAGCAGCACTCATCCTTCGCGCTCGATCAGCTTGATTGCCCGTGGGTCGTCGGCTGACAGCGAGAGCGTCTTGCTGCCGTATTTGCTCGTCAAAATGCAGCGACCACAATCAGCAAAGGTTGTCTCATCTTCAGGCCACACCCCTCCCATATAAAATTCACACCTCTACTCATGCGCTCTACGACAAGAGCACGAGCCTATTCCATCCAGGCATTGGCAGGAAAAACAAAAAAGGACTTGGAAGCGCCGCTATCCAAGTCCTTAGATTCTTACCTGTGATGTCGTAATTTGGAGCGGGCGATGGGATTTGAACCCACGACAACTTGCTTGGGAAGCAAGGACTCTACCACTGAGCTACGCCCGCTCACTGTCGCGCATCCTACGCGGACGACGATTCCAAGTCAAGAAAGGCCGCCTTACTTGGCCCGTTCCACCAGGGCAAACTTGCGCCGACCTACTTTCATTTGGTACTGGCGCCCAGCATCCAATACCACCACGGCATTGGCATCGCTCTGTTTCTTCTGATCGAACTCCACGCCGCCCTGAATCACCAGCCGCCGGGCTTCGCTCTTGCTCGCCACCAAGCCCGTTTTCGCCACGAGATCGACCAGCCCGATCGACTGACCATCTTTCAAATCTTGTGGCATCAGCGCTAATCGCACATCCGGCTCATCCGGAAACTCCCGCTCGGAAAACTTGTGTTGAAAGGCCCCTCTCGCCTGCTTCCCTGCTTCTTCTCCGTGATACCGAGCCACAAGAAGTTCGGCCAGCGACTGCTTGGCTTCCATCGGATGCAGCACCTTCACTCGTTCCAAGTCTTCCGTCGTCAACAATTCATAATACCGCAGCATCAATGCGTCGCTGATCGACATGACCTTGCCGAACATGTCTTCCGGTTTATCTTCGAGCGCGATGTAGTTGCCGACGCTCTTGCTCATCTTCTTGATGCCGTCGGTCCCTTCCAACAGCGGCATGGTGATGACGACCTGCGATTCCTGCCCGAAGTCGCGTTGCAGCTCACGCCCGACCAGCAAATTGAACTTCTGATCGGTCCCACCCAGCTCCACATCCGCCTTCATCGCAACTGAATCGTAGCCTTGTACCAGCGGATAGAGAAACTCATGGACACTGATCGGCTTTTGCTCGTGAAAGCGCTTGTGAAAATCGTCCCGCTCCATCATCCGCGCCACGCGATAATGCGCGGCCAGCTGAATCAACCCTTCCGCCGTCATCGCGCCCATCCAGGTACTGTTGAACTCGATGGTCGTCTTCTGCGGATCGAGAATCTTGAAGATCTGGCGCTGATAGGTTTTAGCGTTCTCCTGCACCTGTGCCTTGGTCAGCGCACGGCGGGTTTCCGACACGCCGGTGGGATCGCCGATCATGCCTGTGAAATCGCCGATCAAAAACAGCACCTGATGGCCGAGATCCTGAAAATGCTTCAGCTTGTGGATCAGGACTGTATGCCCGAGGTGCAGATCCGGCGCCGTCGGATCGAATCCCGCCTTCACGCGCAGGGGGCGATTCTCTTTCAGCGAGCGGGTCAGCTTCGCCTCCAGCTCCGTACGCTGAATGACCTCCACAGTCCCTCGCAGAATCAGATCGAGCTGCCGACTTAATTCACTCATACCGGCCCCTTCTTTCCCTCTTCCAACGAGGCAGGCTTCATCACTGTGACAAACGGCTTCAATTGCTCCAGCTTTTTCTTGCCGATCCCCTTTACCGCCCGCAGATCCTCAACCGCATGAAACCGCCCGACGGACTTCCGGTACTCCACCATCCGCTTAGCCAGCACAGGGCCAACGCCTGGAAGCTGATCGAGGTCGGCCATCGTCGCACGATTCAGATCGACCCGCCTCTGATTATTCGACACTCGGCGTGCCTCGCCCACCTCGGCAGACAGAATCGTCGAACCGGCGGCCTGAGCCGTTGTTATCACGGTGTCATCGGAAGCACCCTCGACTGCATGGGTGACCGCAGGCCGTTGTATCGTCTGAGGAACCTGCCAGCCAATCCACAAGACGACACCCGCCGTCATCGCCAACATGCTCAGCTTAATGAGGAACGACTTGAGCAGACTCATGACTTCTTTTTCATCTGGTGAATGGCGCAGCCCTCGACATCTTCGACCGCTTCGACAAACCCTTCCGCGAGCGTCGGATGGGCATGAATCATACGGGCAATCTGAGACACCGTGGCGCCGGTTTCCATCGCCAGCGCCGCTTCGTGGATAAGATCGGCGGCATGGGCTCCCACGATATGCGCGCCGAGCAACCGGCCAGTCGCCGCATCCGTAATGACTTTGAACAAACCCGTGATATCGCCGACGGCTTGCGCTTTGCCCAACGCCGCATAACGGAATCGCCCCACCTTGACGGCATGCTCAGGATCATGGCCGGCGGCTTGCGCCTGGTCACGCGCCTGTCGTTCGGTTAATCCAACCCGGCCGATTTCCGGCAAGGTGAAAATCCCGGCTGGAATCACGTCGTACCGAATCGTCGCTGGATGCCCCAGGATATTTTCAACCGCGATTTTCCCCTGCGCCGACGCCACATGCGCCAGCATCGCCTTGCCGACGACATCGCCGATCGCATACACGCCGGGCACATTCGTCTCCATCCGGTCATCGACAAGAATCTCGCCGCGCCGTCCCAAGACCACGCCGGCCCGCTCCGCTCCGATGTCGCGCGAGTGAAACCCTCGCCCAATCGAAACGAGGAGCATCTCCGCTTCGACCGCACTGCCGTCTTTGAGCTGCGCGGCCACCAGGCCATCGCGAATCTGCGCCTCTTGAATCGTCGTGCCCGTCCTGACATCGACACCGCGTTTTTTAAGCTCACGCGCCATCAGCACCGAAACCTCTTCATCTTCAAGCGGAAGCACGGTCGATTGCAGCTCGACCATGGTTACCTGCGTGCCCAACCCACTGAAGAGCGACGCGCACTCGCACCCCTCGACCCCAGCGCCGAGAATAATCATCCGCGGAGGAGCTGACTCCAAGTTCAGCGCCTGCTTGCTTGTAATAATGATTTTCCCGTCCACGGGAAACTGAGTGAAGTCCGGCCAAGACGATCCCGTGGCAATCACAATCGCATCCGCCTGCACCTGCCGCTGCGAGCCGTCTTGAGCCGTCACCGCAATCGTGCGCGCATCGACCAACCGGCCCCGCCCCTCAACCACATCGATCTTCCAGGCGTTAAACAACGTGGCAATGCCTTTGACCAGCGTCGCCACCACCTTGTTCTTCCGCGCCACCATGCGCGCGAGGTCGTAGCGAGGCGGGCCGGGCAGGAGAAGGCCGAGATCGTCCGCTTTCTTGAGTTTGTCGCCGAGTTCGATGACGGAGAGGAGCGCTTTGCTGGGGATGCAGCCCCAATTCAAACAGACCCCGCCCAGCGCCTGCTGTTCGATGACCGTGACACGCGCGCCCAATTGGGCCGCTCGAATCGCCGCCACGTACCCGCCGGGCCCGGATCCCAGAATCGCGATGTGTTTCGACATGAACCCGCGCTAGTGTTTCTGACTGGCCAAAAACGCTTCGTACTGCGCGGCCGTCATGAGTTGATCGACCTCGCCAGGATTCGAGAGATCGATGACCGCAATCCATCCCTTGCCGTAGGGGTCGGAATTCACGACCTCGGGATGATCCTTCAGGTCGGTATTGATCTTCGAGATTGTGCCGCTGACCGGCACATAAATAGTCGATGTGGTCTTCGTCGACTCCACTTCGCCGATCTGCTGCCCGGACGTCACTACGGCGCCGACTTTGGGCAGATCGAGAAACACAATATCCCCGAGAGCATCCTGGGCAAAATGGCTGATGCCCACCGTCGCCTGCTTGCCGTTAAGACGCACCCACTCATGTTCTTTGTGATACCGCAAATCGCTGGGAATCATAAGGAGTCTCCATGATTTTCAATTGAAAAAACGCCCGCGGAAGACGCCGGATCGTAGTGGTCAACCATGTGATTTGTCAAGGAAGACTGCCCCCGCTCGAACCGAACAGCAGAAGATTACCGCCGCCCTGTTCCTGCAAGACAGCCTCAAGCCCTTCGGTCCAGGCGACAAGTGAGTCCGTCCCCGGACCTACCACCGGCCGAACGAGCCAGAGGCGATCGGAAGATCCCGCCTGCTGCGCGAATTGCTCCAACCCCGCCGCGTTGCCTTCACCTTCCCCGAGAAAAATAAGCTCACCGCCGCTCCGCTGAAACAAGTCGTTGAGATCCTCGCCGTACTGCTCTAATCCCATCAACGGATCGCCGACCGTCCGGTCATGCACCTCGATCAACAGACGCCCGATGGGATTGGCCGCATGAATCAATTGCCTGATCCGCACCGCCACATCGCCATAACTTCTCGCCTTCCAACCCACCCATCGCCAGTAGATCGACTCTCGATCATATTCCACAGGTTCGGCTCCTCCCGGCTCACCCAGCAATTGCCGCGGCGTGAGCGCCAGACCGAAGGCAGAAGCAAACCGCTGAAACGACCCATCCGAATAATCCTGCGCGTACCCTTGTGCCTCCCTGGCCCGCAACAGAATCCCATCGCACCCGGCCCGCAACAGCGATGCCACCAGGCCTTCAACAGCAGCTTGATACTCGAGATGCAAGGGATCGGGCCGCTTCACCGGCATGAGGTCATGACGCAGATCCACTCTCCTGGCATACGACAGGCTCACCCACTCAGGCTGGAGCAAGAGCCCTCGCCCCTGATGAACATCCAGCGCACCCCACACCGAGAGGCCCGCAAGATGTGCGGCGCCGATAAACGTCCGTACCCGATCTGGACTGCCTTCACGCCCCCCATCGGAACCAGCCGGATCCAGCAGCACCGTGGTCGCGCCGGCTTTCAGCAATGCCTGAAACCATGCGACCCAGTCTGACACCGGAGGAAGCTGCGACAAAGACAGCCCCAGCGCAACCTGGCGCCTGACGCTGCCATGAGACCCGCCTGGAATCTGCCGCAATTGATCGAGCCGATCCAATGCCTGCCGCTGAAAGCGCTGCGTCTGAGCATCCTGTCCCGGATCGCCCGTGGCCAGCGCTCGGTACTCCGCCATCGCCGCGCGATACGCTCCAGTCTCTTCATAAGAACGGCCAAGCCACCAGCGCGCTTCCTCCAGTCGAGGATCCCCAAGCACCGTCGAATCGACAACTCGCCGAAAAAAAAGCACAGCTGCGGGATAGCGCGCTTGCGCAAACGCCCGGTGAGCTTCGCGCAAGAGGCTCGCTTGCGCATCGCGCGCCGGATCGTCGTGAATCTGTTCGAGAGGAACCGACGAAGTGGAAGACGAGGTGAATCGCTGACCGCAGGCACACAACAGAGCGAGAGACAGCGCCATCGCCGCCCCTCGCATCAGTGAATGTCCGGGAGTGAAGGGCAGGGAAACCATCGCCCTCCGAGAAGCCGACTTAGCTGAAGATTTCCATGCCGGGGAAAAAGTAGCCGACCTCGAATGCCGCCGTTTCAGGCGAATCCGATCCGTGCACGGCATTGAATTCGATGTTGGCGCCATGCGCCTTGCGAATCGTGTTCGCGTCAGCCTTGGCGGGATCGGTCGCGCCCATCAACTCCCGATTCTTCTTAATGGCATTGTCACCCTGCAACACGATCACAACCGCCGGACCGGACGACATAAACGTACAGAGACTGTCGAAGAACGGACGCGCCTTGTGGACGGCATAGAACCCCTCCGCCACCGGCTTCGACATCTGCATCAGCTTCATCGCCACCGGCTTCAACCCCGCCTTCTCATAGCGGTTGATGATATCGCCGACCGCATTCTTCTTCACCGCATCAGGCTTGATAATCGCTAACGTACGTTCGCTCATGGTGACTCCGATTTCTCCAGAAAGTTAAAGGATACATTGAACAGCGCTGGCGCATTATAAGTGGCCAATACCGGGCTTGCAAGGGCGGCAGAAGTACGCACGCATGAACAGAATATAGATACTCATTAGGCCGCGACCGCCCCCTCTCAGGAATGACCTTATCTCAGACCAATCCGGTTGACATCATCGACAGAACGGCTACACTGGACCCATGATTCAACAAGAACTCATTGCTCGACCACGACAGATCGCGAATGAGATCGCTGCTCTCGCACGGAATGTCTTGGGACACAACATTGAGGTCATCTGGTTTGGCTCTTGGCCCAAAGGCACCGCGACGCCTCATGCCGACATCGACATTGCTATCGACGGTCCAGAAACGTTTCCCCCTGAGCAATTGGTCAAGCTCCACGCGCTCATCGATAACCTGGCAACGCTCCATGAAATCGATCTCGTCGATCTCCATACCATCGGCGGCGCGTTCAGACAGGAAATCCTGCGTCACGGAATTCGCCTATGACCGCACGGCGCGCTAGTTTCAGCCAGGCCATCGTGCGCTTCAACGAAGCCCTCAGGGCTCCTGAAACAGACCTCAGCCGCGATGCCGCCATCCAGCGATTTGAGTTTTGCTTCGAGCTGGCCTGGAAAGCCATCCAAGAACAAGCCCGGATTGAAGGGCTCGATTGTCAATCGCCGAAAGGCTGCCTCAAGCTTGCCTACAAGAACGGATGGATCGGAGATGAGTCCGGGTGGCTTGCCATGCTCGAAGACCGAAACCGCACCGCCCACACATATGATGAAGCCCTCGCCAAAGACGTGTATCGCCGCCTCTCAGCCCATCTCCCCCTGCTGCACACGTTGGACGCATACCTGCAAAACGCGCAAGGATAAGCCAGCGTGCAAGGTCCACAATGTGATTTTGATGCCCTCTGCTACCTGGCAAGCCATTCTCAACAACTACACATCCTTGACCTTACATCAGGAAAGACACCCCCACCAAGCCTATCCGAACCGCGCAGGCCCCGTACCTGAACCAGCCACGTCAACGCCTCTGACTGGAGCACGGCAAAGACCTCTCCGAATTCATGCGTGCCGAACCAGCGCACCGTCACCTGTTCCAACTAAAACTCGATATCCTCAATTACAAAAGATTCCCGGTACATTTTATGCCTCTCAATTGAATTGCTCGCTATGCGACAAGCGCCACGGCTTCGCAAACTGTATCCCATGAACATCTTCACAACGATGACTTGGCAGGCGATGTATGAGACACGAGTATTTGAGGAATCTTGATGAAGTGGGCATCCGTAGTCACCACCGTCAAGCCGTACTGCATGGCCGAGGCGGCAATCCACATATCGTTGGTGGGAATCGGTGTTCCGGCCGTCCATAGACCGTTCAGAATCACCGCATATCGCTCCGCCGTGTCTTCATCCACGGGCACAATCGAAACTCTCGATGATGCCAAGACCTGCTTCAACCGCTCTTCATTTTTCTGCCTGGCTCGCCCCCGCAAGAATCCAACCCGTAACTCCCCCAACACCACGGGGTTGAGAAAGATTGCCTCCGCCGTCTGAATCGCCTCTTTCACCGCAATATCGCCGCGCATAAATGCAGAGTAGGCCGAGGTGTCGAGTAAGATCCGGCTCACTTCCACTCCTCCGGATCGATGGCGCGCTGCCGGGCAAGCGTCTTTTCGAATGCTTCGGCCTCCTGCTTGCTCCATGATCCGGCCAGGGCGTCCAGATCATGATACCGACGCACCGGCCGTGCCTCCGATTCGCCGAGGTGATCCTGCAAAAGACTGATCACCACCTTATTGACGCTCACGCCCTTTTTCTTCGCCCGCTGACGGATTGTGCGATCCAGCGAAGCTGGAAGATTTCTCAATGTGACCGCTTTCATAGTCCCTCCCCATGCATCGAAGGATGCATCATCACGATGCAAGAGTAGCAACGCTTCGTTCGGCTGTCAATCACGCATCGGGAAAACACTACGTCTCGGCTCAACCAGAGGGCGCTAGGATCAGGGGGACTCGGAGAGGTGCCTCTCCCCCAATCAGCACGTCGCATGACAAGGCCTAACCCTATCCAACCTTTTACACACCTGAATCAGCCGCATCAAAGCCACTGACTGGATCGCAGTAAAGACCACTCCGACTTCATGCTCGCGACCAGCACATAATCACCAATTCCAATAACAGATCGGCAATCGCGATTCGAAAAGACTCCCGGTACATTTTCTTTCATTCACGCATGGCCAGGATCTGGCACGAACGCTAATGCGACACTGGTATCGGCCTCCAACTCAGACGGTGAGGTGGGCCCAGCTTGCACAAGATCCCGCTTCAGCAAGATTGTACGCACTAACCAGCCACCAAACACTTGAGCGCGCTCGGTTCGCACCCATGTACCAACATTCGGTGGTGCCGGAGCGATTTGATTCACTAGTTCAATTGGCTGCCACTGTAAAGGCATGACTCCCCTTAGTCACAACACATCACATTTATCTAGCCAAGCATGACTGCCCGGTACAACACCGAGCGATCGCAACCTCACGTTCACTCAGCGCTTACTTCGAAACCACGCTCGACTTAGTAACCTTTGGCGCTTCTTCAATTGCTTTGAGCATGAGAGTGTTCGCCTGGCTTTGATCAATCTTGCCCGCCCCTGCCATCATGCAGATATGAAACAAGGCTACATTTAGAAATGAGGCAGCTTCATTCCGTTCACTAAGCTTCGTCACCGTATCCAACACCTTTTGCTTTTGCTCCAGACTTGCATCATCCGCAAGCTTCCCCAGGTCCAGCTTGATCTCCCCCTCATAACTCCGCGCCTTGGCCACATCGGCAGATGCCATACAAGCTCCAGTAACCTCGACAGGAAGACGCTTAACCTCCCCCTCTTTCTTGTCCGGATCTTGACCGTCCTTATGAAATACATAGGCGGCGTTGTTATTGGGATTCCAGACATAGATCTTGTCAGCCTGATCCTTACCACTGTCCAGCGAGGCATAACTAATGTGTGGCTTGTCCGATCCCCATTTAAGTTCCCAGGCAGACATGCCGCATCCACTGAGCACAAGTGTTATTGCCACTAGGGCGCCTTGAAACAGACGATACACCACCATACAAGTACCTCCATGTTACCCTGCTAGTGCAGGCCAATAAAAACCCACGCCTCTCTACTGAATCTCAAAAAGCCAGAACGAATTCCCTGAACATTTCACTCCTCTATTTTCCAATCATCAGCCACGGTCGAGCTGAGGAAACACTAGGGAGCACGCCTCATCACAAAAAACCCGCTTGGTGCACATGACCTCTTCAGAAATGTCCACACACAGCCGTCTCATATCTGCTTCGTCGCGGTAAATTAGACTCCAATCCATAAACGTTTCCATATATCCAGCGTCCTGTATTCCCGTCCTAAAGTTGGCCACCAGAAGACGACCGCCAGGACGAAGCATTCTGAACATACGCTCTATAAGTCTCTTAGCTAGCGCATCTCCGAGATAGTCGAACAAGCCGGCGGAATAGATATAATCGAACCTCTGTCTTCCCAGATCACCCCCGAACAAGAGCTTGATAGAGCCCGTTAACGTCTCAACTCTAAAATTCGAGAAGTGTTGATTCACCACCTCAATACTGAGAGGGTCTTGGTCTAATCCCACAAATCGCCCTATGCGCTTGCTTTGCAAGGAACTGCATTGATGCAACTCCCTTAAATGCCCACAGGCGACTGATAGGATGTGCGCACCGGAAATACGATCACACGTACGGTCAATCTCACTAGCTAACAGACCACATCGGGACCGGACTGCTGCAGGGGCACATCTCTCGACAGTGTAGGAGAAAACCCTCTCCCCTAGTTGAGATACAGGTGAGGTTACGATCCCATTCCAGGATCGTTCATAAATCATATCCAACAGCTCTGCATCACCCTGATAGCCACGCGGCTGACGAAAAGCTCTCTCTGTAAGAGGATCCTGATGTACCAATGCGCATAAGCTATGCGCCCGACAAGACTCAATTGCCGATCTCCACACCTCAGGAGATTGCTGTTCCCGTAACGATTGGAGGGCAAGAGCGAGAGTTCCGACTGCTCTGGGCACATCTGGAGAGGAGCAACGCAATTGATCTGCAGTCTCATCCAACAACATCTGCAGTTCACAAACCAGGCTTCTCATTAAGTACCCCTCTAAACCTTCTACTTCACATCCAGATCATCCGCACAAACTCATCTAAATCTTGAGTTTCCTTGAAACAACTCAATTCATAGCGCAGGAAGTCTTAACAAGTGCATCTGGTCCAGCAGACTTTCCATCAAGGAACAAGGATGGCTTGCCCGACCAATCTAGCCATTGCCCGCATTGATAGTCATAGAGCCGACAAGCAGCCATGACCTGGCGAATGCTGGCCAAACTTACGTCATGGGTAATCACTTGAGAAGGGAAAGCGGTGGCCAGGAAATGCTGAGCTCTTTTCAGATTATATAGCGGTATACGAGGAGCGATATGGTGTGCGGGATGTTCCAATATATTTAGCAGTAGAGCGCCGAGCCAGCGTGGACAGACAACATGAACTGTGTCGGGCAGTCGATCACAGAAGGCGCCACGTTCTTCAGCTTGCTGAAGCCATCTTACGCGTGGATGTGTATGATGGAGGTAGATGACCATCCCCATCGCTAGATTCCAGGTCAAGAAAGGCACAAGGAGCCCCAGCACAACTAAGCCCACGGACTCTTGCCCATTGGTGCCCTGCTGAAAAATTGCCAGCACCTCGAAGACAAGAAATCCTGCCACCAAAAGGCGATCCATAGCGGCTTTTAGTCGTGGTAACTGACCTCGCTCATCTGCTCCTGGCATAACCAGATGCCGCCACCAAATTTCGATCAGGTAGTAGGCTCCTACCCCCCAGAAAGATCGATAGAACTTCTCGAGAGCACGCCTGAACGGAGAAAGAGATTGAAACTCTTCATATGAGTACGGAGTCCAGACATAGTCCTTCCCCTTCAGATTGGTGAAGCCATGATGCAGTCTATTGTGCCCAAGCTCCCAGAATGTGAACGGGGTTAACGAGGGAAGCATCGCAAGTCGACCAACGATCTGATTAACAATACTGCTCGACGTGAAACTTGCGTGACATGCGTCATGGCCAATAATGAATAAGACCGCAATCAATAGACTATTGAGAGCACACCAGACAGCCATAGCACCCACAGGCCATCGAGTTGGCCCTAGAAGGAAAATAGAAGTCATGTACAGCACGAATGGAGGAACAAAAATAGCTAATGCTTTTCCTGTCGACCGCTCGAACACATCGACCGGCAAACTAGCCCTCACATCTTCCATTGACTGGGACAACTTAGTCTTCAAAACCCACCACACGCCACTGAGGGGAAGAAACAGTGATTGCCACTACCTGACATTTCCTCTACCTCATTCGCCATCCTACGTTCAGTGTCCGCCATTTGGCTGACATGCTATGGAATCGTTCGCGTTCGTGTTTCTACTCATTGTCTTTCCGCATGATCTCCAAGTACACTCTCGCTGCCAGCTCGCCTCTGGACCGGACGCCGAGTTTTTTGAAGATCCGTTCCAAATGCGTTTGAATCGTCCGAGCACTGACGTGGAGTTGCGATGCAACTTCTTTGTTCGTTAATCCCCGCGCCACCAGCCCCGCGACCTCCGCTTCACGAGCGGTTACGCCCTCCAACAGCACCGGCACGGCATCGACTCCACCAATCGCTTGCAGCAGTGGCGTCCCGTTCGTGGATTGCGCACTCACGTCATCCAACATCCGTTTTCTGGCTCCAATTGCACAATTCATATCCGGGCGCTCTTCTAGCAGACCGAGGAAGTCCGGAGAAATACGCCACCTGGCGTACAGCGAAACACCTAGAAAATTTAGAGAGAGAGAGAGAGAGAGCAGATTTCATACGCCACTGTGCGGACAATGAAACGGCAGAGGCGCAATGATGGAACGGCTGACCAGCAAACAGCTACGGCAGGTCTCAGAGTTTCTACGCCAGCTTTATCAACTGCGTACGCACGAGGAATTTACCAGTCACCTGATCGCCGCGTTGCCAACGATTACGGAAGGAGAGTTCACCTCCTACAATGAATATCCAGCGGATGGCAAAGCCATTGTCTACAAATCTGACCAACTCCCCTACTGCCCCGATCCATCACATTATGCGACGGTGCTTCAGACTCACCTCCAGGAGCATCCCGTCGTCACACATTGGCGCACCACACAAGAGGAGTCTGCGCAGATCA
This sequence comes from Nitrospira sp., assembly GCA_022226955.1. Lineage (NCBI taxonomy): Bacteria > Pseudomonadati > Nitrospirota > Nitrospiria > Nitrospirales > Nitrospiraceae > Nitrospira > Nitrospira sp. The sequence goes on from CP092079.1 coordinate 1,223,152, forward strand.
TTTCTGATTTCGTCCAGCCCAGCCAATTTCGCGCGACGACGCTATACAACGAATTCTACAAACCGCTCAAAATGTCCTACCTCCTCTTCATGGGGCTCAAGGCCGACAACAAAAGGCTACTATCGATCAGTCGGCATCGTCACGACAGAGAGTTTCGCGAGTCCGACAAAACGGTCTTCAATGCCATTCGACCCCATCTCCAACAAGCGCTGAAAAACGCGTTAACCGTGACTCATCTGCACGACCAACTGGCCGCCATGGATCTGGCCATGGAAGCCGGACATCGTGCGATGCTCTCGGTGTCCGCCGACGGGCGCATCCACGTGGCCGCGCCTTATGCCCACGCGCTGCTCGCGCAATACGGCATGGGGCTGAAACACGGCGCGGATTGGCTGCCGCCAGTGTTGCGAGCCTGGCTGCGCCGCCAGATCAGACACCTCACCACGACTGACGACGTCGCCCCTTCGATCGCACCGCTGACGGTCACTGGCCAAGCAGGGACGCTGACGATCCGATTAATTCCCAAGGGATCGCAGTATCTACTGACATTGAAGGAAGATCGCTCACCGACGCCGCCGAACCTTCGCCATCTGGGGGTGAGCGCCAGGGAAACGGAAATCCTCGGCTGGGTCGTCCAGGGCAAGACAAATCCGGAGATCGGCATCATCCTCGGCATCAGCCGCCGCACGGTGCAAAAGCATTTGGAGCGCATCTATCTGAAACTTGGCGTCGAAAATCGACATGCCGCGATCAGTCTCGCGCTCTCTTCCATGCCAGGTGGTGCCTAACAGATGGAACATCTGACTTCCCATGACTGCCGCCGTGTGCTTCGATTCCTGCACCAGCTCTATGAGGTTCGTCCACACGCGGAGTTCATCACCGACTTGGTCGCCGCACTTCCTACCGTTATCGCGACGGACGTGAGCAGTTACAACGAAGTCGATTCCGCCCAGCGATTTGCCGCGTACCTTGGATGGCCGCCGGACCACCCGGACATTCCCGACGCCCAAGAGATTCTTGGACGTTATGCGCACCAAAGCCCGCTGGTCACTTTTGCCGAACGCGCAACAACCATCGAGGCGCATAAGATGACCGACTTCGTTACTCAACGGTCGTTTCGCGCCACCGACCTTTTCAACGAGTTCTATCGCCCCCTGCAGCTCCCCTACAATATGGGTGTGAAGCTCACCAGAAGCGCCGATCCGCTGATCGCTGTCAGCCTGCTTCGTTCGCGCCGGGACTTCTCGTCACGCGACATTGCGCTCCTCGACGTCCTGAGCCCGCATCTTGTCCAAGCCTACCGAAATGCCACGGCAGTGACTCGGCTGCACTGCCGGCTGGATGTGGGACACCATGCTCTCGCGGTTCATCATGAAGGCCTCGTATCCATTACGCGGGATAGACGCATTTGTTTTTCCACTCCCTTAGGCGAGCGCCTGATGGCGAGATATGACAATGATCCTGCCCGCGATCAAAATCATCTCCCCCCACGTCTGGCTCGATGGGTTCGCCGGGAATTGGCCCACCGTCACACTGAGGATTTTCTTCACCGGCCAAGCTTGGCTTTCCGGATCACCGGCTCATCCGGAGTCCTGACAGCGAGACTCGTACAACATCACGAGCAGTTCCTTATCCTACTTGAAGAAACACCACACACCTCCACGCATCGATACTGCGCGATGTGGGGACTCACGGCCCGCGAATCAGAGATTCTTGAGTGGGTCGTTCAAGGCAAGACGAATCCGGAGATCGGCATGATCCTCGGCATCAGCCACCGCACCGTGCAAAAACATCTGGAGCGGATCTACATCAGACTTGGAGTCGAGAATCGGCATGCAGCCATGGCTGTGGCACTGGAAGTACTGCAGCGGGATAGAAATGGAAAGAGCTACGACTGAAACCGCCCGGCCAGTTCACCGGGCTTGAACACGCCGCGTTCGGCGATGATGCCGGTGATCAACTCGGCTGGGGTCACGTCGAAAGGAGGGGAATCGGATAGGAGAAACGCTATGGGGTCACGATTCGAAACCGGAATTGCTCCCACTCCTCCGACAGACCTGCCCGATTCGCCAATGTCGCAACAGCCGTCAGCGCACCGGCATCCGGCGCCTGCGCCGCGCAAATCTGTTTAGCATCGAGTACATCGCGCGGCCCTCCGGCATAGAGTTTCAGCAACACCAATGACTCCCATGCCACAACAGGCACCACACAACCCAAGACAGTCACCTCCTGCATCCGTTCAAACACAACCGCGGAGAGCCGTCGGGGCAGAAAGATCAATTGAACGGGAATCGTCCGTTCACGCATGCCGCTAGAAGCCGTAATCACTCCGAGCAACGGATCACCCAGGTCTCCCGCTCGATAGGTCCCACGAAGAACCTCCGCCAGCGATTGCGGCGATCCGGCTTGCAGCGCGACGGCAAAGTCGATGTCCCGAGTTGCTCGCGGCTCTGCCCACACCGAAACGGCAAGCCCGCCGATCAGCGCAAATTGTTCGAGAAGGCCCTGAGTGCGAGCCTTCGCGAGTCGCTCAACTATGTCGTGGAGGGCTTCTTGGAACATGCTTCTCGCAGGTGCCAGCAGGCATCGGACAGCTCAATCGCCAAGATGAGACGCTCCTCCGGCGACAGCTTGAGCACAGCCGCATGCCGCTCCGATTCCAGTTGCTTGCCGAGGGGACTGTGCCGCCTGGTTTGCTCCAGCACTTCATATGACGGAGGCGGTTTCATGATGGCCTATTCTACACGGACCGGCGACAGAGGCCAATCCTGCCAGCAATTACCGAAATCGTGTGCTGATATCTGTGGGCTTAAACACGCCGCGTTCGGTGATGATGCCGGTGATTAGCTCGGCTGGGGTCACGTCGAAGGCGGGATTGTAGACGGCGACGCCGGCCGGTGCGACCGGATGGCTCCCGTGTATGGTTGTGACTTCGAGAGAATTGCGCTGCTCGATAGGAATGTCCGCGCCGGTCTTGGTTTTCAAATCGATGGTGGAATAGGGCGCGGCCACGTAAAAAGGAATGCCGTGGGCCTTCGCGAGTACCGCGACTGAATAAGTGCCGATCTTATTCGCCACGTCGCCGTTGGCGGCGATCCGGTCGGCGCCGACGACGCAAAGCTGGATTTTCCCCTGCCGCATGAGCGAGCCGGCCATATTGTCGGTAATCAACGTGACAGGAATCTTGTCCTGCATCAGTTCCCAAGCCGTCAGCCTAGCGCCTTGCAACACCGGCCTGGTTTCATCCGCAATCACTTGAATCTTCTTCCCCTGCTCCCACGCGGCACGGATGACCCCGAGGGCAGTCCCATATCCCGCCGTCGCCAGCGCACCGGCGTTGCAATGAGTCAATACGGTCTGCCCGTTCGCGATCAGCTCCGCGCCATGCCTGCCCATGGATTTGCAGAGCGCAATATCCTCATCAAGAATGGCTTGAGCCTCTGCCAGCAATGCGGCTTTCGCGGCAGGGACCGCCAGCACGCTCAAGGACGCCAGTTTCTTTTTCATGCGATCGATCGCCCAAAACAGATTGACCGCGGTCGGCCTGGTGGCGGCCAGATGGTCGCAGATCGGCACGAGCGCTTGCACAAACGCAGGGAACTCCGTCGCCGAAACCGCCTGTGCGCCAAGCGCCACACCCAGCGCGGCCGTCACCCCGATTGCCGGGGCTCCACGGACTTTCAATTCGCGAATCGCATCGGCCACCGCCCGATAGTCCTTGCAGTCGAGAAACTCGACATGCTCGGGCAACCGGCTCTGGTCGAGCAAACGCACGGCGCCATTGTTCCATTCGACGGTAGGGACCATGGAGAGATCTTCTAGCGGGATTGAGACGAGAGTGCAAGCCCTACCGGCGGCGACCGCTGACTTCCAGCAGCGTAATCATCGCCACGATCAACCCGGCCTGGGCGAGCAGAAAGACGGCTTCTTGAAGGCCGGCATGACGGAGCGCCATTGCGGAAAGCCCCAGGCAAATCGTGAGCAGGAAAATCATCGCGACGCTGGCCTGACGGGACCCCAACGCGCGCTCTAAGCGGTGATGCAGGTGGTCTTTCCCCACATAATCCAGCCACTCTTTCACGGAATGCACCTTCCCGGTGACCACCCGCTCGACAGTAATGTGAACCATGTCGTAGATCAGCACGCCGAAGATCAGCAACGGATTGCTGAAGGAGACGAGCGGACTCGAATCGGCCCAATTCCCCTTCACCGCCAAGCAGGCCAGCGTGAAGCCGAGAAAAGTCGAACCGCCATCGCCGAGGAAGATCTTGGCCGGCCGAGTGCCTCTGAAATTATAGGGAAAGAACCCGGCGCAGGCGCCGATGACGGCCAGCGCGAGCCACCCTAACCCCGGCTGGTTGGTCTCGAACGCCACCAGTCCCATAAACCCCGCCATGAGGATCGCCAACCCGGTAGCCAAGCCGTCCATGCCGTCGAAGAAATTAAACGCGTTCGTAATGCCGACGATCCAGAGCAAGGTCAGCAGCATATTCGCCGCATCCCCGGCGACGCCTGCTGGAAAGAGCGTGAGCACTTTACCCGACGCGATGACCATCCCGGCCGCCACCAGCTGCACGACAAGTTTCGAGGACGCCGGCAATTCGCGGATATCGTCGATGACCCCGACCAGCAGCAGCAGCGATCCCGCCAGCATAATCGCCGTCATCCAGTCCGGCAAGATCGAATTCATCAGCACGGACCCGACAAAGCCCGCATACACCGCCACGCCTCCGAGCCGGGGCGTCGGATGCGCATGAATTTTTCGCTCGGTCGGAATATCGACAAGATTCCAGCGATGGCTAATCTGCGTCATCACCGGCGTGAGGGCGTAACTCCCGAGAAAGGCCAGCAGCAGCACATAGAGCCAGCGCAGCCCCTCCAGCTGAAACGAATCGCGAACCGCCGGCACCGCCAGCACAACCGCTCCGATCAACGACGCAATCATCGCCGGCGTCATCCATTTCCATGGACGCGCGTTGACGGAAACCGGCAGATCCCTCTCGATTACTTGCGTTGCCATTCGTCCCTCATTGCCAGACATACCTGAGCGGCTTCGTCGTCGGTCATTGCCGGATAGAGCGGAAGCGAGAGCGCCTCGCGTTCCGCCGCCTCGCTGGCGGGAAATCCATCGAGGCCGAGATACCGATGCAGCGATCGAAACACCGGCTTCCGGCATTGCACCCCCTGCCGCTCCAATCGCTCCAGACACGCACTCAGTTCATCTAAACCCGGCCGCCTCTGTGAGCGCCGCACAACAAACCGATAATAGACATGCGACCGTCCAGCCGGCACAGCCGGCAAGATCGCAGTCGTCTCGGCCAGCGCATCGCGATACTGTCGAGCCAGGCTCACACGTCGTTCTAAGAATTCCGGAAGCCGGTCCAATTGGGCCAGGCCAACAGCCGCTTGCAAATCCGTCATCTTGAGATTACTCGCCAGCGGATTCAGCGAAGTCGCGCCATCATACTCACGCAAGACCCGAGCCCGCTCAAGCAACGCCGGATCGCTCGACAGCACCATGCCGCCTTCGCCAGCGCACAACAACTTATTGGCATAAAACGAACAGACCGTCAGCATACCCACCGAGCCGACCGCCTGCCCCTGCTCCAGAGCCCCCAAGGTCTGCGCGCAATCTTCAATCAGCGGCACGCCCAATTGCGCGAGCGCGGTCAAATCGGCCGGCAATCCGAACAGATGCGGCACAATGATCGCGCGAGTCTTGGGCGTGATCGCCGCCCGCGCGGCATCGGCACTCATCTGAAATGTCTCCGGCTCAATATCCACCAACCGTGCCTGAGCGCCCACACGCTGCACGGCCTGCCAGGGCGCCGCGCACACATAGCTGGGCAGAATCACCTCATCGCCGGGGCCGATGCCCAACACGCACAATGCGACTTCCAGCGCCATCGTTCCAGAATTGACCGCCACACCGCCGGCCACACCGAGATAGTCGGCCATGCCCTGCTCGAACCGCTCGACCACCGCCCCTTGCGCGAGATGGCCGGACTGCAAGACCTCCGTGACCGCACGGATCTCCTGCTGGCCGATGGAGGGGCGAGAATGGGGAATCATGGCCGTGCCGATCATCATGCTCCGATGTTAATAAACAATCGCAACGGAAGAAACCCTTCTGCGTTTTTCACCCGGCCCTGAATGCCGCGAAAATGCGCCGACGACCGAATCACATCCACAATGCTCAGCGCTTCGATATTCGTCTTCCTGACCTGCGACGCATGGGCCTCGATAGCCGCAATCTTTTCTTCGAGCACCTGATCGATGTCGACAAACACCGTCGGCGCGAAGTTTTGCGTCGTGGGGCCTTCGTAGAACAGCACGTTCTTCGTGTAGCGTGTCGCCGACACCGCCGCCATGGCCAGATGACGGTGATCCTGATGCGTGTCGTCGTGATAATGCACAAAGATGAAATGCGGATCGACTTCCTTGACGACCGCCTCGATGGACTGGATCAGCTCCCGCCCCATCGGCACCGCCGTATCCTGATAGCCGCCCCAAAAAATCCGCTCGGCACGAAGCTGCTTGGCCGCCTGGTCCTGCTCGAACCTTCGAAGCTCCCCGGCGCCGCCCTGCTCGCCTTCCGTCATCACCATCAGAAACACCCGATGGCCGTTCTGGGCATATTTCACCAGCGCGCCGCCGCACCCGGCCTCGATGTCGTCCGGATGGGCGCCAATCGCGAGAATCCGCATCGCCTCTGTCCCGTCGAATGTCATAGCCGCCTCCTCATCGTCATCGCGACGACACCGTGGCCCGATCGTTTCCGACCCGGTTGCCACGCAACTGACTCAATGCCTCTGGCCCCTGGCAGAACAACAAATCGATGGCCGATAAATTCGGCTCGAATGGCTCATACGCCTGCCAGTAGACCGGATGGTGAAATTCCTGCATCTCCAATTCCACGCCGGAGGCCTCGAACCGCGGCTGATCCATATAGCCCTCCGCGCCGGGCCCCGCGAGATACTGTGTCGCGCCGACGGCCCTGCAGAGATCGATCAGACGATCCGTCGGCTCTTCGCGCGCCGTCAGCTCGGAGGCGCAGCGCAGGGGCGTCGCGATGCCATAGGCCTGTAGTAACCACCGGATCACCGCCAGATTCAGATCGGATAGCTTCGACCAGGGTTGCGCGTAGATCTCCCGCAACTCCGGCAGATACCGGTCGCGGAAGGGCGCCCGCGCATAGTGCATCTCCAGCGCCCGCAGATGCGGCTCCCGCCAGGCCGCCGCTGGATTGATCGCCACCTCCTGCACAAGCTGACCGAAGCGATGCAGCACCGGCACCGTCAGCCATTGCCACCCCTCCGCCGTTCGGATGCGATTGCGGTTCTGCCATTCGTTCTTCTTGAACTGCACCGTGTCCAAGACGACAAACACATCGGCGCGGTCGATCTTGTCGAGATAGCCCAGCCAGGGCAGAAACTGCGGTTGATGAATCGTCACCCGCATGGCTAGCCACGCTCCTTCGCCGGAACATCCACGTAAATGGGATTGGTCAATAATTCGCCGCTCTGCCCAATGACTTCTACCCGATAATACGCGCCGTCTTCCGGTACCACCTGCGCATCCGCCACTTGGTACTGCACCGGCGTCTCGGCTTTCATCGCGCCGACGATCCCCCCCGACCGAATCAGACGCAACGTGATCGGATGGGCCTGCCCGTCGCGCGCAGAGATCCGAACTGTGGCAACCGCGTGCGAGCCAGACGGCACAATCAGGCGCTCTCCGATACCGGCCACAACTTGATCGCAGTCGCATCCCACGGTGAACTCATCCAATGTCAGCATCACGCCATGGTCCCCTTCGGCTGTCGCATAGGCATGCCCCGATGCGATAGCCTCCAGTACACCAACCGCCGACCGCTCCTTCGCAAACACCGTTGTCACCACCCGGTCGAGATCTTTCCTATTATCGGCCAGCCCGTGAAACGCAATCTCGCCGACCATCGCCGGCACCGCATGCGGCTCCGTATTGCGATGCGCCTGAATCGTCCGATCCCATAGGCCACCGGCGGTTTGGATGGTCCTCGTATCCTGATAGAGGCCGCCGAATCCGGCATACCCGCTGGTCAATGCGAGCGCTTCGGGATGGGCATCGGTCCGCACAGTCACCGCTCCCAAGGGGCCGAAGGCATGCGATTGCAGATCCCGCGCTTCCGTCATCGACCACACCGTCACCGCGCCGCGTTGCCTCGCGGCATCCAGGAGCGCTTGATAGGGTCGATAGCCCAGCTGCGACTCGTATGAACTGAACGGGGGTGTCCCAAGCGGCCAGGCATTCACCAGCGTCGCCACGGCCAGCACAAGGCACAACGCGGCGCCAATCCGGCGCGCGATACGGACTGGTTCACGCCGCCCCGCGACTATCTGACGGCGGGACATCCAGAGGAATAGCGCCGGAATGACCAGGAGCAGCAGCGCAACATTCACCAAGCTGGCCCCATCGACCGTGAAGGAGGCCGGGTTTCCGCGAGCGGGTAGCGCGCGATAATCCTCCGGCTTTGTCAGGCCCAACACCAGCAGATTACGCTGGGCGTCGTGCATCGTTAGATCGCCGCGCCATAATGAGCCGGTCCAGTAGTAATAGGGCGCGACCTCGACTCCAGGCACGATCACTAGTTGCGGATGGCGCGCCTGCACCGAGTGGATCTCATCGAGATAGCGTTCAACCCCATAAGAGAGGACCGAGGGAAAACTGACGGTCTTTTTCAACAGGCCAGGAAGCGGCTGAAGGCCGTACTCATATTCCAGCGAGAAATTATCGGAGAGCACGATGGCATCCAATCCCTGCTGCTCCGCTCGTGCCGCCAGCGCCTCCAAGCTCAAGGTGCCGGTGCTGGCCGTGCTGTGGACATGGATCGCGACACGGAGCGGCACACGTCCTTCCGCGGCCGACACCGGCGGCGAACAGACCAGTCCGGACAGCACAAGACTCGCCCAGGCTGTACCATTCACCGCGATGCGCCATACGGAATTACGCATGCGACACTCTTCGATATAGCGATTCAACTGCTTCAACCATCGCTTTCACTCCGAACTCATTTCCAATTGTGCGAGAGGCGTTCCGACCGAGCCTCTCGGCCAACTGAGAATCGGTGAGGATCCGGCGCAGCGCCTCGCTCAGCGCCCGGCCATCCCCTGCTGGCACCAGCAATCCATTTTCGTCATGCCGCACGATGGCGGGAATTCCGCCGACCCAGCTGGCCACGACCGGCAGACCCGCCGCCATCGCTTCGATCAAGGCGCGGCCCATTCCCTCATTCAGTGAGGGAAACACGAAATAGTCCATGCCGGCCAGGCACCGCTCAACATCGTCCCGATGGCCGATCAGATGGACTCGGCCCTGAAGGCCCAGCGAATCGGCCTGGGCCAGCAAGGCATCGCGCTGCCCGCCGCTGCCCACAATCACGACATGCAGGCGAGGGAACTCGTCTTTGAGAAGCCCCGCTGCTTCGACCAGCACTCGATGGCCTTTAATATCCGTCAACCATCCGATCGACCCCACAATGGTCGCATCGGCGGGACACTCGAATTCCAGGGGAATCTGTCTGCCATGGACTCGCGCACGCCGATACCGCTCCACATCGATCCCGCTGGGAATGACGGCAAACCGGTCGGCACGGCCGACGCCACGCTCAAGATGATCGTCCCGCTCCGCAGCGGTCAGCGCCACCAGCGCCGTGGTCACATGGCACAGGATGCGTTCAATCTGCACAAATACCCGTGATTTCCAGCGACTGAAGTGTCCGTAAAATACATGCCCATGCGGCGTATGCACGACGACTGGAACACCCGCGAACCAGGCTGCGATACGCCCCAACACGCCGGCTTTCGACGTATGCGTATGCACAAGCGCCGGACGCAGCGCGCGCAACATACCGACCAATGCCACCAGCGCGCGCGCATCCTGCCACGGACTGATCGGCCGCACGAGCGACGGCACCAGCCGGTACGCAATCTGTTCCTTGTCCAAGCGGCGGCACTGCGCGTCCGTCGCCGCCATGCCGCCCTGCGCATCCCACGATCCGGGATGGCCGGCAATCACCACCGGCTCGTACTGCGTCCGGTCATGCCCCAATACCGTCAGCATCGTGTTTTCCGCCGACCCTCCGTGATCGAGTCTCGTAATAATGTGAACTACCGTGCGAGGTGCCATACGACGTCCTAGGCTGCCTTCCGATCCGGCAGCTTCTTCGCAGAGAGCTGGATCAAATCCGCGCAATGCCGCACCCAGTTATACCGGCGCTCGACCAGACTGCGCCCTTTTTTCGACAAGCGCTCCCGCTCCACCGGTTCCTCAATGCGCGTGAGGACTCGTCCCAGCGCATCGGCAAACGAGCGGCTATCCGCCCCGCTCGCAACCAAAATGGGATCGATCTGATTCAACACTTCCGGAATCGCGCCCACCGGTGTGCCGACAACGGGCGTGCCGCAGGCCAGCGCCTCCACCGTCACAAGCCCAAACCCTTCAAGTTGCGCGGTCGGCATCAACACCAGATCAGCCGCCTGGTAGTAGGCCGCCAGCCGTTCCTCGGGAATGAATCCCGCCAATCGAACGGCCTGCTCCAGTTGCCGCTGCCGAATCATCGCTTCCAGCCTGGTCCGCAACGGCCCTTCGCCTCCGATGACCAGCAGGCAGCGTTCACCGGCCCGGTCCATTTCCGACAGGGCATCCACCAGCATCTCCAACCCCATTCGCGGGACCAGATTACGGACGGTAAACAGAATCGTCCGCTGCTCCGGCAACCTCAGCGCACGCCGCGCGTCCCGGCGATTGCCATGCGGACGAAACAGACTCAGGTCCGCCGCTCCCGGTATCAGGACAATCCGCTCGGGTGCAAGGCCATGCACTGCCAGCACCCGCTGCCGCATGAACTCGCTTAAGACGACAATACGATGGCAACGCCTCATCGCCAGCCACTCAATTCCCCGGCGCGCCCAGGCATTGATCCACCGACGCAGTTCCGGCAACCAGGACACCGCCGGCGCCGTTCGGCTGAGATACTCTTCATGCGCCAGAGAATGGCAGACATAGATCCACTCGGCTGCCGCATTCCGCCGAAGATACAGCGGACCCAAACCGGTGAGCGCTTGATGAATAATCGCCAGGTCATAGGAGGTCTTGTGGGTCAATCGGTCGAACAATCGCAGCGCTCCCTGCACGGTCGATTGCACAAACCTCCACTCATTTACCTTCGACACCGGAAACCGCCACTCGTTCGCGCCGCCGATGGTAGCCTCCACAGAAGCCTCCTCGCCCGCCGCCCTGGTCAGCACATCCACCTGATGCCCCGCCGCAACGAGGCCAAGCGCCTGCTGCCGCAAGACCCGCTCCGCGCCGCCGATCACCCGTTCAGCCGAAACTTCGGCTAAGAGCAACACTCTCACAACGCCTCCATAGCCACGGCCGGTTCAACGACAGGATGCGACGCCCGCTCATGCCACAACTCCAGCACCATCAAGGCATAGAGCTGGTCCGCGCAATTTCTTCTTCCGCTCCGATGTTCTTCCATCAGCCACCGCACGTACTGAGGCGTCACATACCCACGGCGGCGGATGGCAGCATCCGACAACAGATCCTGCGCCATTTCACGCAGATCCTCGCGCAGCCAGCGGGCCAGCGGAATCATGAACCCCTGCTTCGGACCGTCGAGAATGGCGGCCGGCACCAACCCGCGCAGCGCGGACCGCATGAAACCTTTGAGCTGCCAGCCTGTCAGCCGGAGCGATGGAGAAATTCTCAACGCGCAAGCCAGCAGCAGGTGATCGCAAAACGGCACGCGCAGTTCCAATGAATGGGCCATGCTCATCCGGTCGCCCATGCGCAGCAGATCGTCAGGAAGATACGTTTGAAGATCGAGGCCCATCGCGCGATCCATCGGGTTGCCCGACGGCCATTGCTCGAACAACGTCGAAGGCTTGCCTGGGAAATACCCGTGAGGCAACGCCGCTTTCATAGCCTCGCTCCAGATGCCGCCTTCCCACTCAGCCGGAATGAACGTCGTCCAGCGGCGATATTGCTCGGCCAGCGACCGATGGCCATGCTCCACAAATCGCTTCACCCGTCCAAGATGATCGCGTCCCGTTCCACGCTCGCGACAGACCTCTGAGACGGAGGCAGCCAGCCATGCGCGCATCGCGCGAGGCAACGCTTGATAGGAAGACGCCAGCCGGAGCCCGAGATACCGGGGATAGCCGCCGAAGAGTTCATCGCCGCCGATACCGGACAACGCCACCATGACAGACCGGCGCGCTACCTCCGACAGAAGATAGGTTGGGATCGCCGATGAGTCGGCAAAGGGCTCGCCCATGCCCTCGACGACCCGCGGGAGAAGCGTGCGGATATCGGGTTGTAAGATGGCTTCGGTATGATCGGTTCCGAAATGCGTGGCCAAGAAGCGGGCCTGGGCCAGCTCATTGTAGGACTGATCCTCGGGATGTTCATAGCCGATGGTAAAGGTCTTTACCGGCCCCCGTTCCTGCATCATTGCCAGCACAGCGGCGGAATCCATCCCTCCGGACAGAAACAATCCCACCGGCACATCGCTTACCAGATGCGTATGCACCGTGTCGCGAAAGACCTCGACAAATTGTTCCTTCGCCTCTTCAGCCGTACTCCACAGCGTTGACGGCAAACTGTCTTCGACTCGATAGTACCGAATGACCTCGATGCGCCCCTGTCCAACTCGCAGGGCTTCGCCAGGCCTGAGTTGGTAGACGCCCTCGTAGAGCGTATCGGGTCCCGGAACATACAGAGCGGTCAGATAGTCGGCAATGGCTTGCGGACGAATACGCGCATCGGGTAGCGCTTCCAGCAAGGACGGTAACTCGGATGAAAAGACAACCTCAGTCCCAGACGCTCCCGTTCCAGGACGAATCGCGTAGTAGAGCGGCTTGATTCCCAACCGGTCGCGGACCAACAGCGCTTCCTGCCGGTCCCGATCCCAAATCGCGAAGGCAAACATGCCCCTGAGGCGCGAGAGGCCTTCGATCCCCTCCTGCTCATAGAGATGCACCAGCACTTCGGTGTCGCAACGCGACGCAAACCGGTGGCCGAGGTCCATCAATTCCTGGCGCAACGCGCGATAGTTATAAATTTCCCCGTTCAGCGCCGCCCAGACCGACCCATCTTCGTTCTGCGCCGGCTGCCGGCCCCCGAGCGGATCGATCACGCGCAAACGGCGAGCCCCGAGCGCGACGCCGCTCTCCCGATGGAGCCCCTGTTCGTCCGGCCCCCGATGGACCAGGCGGCGGAGCATGCGGGAGACCCGCGCCTCTTCACGCGGTCCGACCGTACCGACGATGCCGCAGATTCCACACATCCGGTTACTTCTCTTTCCCTTCGACCGCCATCCGTTCGTGCCGCTCCAATTCTTCCCGTTCCCGCTCATGCCTGGGTGACACCGCTTGCGGCGGAACGTCCACCGGTTCATACCTCAGGTACTTGGCCTCTCCAACGGATGTCAGCAACAGACGCAGGCCCAGCGCCGCCCCGGCGCCCAACACACAGACGAACAGCACGATGCCCCACAGCCTCAATCGCCGCTTCCACTGGCGGCGGCGCTGCCAGTTCGGCGCGCTCACAAGACAACATCCTTTCGCCGGGCGATTAATTCAAACGACGGGGCCCAGACCAAACGACCGGCGCTCAGCCAATAGGCCAGCGTCGCTCCCAACGACAGCCCGCCGCCGACCAATCGCCACTTCAACCGGCGCCCCCAGGAATGAGCGCTCGTCACTGGGCCGAGACTCGGAGTGGAATTGCGCAGAGAAAGCACGTCAAAACCGCTGCGCTCGACAAACGTCCGCAAGGCAGCCGGCGAATAGCTGAACAGATGAAACGCCTGGTCGGACTGCGCGCCGCACCAACGCACCGACGTTTGCACGGCATGATGAAACAGCCCGTTCGAGACTCGTATGGCAAGAATCCCTTGCGATGTCATTCGGCGAGTCATGGCGTTAAGCATCGCGGACGGGTCGGCGACCTGTTCCATCACATTCACCAGCGTGACGACATCGAATCGGTCTGCGGCCGATTGACCGAGCTCTTCCGGCGACATTACCTCATAGCCCTTCGCCCGAGCCCGCGCCGCCGCTCCTCGAGACACTTCAACTCCGCTGCATGTCCACCCGGCTTCTCGGCAGAGCGTCATGAAGGCTCCATCGCCGCAGCCGATATCGAGCAGCCGGCCCGGAGGCTGGCGCCACTCCAACAGATGCGCCAGCACACTGGCAAAGACCGGCTGCCGATCGTCGGAACTTTCCGCGGCGCCATACGACCCGTCATAATTCTCCCGATAATATTCCTCCACCTCGGTAGAGGACGGACGAGGATTGAGAAAGACCAGCCCGCAAGCAGGGCATGCGACATACCGCCTCGTCGAAGTATGAAAGGCTTCGATGAGACCAGCCTCTCGCCCACAAAGGCACGACACCGCTTCCATCTCAAGAAGCATCACAGAACTCATGCAACCTTCCTGCTCCGCACGGATATATCGAATCCTTCCGCTCGCAAGGCCGCATGGAAAGCCGCGACCGTCTTCTCCACCATTCGGTCTGCGGTAAACCGTTCATGCACCACCGTCCGTCCGGCGCGCCCCAGTTGCATAGCCCGCTCCGGATTGTCCAACAGGAACCGGATCGCTCCCGCCAACCCGGCGACGTCGCGAGGCTTAACCAAAAAGCCGGTCTCCAGATGTTCGATTACCTCGGGCACACCGTTGACACTCGTTGCAATGACGGGCTTTCCCATCGCCAGCGCTTCGAGAACGACAAACGGAAATCCCTCGGAGTGCGACGGCAACACAACCAAATCCGCCGCCGCATAGAAATCCATCACATCGTCTCGGGACCCGACAAACCGGCACAGGGACGACACACCTCGGATCGCTGCCAGCGCCTCCAGACTCTCCCGCAATTCGCCATCGCCCACGCACAAGCAACACAAATCAGGCCAGCGATCCTGCAGCAGCGTCAACGACTCAATGAGGTCACGATGTCCTTTCTGCTCGGTCAACCTGGCAACGACCACCAACAATGGCTGATCGGACAGCCCGAGTTCACGCCGTATCTTGGTTTGATCGACCGGTTTCTGAAACAGCCGCCGGTCGACGCCGTTGTGAACCGTTTCCGCCAACCCGGCTGCCCCAGGATTGTCTTGGACCACGTCGCGGCGAATCGCGTCCGATACGCAGATAATCCGCTTCACCCACGGCAACGTGACCCGGAGTGCGGCGGAGTATACCCAACGCTTGAATCTGTTCGTTTCATAGTCAGCCAGCGAGTTATGCACCGTGGAAATAACGACCGGCACTCCCGCCAGCCAGCCGGCCACACGTCCATAGAAATTCGCCCGTGCGCCGTGGGTTTGAAGCACGGTCACGTTTTCTTGGACAAGCAGACGGATCAGCCGTATCAACGCAAAGGGATTTAACAGCGGCTCCAAATGCACCACTCGCGCATCCATCCCTTTGGCCCGCATGCGTCCGACAAACGAACCGGGCTCCGGGCAAATCAGGATCGATCTAAAGCGCGAAGGATCGAGCCGTTCGCAGAGCAATTCCAGATAACGCTCACCGCCGCCATAGGAGGCCGACCCGGCTAGTTCCGCGACTACGATCATGCCGTCGCACCTTGTCGTTTGACTCCAAGAATCATTGTTCCATTCCCCCGTTTCGGCAGAAACATGATTTCGCATGCGACGGCAAGAACAACCGCCGGCAAGAGCAATAACCCAATGCCTTTGATGCCGCGCGCCTCGCCGCGTGAAAACAGTTCTTTGAGCAACGCCACCCATCGGCCAAAAGTAGGACGAGCATCCAGCACGTCCATAGATCGCCGTTCCAACGCCTGTTTCAATTGCGCGACAGCAAATCCCTCATGCACATGATCGTCTCCGGATCGATGCGCGCGAAACTGGTTCAGCGTTTCCGCGTCACTAGTGCGAAACCAGGATTGCTGATCGAGACTGGGCACATGAATAAACAGCCGTCCGCCTACCCGTAGCGCTTTCACCAATCGATCCAGCATCCCATCGAACTCGTCGATATGCTCCAGCACATCGATGGAGTAGACCATGTCGTACTCATCCACCACCGCAAGCCGCGCGAGATCCGATTCAATCACCGACACATTGGCCTGAGACCGAGCGCTCTTCACATCGGGACTCACATGCAAATCCCATCCGACAAAGGAGCAGTGCGGATAACGACCCGCCAACATCGTCGTCAACTGCGCCTCTGGGCCACAGCCTGCGTCCAGCACAACCCGTTTCCCTTGACGCAGATACGCGGCCACCTTCCATTGCAGATACAGTCCTTTAATCACCAAACCGGCGTGAACCCCTCCCAGCCACCGGTGAGCGAGCGGGCTCGCCACGGAACGATAGACGCGGTCGAGAGCGGACACCATCATCTGTGCCATACCTCCATTGTCAGAGCACCCACTTGCCTGCTCATGACTTCCATCTCACGATCAACCCTGGATCTTCTGATATGGAAGTTCATCGGCTTACGCTCTCCGTCCAATCAACAACAACGTATCGCACAACCAAGTAAAACCCATGGCAGCCAGCGACTCATAGCGCTGGCGCAAGCCGGTTACAGTCACGACTTCGAATCCTTCGCGAACCGCAAGCGCCTTCAACAAGGCGGCATTGAAGGAATGGAAATGCCGCTCGTCCGCCGTCACCGACGGCACACCTCCGCGCAGGGCTTCTAACCGAAACCGCCAGAAGGCCACATTCGGCACCGTAATCAACACCTGGCCGCCCGGCCTGAGCACCCGATGAAATTCCGCCATGACTTGCCCCGGTTCAATCACATGCTCAATGACCTCACTGGCAACGACCAAATCGAGACTGCCATCGGACTCCGGCAAGCGCTCGACATTGAGGTCCACCGCATATTGCCGATCCAGCCCTTGCGCGCGAGCTAGCGCCGCCTCGGAGAGATCGCACCCATGCACGACGACATGGGGCAAGACCCGCTTGATCTCCCTGGCCAACCGGCCGTCCCCGCATCCCACATCCAGCAATCGGCCTGGCGCAAGCGCGGCCACATGCCGACCGATCTGGCCGTACCGCCGGACTCCTTCGAATGCGCCCGCCTCGGCCTTCCAGCCATTCCATTCCAGATCGTACCGTTCACGCTGACTCAGAGTCTGCGACATCGCTTCTTATCCTCGCAGTCCAACCGGGCACAACGGCGCATGATTGGTTTCGTCATGTCCCAGCCAAACCCGTCGCAACATGGCCTTCAGTGTCTCCATCCGCTGTCGCCGATCGGCCGCATGAGAACAGGCCGCCGCCAGCAACTTCCGCCCAACTCCCAGAGCGATCCAGGCCTTCATCAACAAGCGTCTCGGCTGCGCGAAATGCTTTTCCACATAGCAAATGCGGCTGAGTTCCCATTGCACATTCAACCGAGCCCGGCTCGTGAGGCTGCTCCGGCCGAGAAGATGCACGACCTCGGCATCGGCCACATGCCGTACCCGGTACCCGAGTTGCCAGACACGGCGGCACAGATCGACGTCTTCGAAATACATAAAGAACCGTTCATCCAACCCGCCCAACCGGTCGAACACCGCTTTGCGGATCATGAAACAGGCGCCGTTCGCCCAGTCGACATCCTGCGACCGCATCAGATCCATCGGTGAGGAGGCCCCAGCCAGCCGCTTCATGAGCGCGGGCACATGCTCCGAATGACGGAGATGATCGCGTATCGATGGAAATGGAAAGCAAGATCGCAAGGCCTGGCCCCGCTCATTGCGTTGTAGGCAACTCACCGCCCCGATATCCAGGTGCTGCTCCAGACAGGCCGCCATCGCCCGCAACGTACCGGCCTGCATTACCGTGTCGCTGTTCAGCAACAAAAGATATCGCCCAGAACTCACAGCGGCCGCCTGGTTGCAGGCCTTCGCAAATCCGGCATTCTCGGCGTTCGCGATCACCGTCACGCGGGGACACCGCTTCCGAACCGCATCCGCGCTCCCATCGCGCGACGCGTTATCCACCACGATCACTTCGTACTTCACATCAGCGGTCTTGTCTTGCACCGATTGCAGACAAACCAGCAGCAACTCCCGCGTGTTATAGCTGATGATGGCGATCGACAGATCCATGGTTTCCCACTACCGCTGTTTCACCGCGCTGATCATCACTTCGTTGCCCGCCCACCGCCAGAAAGGCAGCAGTCCTCGCTCCAGCTGCTGTAGTCCCCGAGCAACCGGGCCGGCATAGCCGAGCTGCCGATTGTCTCGCGCATGCCCCTCGCGTCTGATCCGCAAGCTCTTTTCGTAATTCACATGGGAGAGGAACGACCGCGTCAGCATCCGCTCGACGCGGAACCCCGCCTGCTCCACGCAGTCTCGCAAGGTGTCCGGGGTAAAGAGCCAGAGATGCCGGGGCGGATCCAGCGCCATCCAGTGATCGGCGAAAAACCGGCTCATGAGGCCCGCCACATTCGGCGTCGTCAACACGAGCCGCCCGTCGTCTTGCAACACGCGATGGCACTGCCGCAAATGGCTGACCGGGTCGGGCACATGCTCGATGGCATGCACCATCGTCACCATCGCCATGCTTCGATCTGCGATGCCGGCGGTTTCCAATGTACCGACTTTCACCGGAACGCCGTAACTCTCCCATGCGATCCTGGCCGCCAACGGAGAGAGATCGATCCCCAAGACCTGCCACCCCAGCGCTTTCATGGCGGCAAGATACCCGCCAGCCCCGCAGCCGATGTCCAGCAATGTCCCACCTTCCACAAAGGAAGGGCACAACTCATCGCGGCCGTACCGCGCTCGGTCTTGCAGCATGGGCACGTGCCCGAGCACACGCCCGGCCATCGGTGCCCACCATTCCTGTCGCTTGAAGCGGGTATACCCGAACACTTCGCTCAAGATCATCTCCCGCATGGCATCGCGCAGACCGGACACCGGTCGGGCGAAGCCTTCTCCGGTCGTCGCGCCTTCGTGCGGTTCATAGTCTTCCGGATAGCATTTCGAGATATCCTCCACCACCGGGCGGGGGCTCTGCCAGACCAATCCGCAGGCGGCACAGCGGGCAAAACCGAACTCGCCTTCGACAGAGTAGAGCCGGTCGTGCAACCCCTGAAACAACGGCGCACCGGTCGTGCCGCACAGCAGGCAATTCGTGATGAGTTCGGTCGTTACCGCCGGCATATCGCCTTTCTCGCCACCAGGTCAGTCACGCGCTTATGCGCCCCACAACGCGCGCAAGCGAAGAGACTCGCGCGACCACACATGCCAGCCATAGACGCTCATGCCGGCCAACCCGCACAAGGCACCCAGCCATTGCGCCAGCCACATCGACGGCACGGCCTGGCTCAGCGCGACGCCGCACCCGACGAGCGCCACCATCCCTCCGGCCCATCGCAACGGCTCAAATGCCGGCATCGCCTCGCGCCCCAGAACCTGGACAGTAGCCCGAAGATGCAGCCCCAATCCCACCAGAAAGGCCAGTGTCAACGCCCATGCCGCTCCAACCAGCCCCCAGGCCATCGTGAAAGGAATGACCAAGGGCACATAGCAGGCGCACATGACCGCCCAGGCTTTTGTTTGAAGATCCGGCCGGTTGGCGCCACAATGAAACGCCGCCATCACGCTGCAAAAGGCCGCCGCAATAGCGAACAGACAGAGCACCCGCAACGGCTCGATTGCCGCCGACCAGGTTGCCCCGAACAAAAACGGGACTAGGTAGGGTGCCAGGATGGCGACCGCCATTGCGGTCGGCACGACGACCATACCGGTCACGCTCATCTGAAGGCTCAAGGCCCGCAACACGCCGGGACGGTCGTTCTGCATCAACGCATACGTCGGCAGGCTGATCTGGGAAATCATGCTCATCGCCCGGATGCCAATCATGGTCGGGATCGCCATCGCCAACTGATATTGCCCGAGTCCTTCGACTCCCTGTAATCGTCCTACGACGAAATCGCTTCCGCTCATGACCGTAAAGATAAACCAGGCCGTGGCATTCTGGTACCGTCCATAGCTCCACAAGCTCCGCAACGCCGTGCGATCCAACGACCAGCGGATGCGGCAGGGCGCAATCCGGAAGGAGAGGAGCGAACCGAAGAGAAACGCGACCAACTGACCTCCCAACAACGCCCAGGCACTTTGCCACCACCAGGCCAGGCCGACGGTCACCGTGAATTCAACCAGACGCCGGCTGAGATCGAACGATACTCGCCGCCGCAAGTCCAGCTGTTTCAGCAAGACGAACAACGCCGGGCTGTGCAGCGACTGCAGCAGCGCCCCCACGGCATGGACGCGGAGAAAGAAGCCTAGCTCGGGAATCTGCATGGCGCCGGCAATGATATCCGCCGACCCAAAAATGACGATGGTCAGCACACTTCCCCGAATCACCGACAAAGTCCAGGCCACGCGCAAATCTTCATCCGTCACGGTCGACTTGGCGATCACCGCCGCCTCAAGCCCCAGTTCCGAGAACATCTGAGCCGCCAACAAGACAGCCGCGGAAGCCGCCATCAATCCAAAATCGCCCGGCACCAGCAGTCGCGTTAAAACAATCAGCTGGAGAAAGGCGATGCCCTTGTCCACGGCAAATCCGGTCATGGCCCAGCCGCCGGCATGCAGCACTCGATGACGGATGCGGATGCCGCCCGAGGCGGCGGCAACCTCAGGCTCTCCTGGTCTGATCCGCACCTCATTCGAACGCGCTGTCATCACGCACACACTCGTTCGCGCACTGGTTCAGCGGGAAGAATGCCGAAGGCTCGCTCCAATTCAACGGCTCTCGCCTCCCAGGTATGAGCCTCCAAAACCGCCGCGCGCCCAGCCTGCCCCATCTTGCGCGCTACCGCTGGGTGTGCGACGAGATAGCACAAGGCCTTCGCCAAGGCGACGACATCGTCACTCTTCACCGATACCCCGGCGCCCAGTTGCTCTACGAAATCCCCATACCCCTCTCCCGCCGTCGCCACCACCGGCCTCGCGCAAGCCAGATATTCCCAGAGCTTCATGGAATCGCCCGGATAGAAGCGCACAGCACGGTGCAACACGACGCAACAATCGCTCGCGCCGATCCACCAAGGCACCTCGTCAAATTCCACACGTCCCACGAACGACACAACTTCATCCAGCCCTCGTTGCCGCACCAACACCTCAAGCGCCGACTTAGTTTGACCATCGCCGACTAAAAGCAGCATGGCTGTCGGGCATTCGCGCCGGACCAACGCCATTGCTTCCACGAGCGTATCCAGCCCATGCCACGGAAAGAATCCTCCGAGAAATCCGATATAAGGCCGATTGGGGTGCAGCCCCAAGCGACGGCGAGCCTCAGCCTTGTCGCGCGGCACACACACAGCAGGATTAACTCCGTTTCGAATCACATGACAGCGCGACGGCTCAATCTCCCACTCCTGTTGCATCCATTGTGGAATCTCCCGACACACACTGACGACGGCCTGCGCCCGTTGCGCCGACAGACGCAACGCCCCTTGCACCAGACCACGAATCGGCGCGCGCCCCCACAGACCGGTTAATTCCTCAGCCGGCAATCCATTCACAAACAACACATACGGACAGCCCATCGCGCGCGCGCACCACAGCGGAGCCACCTGGCCAGGCGAATCAAACCACAGCATCGCATCCGGCTTTTCCCGTCGCATAGCTCGTAACAACGCCACGGCCGAGCCCATGAAATACAGCAGCGGTCTCAGGACCGGCAGGCGCACCACGCTGACCCATATCAGGCGCACCCCTTCTAACAGGAAACTCTCGCATGCCCCGGGCTTTGGTTTCGGCGCAACCACCCGCACTGCGTGGCCTCGCGCTGCCAGGACACGCACAAACTCCACCACCTGGCGACTCCCGCCGCCGGCGACTGTCAATTCTTCATCGCAATAGACCAGAATATTCATATCGCTCTAGTAGACGGCCCTATGATCGGTCATACCCTTTCTCTGCGACAACCGGCTATCGTTCGACTCACGCGCGCTCCCCCGCATTGGGAGCAATACCTTGTTCGTGCTTCTGGCGATGAGCCATCGCCTGCCCAACGAGATCGCGCAACCCGCGCACGATCGCCTCCCACCCAAACCGTGCTTCGACAAACATTCGTCCATCGGCGCCCAATCGGCGAGAGATATCGGGGCGGTTCAGCAAGGTCAAAACGGCATCCGCTAGGGATTCCGCACGGTCTGGCTCGACCAAAACGACTCCGTTGGATTCCGCAAACAACGCGGTGACCGAAGGGATCGCACTGGCGACCACCGGCTTCCCGCAGGCCAAATAGTCGAATATTTTGACCGGCGATGTCTCTCCCCGCCCCCCGCAAAACGGCGCCACACACACATCCATGGCGCCGATCAACGCCGGGACTCGCTCATAGGGAACTCGGCCGGTCCAGGTAATCAGGCCGGAGAGCCTTTGCCGCTCAGCCTGCTCGCGAAGGGCCATAGCCTGTTCACCATCACCGACCATCACAAGCCTCATGGACGGTCGCTTCGCATGCAGACGTTCAAAGGCCTCAAGCAACGTCACCAATCCTTGGTACTGATAGAAGCTCCCGACGAATCCGACGTACTCACAGGCCGGATCCAATCCAGCCGCCCGCACGCATCGAACCCTCTCCCGCGGATGAAATAAGGCCAGATCAGACCCGCTCGGCAACAACGCGATACGATCGTCCGCGACTCCGTATTCTGTCCGCACCAGCTGCCGCAATCCTTCCGTCAGCACAACGACACGATCGCACCGGCGAAGCGCGAACGAAGCCAGCGCATGGGTCAAACGGCCACGCCATCCACCAGCGCCCCAGGGAGGAACCGGCTCGCCGTTCACTTCGCAAATACAGGCTGCGCCAAAGAGGCGCGCCAGCAACAACGGATGCGGACTTTCCGTCCAACGGTAGTACACCACCGCCGGCCGCTGACGAAGGCCACGCCAGAGTCCTGAGAAGAAGGCTCGAACCGCATAGCTGATTGGGCGGATGACCGCGCCAGGCACCATGGCAATCGGAACTGTGCGGAACCGACGAGGGATCAACGCCGACCGATAGCGCGGAGCAAACACGGTCACGGTCTCGCCGACGGCAGTTAACGCATCGGCAAGCGCCCAGACCCGCACTAAACCGACCGGGTCATTCGGCGCATCCGGCTCATGCCAGTAACAACAGACCCACCAGTTCATGCAGGCCTCGGTTCACCGACAACCGGGGGTTCGGCATTCGACAGTTTCGGCAGGACCATCACCAGTCCCACACACAGCCAGAAAGGCTCCATGATTCGAATAATAATGAACGTGTTTGCTCCTACGGCATGCGCCAGCATCGCAACAAGACCAAGCCAGACACCTAAGGCCAATCCCTTCGCAAACGGATCGTCTTCCGCGGCATAAATCCTTCGCGTGTTCATCCACAATCGTGCCGTAATAGCGATGAATGCCAGAAGACCGACCAACCCTGTCTCGCCGATAATCTTGACGTACTGCGCATCGGCCCAAGCATAGCCGGTCACTCCGCGGCCAAGGATCGGATTGTGCACCCAATCCTGCAGCACATAGGCCCAGGACCGCAGCCGCTCCGACGTCGACGAATCCAGCCCCACCTGGCCGACGTGAATTTCCCCGCCGTACTGGCGGCCAAAGAACGTTTCGCTGATACGAGTCTTCACGTTGTCCGGAGCAAAGAGCGGTAAGAGCGCCACCGCCAGCAACAGCGGAACCATGACCCGCGGCTTTCTCCATTGAGACGCGCCAATCGCCAGCACGAGAACCGCTCCGGCCAGGTACGAGGAACGCGAGAGTGTGGCCATCACAGCCAGCAGGCCGCATCCGCCCAAAACCAGCAGCGCCACGCGGATCGGGCCGGCCTTCAGGTGAATCAACAGCCCGGCCACGATGGCGAGTAGAAACACCAGATAGCCGCCCAGCGTATTCGGTTCGCCGATCTCCCCTTCGAAAGGCGCCGTGGCCCGCTGCCCACTCGGAATTTGGTAGATGGCATAGAGGCTGATGATGAAGCCCGTCACGAGCAACGCGACGACAAGTCCCACGACCTGCTGCTTGGACCTGACATGATTCACCACCATGAAGTACACAAAAAAGTATTCGAAGTATTTCAACACAAAGAAGAGGCCCGTCATCGGCCGTACGCGACCGGCCAAAACCCCCATCAGCGTCGCAACGACGCATACGACCATATAAGCCGCGATCGGACGATTCAGTGGCGTGTCGCGAAACAGCGCCAACTCGCGATACACCGCCGTCTTGACCAGCCACCCGAATCCGATAATGACCAGCAAAATGTCGTCGAGCCGCACCGACAATTCACGAGCGCCGACGCCGTGTCCCTCTACTCGTCCCACAGCAATTTCTGGAGACAGCAGCATGGAGAAGATCAGCAGATACAGCGCGGTGGGCACCGAGATGAACGCGACGAGGACGAGAAAGAACCCGAGGGTCGCTTGAAGTCCGATGGCCGGAGTGGTCAAGGTCAACCCAAGCGCAAGCATTGCGGCCAATGCCGCAACGACAATTCCCTCATTCGATTTCACCGTTGCGTAATACACGATCCCGACAGTCCCCTCTCACGCTTACCGGTATTCGTAGCGATACAACCCATATTCAGGCGTCACTTCCGATTTCACATTGGTCAGCACCACGCCCATGATATTTGCCTGGGCATGATCCAGCAGGAATTTGGCCCGCTTCAACGCATTCCGGCCGATCCTCCCGACTTGATAGACGAGAATCGTTCCATCGACGCGCGAACTGAATGCCACCGCATCGGTCACCGGCAAAATCGGCGGCGTATCGAACAGCACCATGTCGTAGTCCTGCTGCATTTCATCGACCAGCGCTTTGATCTTATTTAAGTTCAAAAACTCATTCGGATTGCCCGACTCCGATCCGCTGGTAAGCACGTGCAGATTATCCAGCCCAGGCGTATTCATCATGCGGTCCGCCCCGATCGGCCCAAGCATGAGATCCGACGCGGACCGCACATAGGACCGCCAGGAGGTCGTCCCAACCAAGGCATCGACCAAACCAGGCTCGCGATCCAGTCCCAGGCGTTGATGCACGATCGGTTTTCGGAGATCCGCATCGACTAGCAGAACGCGCTGGCCCTCTTGCGCCATCGTAATCGCCAAATTGATAACCGACGTGCTCTTTCCTTCGCCGAGCCCCGCGCTGGTGAAGAGGATCGTCTTCACCTTTCGATCCATACTGGCAAATTGAATATTCGTGCGCAGTGACCGGAGGCTTTCGGAGAGCACGGACTTCGGATCGACCAGGCAAATCAGCCGGGACAGACTTTCCACGGTCGCAGGCGGCGTCGAGGCCGGCAACGCGGCCTTCGCCTGTTCCACCAGTTCACGATGGTCGAACTGCGGAATGATGCCCAGGACAGGCACCTTGAGGAATTCCTCGACCCCTTCAATTGTGCCGATCGAGGTATCGAACGATTCCCTGGCAAACGCCAGGACGACGCCCATGAACAACCCCATCAGCGAGCTGACCATAATGTTCAACAGCATATTGGAGGCGTTCACTGCCGTCATGGGGGTAATGGCTGGCGCAATGATGGTCACTTCTTCGATCTGCCCTGCACTCTTGATCAACAGTTCCTGATGTTTCACTTTCAGCGACTCGAGAAGATCCGCGTTGACCTTCACCTCGCGCTCCAGCCGGCTCATCTGAATGGCGGCCTTGGGGAACGCCATGTAGCGATCCCGGTACAAGCGAATCTGTTGATCCATGGCCAGGCCACGCTCGCCCAGCGTTTTTTGCTTGGAGCGCAACTCCCGCACCATTTCAGCCTTCACTCCCGCAATTTTCTGCGAGATCTCCTTCACGACGGGATGGCTCTCCGTATAGTTGATCAACAGCGCTGTGCGCTCCTGTCCGAGGTCCAGGAGGCGCTGATTGAGAGCCGTCAATTGCGCGTACTGTTCTTCGGTAAAGATGCGAACATTGTCCTGCGCCAGCGTGCCGTCATTCCGGCTCAACACCGCAATCTGCCGCTCTGTCTCGCCTCGATTGCGCAGCACGGCATTGTGCTGTTCCTCCAGCTTGGTAAAGGTATCGAGCGCGGCCTTCGCCTCATCGGTGAGAAAGACTTGGCCTTCGCGCTCCTTGAACTCCCGCAAGGCCTCTTCGGCATCGGCCAGCTTTCCTTCCAACTCACGCAGCTGCTCTTCGACAAATCGGCGAGACCCCATCACCAATCGATTGCGCGCGGCGATATTTTCCTGGCGATAGGATTCAGCCGTGAGGTTCGCCATCCGTTCGGCAACCCTGGCCTCGCCCGCGGCCGCCGTAATCCGAATAATGTTGGTCTCCCCTTCGCGCTGGGTCTTCACCCGCTGGCTAAAATCGTAGATCAGGTTGAGATGCTCCGCCGATCGCTTTTGCTCAGGGGTCAGATCGCCCGGCACGACACCCAGCTCCACGGCCACTCGCTCCATGACGGGAAAACTGCGGATAAACTCCGATTGAGTGACCAAGTCATTAGCGTTGGAGAATGACATCGACTCCAGCAATTGCTGCACGACCGTCGTCGAATGATCGAATTTGACCCGCGCCGAGGCTTCATAGACAGGCGGCGGTTGTAATAATTGGGAAAAAACGACCGTGAATCCGACGACCAAAGCGGTCGCCAGAACGATCAGGTATTTCCGCTTTTTTATGATCAGCCAGTAGTCGATTACATTCAGTTCATATTGTGCCATCGAACGCTCGTCTCCTTGCTATCGCAACGTGGCTGTCGGGAAGAACGCTGGGATCAGGTATGCTGGGTAGAAGGGGGCAATCGCCACTTGTATGATCGGCATGATTTTCTTGGCGGCCTCTGAGGCATCGCCCAAATGCTCTCGCGGGACGAAGATCACATCGTTTTCTTCCAGCGCGACATTTCTCGACAGATCGCCGTAGGTAAAGGTTCTGGCCAAATCGGCCGTTACGATGTAGGGACGATCCAGCGATCCTCGGACAATGCGAATTTCCTCCAGCAACGCCGTTTCGTTATAGTTCTCCACCGCCGCCAACGCCTGCAGGACCGTCATATCTCTCGGCATCGGCACGGCTCCAGGCTTCCGGACGTCGCCGAAAACAAATACTCGTTTAATCTTGAGCGACTTTTTTTTCAGCACGACCTGCACTCTGGGATTGCGCATGTAGGGAATGACCTGTTCTTGAATGCGGGCTTCCGCTTGCTGCGCCGTCAAACCGCCAACCGCCACTTCAAGGAAGGACGCGCCGATCATCCCGTTCTCCCGCACCACACTCATGAATTTTTCTTCTCCAGCCCCTCGGCGAATCACAATGTCCAGCGTATCGCCGGACTCGATGGGCGTTTCCGCCGTCGGCACCGCTTCATCCGCATATACATCGCCTTTCGGCATCGGAGGCAACGATTGAGCCGCTGGGCTAATCGCAGACGGCGGAAGCGACGACTGCGCAGGATTCCGGCATCCCGGCATCGCCATCACTCCGACGCTCAGACAAAGCAAGCTCCATTTCACCGACTTGTGCATAGATATTCTCATGAGTCCTCTTGCCCTCCTTACGCGGCCTGCATCGCCGGCAAGACCTCAACAATGTGCGTCGCCGTTTCATGACTCAAATCGAGTGGAACCGTATCGCCGGTTGCCAGGCCTTCATGATTCCGCTGAACACGGAGCACCGGCCGGAGCGGGAATCTCGAATTCACCTTGGACACCACGCCAATATGACCATCGTTCAACCGAACGACCGTCCCGACCGGGTAGAGCGACAGCTGATCGACCACGGTTTTGAGCAGACGCGGTTGAAAGGCCTGTTTGTGCTGAACCAGCAAGCTTCGAAGCGCCTGATGCGGCACTATCTGCGTGCGATACGGACGCGGACTGATCATGGCATCGAGCACATCGGCCAATCCGACGATTTGCGCGACTTCACCGATCTCTCCGCCCTTCAGCCGGCAGGGATAGCCGCTGCCATCCCATCGTTCATGCTCTTGAGCGATTGCCGTTGCCAGCCAGTGAAACGATTCGCCCATCTCGGCCGCCACACGGCGCCCTTGCTCGGGATGCGCATGGATTTCAGCCCACTCGTCTGCGCTCAACGAACCGGGTTTCTCACGAATCTCTTGCGGAACCAGCCACATGCCCAGATCGTGCAGCAATCCAGCCAAGGCCAGACGTGCCAGCGCCACGGAATCGTAGTGCAGCCCTTGCCCAATCTTCACACTGAGGATCGCCACATGAATCGCATTCGCAATCTGATAGGCTCCGCGATCTCCCTGCATCGTGCGGAGAATCAGATCGTCGTTTACGGCGAGTAGCGCGACGAGCTCTTCGGCCAATCGGTGGCACCAGTCGATGGCGATCCTGCGATTTGTACGGGCTGCTTCTTCGATCGCCATCATTTCTTTCTGTGTCCGCCCATACCAATCCGCACAGGCATCCACCTCTCTGAGAGGCACGGCCTGCGCATCGCAAGAACTCTTCGAATCGGAGAACGGCCCGGGGAGTAGTTGCCCGGCGGCATCCTTCCGAGGTTCTGGAGCTTGCTCACGAACTAAATCTGAAAGCCTCATACCGACATTCCTTGCGCACGTGGCAAACTAGGACGACTTACCCAACATCCGCCGGCCGTTGGCGACTAACTTCAACTCCGGTTTTTTCAACTCACGCTCTAACATCGCCCGAATAAAGCCGCTGGTCGTATACCCTTGCGATTTCAAAGCATCCAGCTGTTCCTTCAGCTCAAGCGGCAGTTGAATGACGATGCGAACAAGATTAGCCATGATGGTCGTACTCCTCAGATCAAAGATTCCCAGGGCATAAATGTCTGCACATGCTATGCCTTGATAGCATTGTGATAATAGTGAGTAAACTCGCGGACTTGCGATGGGATATCTCAGCCTTGTGGACAGGAATGAACATAAACGACCATTCCCACACCATCAATGTACGGAATTGGCTAAGATTCACTCGACGCTGGAGTGAGTAAACTATGTAGGTGGAAAATCTGACTGATTAGAATTCCTGCGTCTGAAGCCGTACTCGATGCCAGTTGCGCCACTCGCACTCCCAAAGGCACTCTCGCAGCGCCACTGGCTGCAACATCATCTCGCGCATGTTTTGTATCTGGATATCTGATGTCGAGAGACGCCCTGTCACGATGACCGCTCCATCCCGATCGGTTCTAACCACTTCGCTCCCAACCGCGGAATAGGCTTCGACCACGTCAGCAGCAGGATGTCCATAAGAATTATGCCGGCCGACCGAGAATACCGCATAGCGAGGCCGAACCAATCCGATCCAGTGCCGGTCCAACGAACTGCGCGCGCCGTGATGAGGGACTTTGAGCACCGTCACCGGATCTTGGCCCATCGCCGTCAGACAACGAAGCCCGTCTGTTTCGATATCGCCGGCAAACAACATCCTGTGCTGTCCACAGGTCAATTGCACAACGACGGACTCGTTATTGAGGACTGTTCCGCTTAGACTCCGAACGGATGTCTCTCGATCTCGCGCCCCGCTCGGATTCAGCACCATGAGCCGGCAGCGCCCTTCTCGAACAACATCCTCTCCTCGCGTCGCGACATGAGGCTGGACAGTTCGCACTGCCACGGCCTCACGCAATTCTTTGAACAGCGGTTCAGGTCGCTCAATGCCCGTATGCCAAAACTCTCTGACTTCGAGATGGCGAATGATCCAGGGAAGTCCACCGACATGATCCTGTTGCGGATGCGTGGCAATGATATGGTCCAGCTTCCGAATTCCCTGATTCAGCAGAAATGGCGCAACGACGCTGCGCCCCATGTCAAACCGTTCGTACCTTCTCCCACCGTCGATCAACACCGTTTTTCCATCTGGCAATTGCAAGACCGCACTGTCTCCCTGCCCGACATCGAGAAACGTGACTCGCCAGCGATCGCCGTCCGTGATCGGAGTACCAGACAATACCCAGCCGCCCAACGCCAGCGCGACAAGCACGGTCCCAATAGCCCGATGATGCCGAAACCGTAGAGCGCCAACTACCAAACACAGGCCTAGATAACAGACGAGCATGCTCCCCAAAGGAGGAGCAGGCACACGCCAGTCGCTTCCTGGAATCGTCGCACACCAATGCAACGCATTCACCATCCACTCCAGTAGATGCTCTTGAATCGATGCAAGCGGAAGGTCTCCAGTAGTCTGCACAAGCGCCACACATGCGGATAACAGCCCGAGCGGAACGAGGATCATTCCTGTAAAGGGAACGGCGACCAAATTGGTGGCCAAACCCAGCCAGGGCACTTGATTGAAATACCAAGCCACAAGCGGGGTTGTTGCCAGCGTTACCGCTGCGCCCACAATCACTGCCTCTCGAACATGACGCCCCCAGATCTCCCGCTTTGTGAGAGCTGGTTCATCAGAATTATTCCGGCAAGACAATGCCGCCACGCCCCAGACGATGGCCAGCACCGATAGAAACGACAGTTGGAACGAAATATCTCCAATCGCACGCGGATCGTGCAAAAGAATTACGAGCGCCGCTCCAGCCAAGGCATGCAGCAGGTGACGCTCAGACCCAATCCACAAAGCAACTAGCCCCACGCAAATCATCATCCAGGCCCGCATGGTCGCGAGTTCAGCGCCGGCAAGGAGCGCATAGAACGTGACCACCAGCCATGTACAGATGATTGCCAGACGAGTCGGCGTGACAAATCTCGACATTCTCAACAGTATTGCAGATGGAACAGCGATAAATCCCCGGCGAGCCGCTCCAAACACGACGACTGCAATCAGGCCTAAATGCGACCCTGAGATTGAAAGCAAGTGGATTGTTCCCGTCGTCATAAACCATTCTTGCAAATCCTCTTGGACATATCCCCGCTCTCCGATCACGATCCCGAGAAACAGACCGCGAGCCGGCTGAGTCAGCGAGCCAATCGCTTTCTCTCGAATAACGCCTCTCCAGCGATCGATGCGCCCCCAACTGTTCCACCACCAGTTCGACTCGCGTGCAAACGAAAGCCGGCGAACGGCGTCAAATCCAGTAACTGTTCCCACGGCCTCGATGCCTTGCCGCTCAACATACACGGCATAATCGAACCCTCTTGGATTAAGGGATCCCGCAGGAACACGCAACCTTGTTCGAAACACGATTCTATCGCCTGCCCATACAGCATCGCCTGGGTCTCGCCACGTCAGCTTGATCCTGCGCACAAGCGGCACGTCATCGGAACTTGCACTCAGGTCAACGATCATTGTCAGGCGAGATGGAGCATGTTGTACAAGGCCAATGATTCTCCCCGTATAGGTCGTATTCGATTCTGCCGAGAGATCCTTTGGAGGATGGCCTATTATCGGCGGCGTCACCCACGTCCAATAGATCACTCCCAGACAAAAGGCCGCACACCACTTAACACTATTCACGTGATCGATCGCTCCGGCGCGTTCAACGACCGAGAGGACGAATATGAATACAAGTAAAACGAAGAGTATGCTGACGGGAAAGAATGGGAGGAACGAACCGGCGACAAGCCCGGTGAGAAAGGCGGCACAAAGGGATGGCAGCATGAGCCTTCCCTGCGATGGAACCGCTACTACGTGAGATGCGTGCGCACAAGACGCGCGAGATCTTCCGCCACTTCTTTGATCACCGCGTCCCGCTCGCCTTCGACCATGATTCGAAGGAGCGGTTCGGTTCCAGAATAGCGCACCAAAACGCGACCGTTTCCGTTCAACCGGCGCTCGCCTTCACGAATCGCCCGGTCGATATCCGGCACTGTTTCCAACTTCGGTTTCTGCTTAACCGTAATATTAAGCAGAATTTGCGGAACGGCGGACATCGTCTGCGCCAATTCTGACAGCGGCTTCCCCGTCCGCTTCATCAAGGAGATCATTTGGAGCGCGGAGATTAAACCATCGCCCGTCGTATTATGATCCAAGAAGATGAAATGCCCGGACTGTTCGCCACCGAAGTTGTAACCTTCGGCAAGCATGCGCTCGAGGAGGTAGCGGTCCCCCACGGGAGTTCGAAGCAACTTAACGCCTGCTTTGGCCATGCATAGCTCAAGTCCGAAATTGCTCATGACCGTCCCGACCAGCGTTTGCTTGGCCAGCAATCCATTCTGATGCAGATCGAGCCCCAAGGCCGCCATCACATGATCGCCGTCAACGATTGTCCCCTGCTCGCACACAAAGATCGCTCGATCGGCATCCCCGTCAAGTGCGATCCCGATGTCTGCCTTGTGACGGCGCACGGCTTCCTGCAGTTGATCGGGATGCACCGCCCCGCACCCGGCATTGATATTCATGCCATTGGGCTCGCACCCAATCACCTCAACCTTCGCTCCAAGCTCTCGCAAGACCTTCGGCGCCAGCTTATAAGCCGCTCCGTTGGCGCAATCGACAACCAACTTGATTCCCTGGAAGTCCATCTCGCGAGGCAGAGACCGCTTGGCAAATTCAATATAGCGCCCCTCCGCATCATCGATACGAAACGCCTTGCCGATTAAATCCGCCGTGGGACGCAGATGGCTGATCTCGTTTGAGACAATTAAGTCCTCAATGCGGGCTTCCATATCATCCGGCAATTTAAAGCCGTTGCTCGAAAAGAACTTAATACCGTTGTCTTGATACGCATTGTGCGACGCCGATATCACGACCCCGGCATCCGCGCGAAGACTCCTGGTCAAAAAGGCAATGGCCGGCGTCGGCATCGGCCCCACCAACAGCACATCCACGCCCATGGAACAGATGCCGGCCGTGAGTGCGGACTCCAGCATATAGCCGGAGATGCGCGTATCCTTCCCAATCACGATTTGATGGCGGCCAGCCCGTCGCATAAACAAATGGGCGGCCGCGCGGCCCAGTTGCATCGCCGTTTCACTTGTCATGGGCTCCAGATTGGCCACCCCTCGAATCCCGTCAGTCCCAAATAATTTACGCATAATCTTCCTGTTTTGAAGCAAGAGCCGCCGCACGAATCGCTGCGGCAACCATCACGACATCCTTCATACTCGCCACATCGTGCACGCGAACGATCGACGCGCCACGATCCACCGCCAGCGCAACGGCCGCCGCGGTCCCCCACTCCCGATCCCGCACTGAACGATCGAGAATTTTCCCGAGAAATGCTTTTCGCGAGACTCCCACCAACATAGGGCAGCCAAGTTGATCGAATGAGGACAAGCGGTTCAAGAGATCCAAGTTATGTACCAGCAGCTTACCAAAACCGAACCCCGGATCAAGCACGATCTGGCTTTTCGCAATCCCGGCTCCTTCTGCAGCGGCGATCCGCTCGAGAAAGAACATCCGCACATCGTCTGCTACGTTATCATACCTAGGATTTTTCTGCATCGTCGCCGGCATGCCCTGCATATGCATCATCACGACCCCGGCGCCATACTGCGCTACCACGGCTGCCATATTGGGGTCGAAACGCATCGCAGTCACATCATTCACAATCGAAGCGCCCATATTGAGCGCTTCCCGAGCCACCCGCGACTTCATCGTATCCACAGAAATAGGCACAGCCGTCCGCTTCGCCACCTCATGCAAAACAGGCAGTACGCGATCCATCTCCTCCTGTTCGCCGACTGGCGCCGCCCCAGGCCTCGTCGACTCAGCGCCCAAATCGAGAATATTCGCACCCTGTTCAACGAGCCTCATTGCTTGATCGACCGCTTGATCGACCGTCGCATAGCACCCCCCATCCGAAAAGGAATCCGGAGTGATGTTGACAATACCCATCAGGAGCGGACAGTCCAGGATTGGAATCAGCCGTCCCTTCGCAAGCAAGGTATAGTTTTTCACCAAAGCCCTCCGCATGTGCGCTGACCGCACTACGCCCCGATATATACAGAGAATCAAACACTCAGACTGCGAAAGACGACAGACCACGACCGGCTGTTGTACCCACGGCGTCCATCGAGTGACCGATGCCGCGCTTCCGGTGCCAAAACAGGAAGCGCGGCAGGATGGTTGAAGCAGATTAGGCAGGAACGGTCTGAGAGGAAGACTGCAACAGAATCGCATCGATTTCTGGTGCATCGAGTACTTCTTTTTCAAGCAACGCTTCAGCCAAGGCCTTCAAACTGACCATATTTTCAGTCAGAATCCGCTTGGCCCGCTCATAATTTTCTGTCACAAGACGTCTGATCTCAAGATCGATATCCAGCGCGATTTGATCGCTAAAGTCCCGCTTCGTAGCAATCTCACGACCCAGGAAAATTTCTTCTTCCTTCCGTCCGAACGTCAAAGGACCAAGCTTCTCGCTCATTCCCCACTCGCAGACCATCTTTCTCGCCAGGTCCGTCGCCCGTTCGATATCGTTTCCGGCTCCAGTGGTGACATGATTGAGAACCAGCTCTTCAGCGACGCGCCCTCCCATCAAAATGGCGAGGTTGTTGTACAGAAAATCTTTGGAGTAATTGTGCCGGTCATCGGTCGGCAACTGCATCGTGACGCCCAAAGCTCGCCCGCGCGGAATGATCGTGACTTTATGAACCGGGTCCGTACCAGGCAAGAGCTTTGCCATCAATGCATGGCCAGCCTCATGGTAGGCCGTTGTACGCTTTTCTTCGTCCGTGAGCATCATGCTTTTGCGCTCAGCGCCCATCAAGACCTTGTCTTTGGCCATTTCAAAATCGACGACCTCAACCTCTTTCTTATTCTGGCGCGCCGCCCATAGAGCGGCTTCATTCACAAGATTCTCCAGGTCCGCACCGGAAAAACCTGGCGTCCCACGGGCAATCTTTTCCAATTCAACATTGGCCGCCACCGGCACCTTCTTCGTGTGCACTTTCAGAATTTCAGAACGGCCCCTCAGATCAGGACGATTCACCACGACCTGCCGGTCAAAGCGGCCAGGCCGCAACAACGCGGGATCCAGCACATCCGGTCGATTGGTGGCCGCAATCAGAATCACCCCTTCCGTCGTATCGAACCCGTCCATTTCAACCAATAGCTGATTCAGCGTCTGCTCGCGTTCATCGTGTCCGCCGCCTAAACCTGCGCCGCGCAACCGTCCGACTGCATCGATTTCATCAATAAAAATGATACAAGGGGCATGCTTCTTCCCCTGTTCGAACAAGTCGCGTACGCGTGACGCACCGACCCCCACAAACATTTCGACGAAATCTGAGCCGCTGATGCTAAAGAAGGGGACCCCTGCCTCGCCGGCAATGGCCTTAGCCAGCAACGTCTTTCCGGTTCCAGGAGGACCAACGATCAAAACACCCTTCGGAATTCTTCCACCAAGCTTTTGAAATTTACGCGGATCTCTGAGGAACTCGATGATTTCCAAAACTTCTTCCTTGGCCTCTTCAACCCCCGCTACATCGGAAAAAGTAACCTTCTTTCTATCTTCCGTCAGCATCCGCGCCCGACTCTTCCCAAATGACAGCGCTTTATTCCCCCCGACTTGCATCTGGCGCATCAGGAAGAACCAGAGTCCCAGGAACAAAATGAACGGCCCCCATGTCACCAGGAACGTGATGTACCACGGACTTTCTTCCGGCGGCTTCACCTCGATCTGCACATCCTTCTCGCGTAATACCTTCACCAGGTCTGGATAATCCGGCGAAAATGTTCTAATTCTGGTCTTGTCTTTCAAGACCGCGCTAATATGATTTCCTTTAATAATGGCCTTTTCAATGTCGCCCTTATCAATCTTGGCCATGAAATCGCTGAATATCACATCTTCTTCGGGCGCGTGAGTCGGCACGCTGAACAGGTTGAACAGCAAAATCATAAACAAGCCGACGACCACCCAAAAGAGCAGGTTCTTCACCCTGGAATTCATCCAGATCTCCTTCGTGGAAACGTTAAATCAGAGGAAAACGCATTGCATAACGCCACTGAATGTGAGTGATGTTAACACAGGGGCGACAAAAGTGACAATATCGAGTCCAAACTTACGTCTCTTCTTCCGTGAGATCCAAAACTGCTAGATACGGCAAATTTCGATATTGTTGCTGATAGTCCAGTCCGTACCCGACCACATAATGATTCGGAATCTTGAAACCCTCGTAATCAACCTGCACCACAACTTGCCGGCGGTCCGGTTTGCTTAACAACGTGCAGACCTTCAGCGAACGCGGTTTCTTTTTCGCGAACGTCTTCAGCAAATACTGAACCGTCAACCCCGAATCGACAATATCCTCGACCAGCAACACATCCTTGCCCTTTATCGATTCGGTGAGATCGGTAACGAGCTTTACCTTGCCCGACGTCTTGGTCTTGCTGCCGTAACTGGAGACCACGATGAAGTCGATGTGAATTGGAATCCGGATGGCGCGAGCCAGGTCCGCGTAAAAGGCATAGGCTCCCTTGAGCACCCCCACCAATACCAAGTCTTTACCCGCGTAGTCGGCGCTAATCTGCTTGCCCAATTCCCGGATACGGGTCCGCATCTGTTCCTGCGTCACAATCGGCCGGCCAAATACACGCTTCATGCTAATGCACTCCCTCCGCACCCGACATCTCATCCATACTGACGACCACACATCGGCGTGTATGGTCATTCACTTGAAACCGCTCGTCCGGCCGAAATCCCAACACCCCCACAATCCCCTGAGGAGAATCCAGAATCGGAATTTCCCTACGCCGAGACAGGGGAACCTTGAGATCCATAAAATAGTCCTGAAGTTTTTTCGACCGACCCTTCATGCCCGACGGAATAAAGCGATCCCCGGCCTTCCATGATCGGATGTGCAACGGATACGACAGCAGGTCCGCATCGACGATCATTCGCCATCCCGAGGGCGCCGCCAATCGATGCGCCGCTTCACGCGTCTCTTCTTGTACTCGAATTCGCCGCTTCGTACCAGCCCATTCGACAATGGAAGGGATCTGTACCGAAAACTGCTGGACGACCGTCTGGGACTCCCGCGGACAGGCACTGACGTGAGCCGGCTGCAAGCGTAGCGCATTCGGAATCACTCGAACCTGTACATTACCGGCGCAATGCAGCCCCCCCGCTCCCGTGAGCCAGAATAACCGGCGTACCGCCTCTACCGTCGCGAAACTAGGAGCCCGCAGGCTTGAATGCATGCGGCGAAAGACCTCGCGCAAGAGCCTGCGTTGCAACGCCAGCGGTTGGGCCTGAAAACCTTGCCGATCAATGGCGTACCCCGCACCATCTGGCTGAACCAGCACTCCATACAAACCGACCGTCAGCTCCTCCAGATACCGATCGTCCTCACGGCAGATATCACCCATTCGGCACAACGCATCGACAGCGGCTGGTGCGATTTGGTTCAGGACGGGAAGCAGCTGGTGACGGATGCGGTTCCGCGCATAGATCGGTTTCGCATTACTGGAATCCTGCCGATACGCTTGCCCTGTCGCATTCAGAAAATCCAGCACCTTCTGGCGCCTGATCTCATACAAGGGGCGAATAATCATTCCGTCGCGTTGAGCCGGCATACCAGCTAGCCCCGCGATCCCAGCTCCGCGCAACATCCAAAGCAAGATCGTTTCAGCCTGATCGTCGGCTGTATGGCCAACGGCAATGCGATCCGCACCGACGTCTTCGGCCAGCTTCGCCATAGCACGATAGCGCACATCGCGCGCCTGAGCCTGAAGGGAAACCCGTGGCTGGCGAGTCCGAGCATCCAATGACACGCAGCGAAGCGGCACATTTAGCGACGCGCATAGCGCCGCCGCAAACGCCTGATCCTCATCGGACTCCTGCCCGCGAAGACCGTAATTGAAATGAACCGCCGTCAGTCGCAAACGCCAACGAGGGATCAGACGATGGAGAAGTATCAACAGCGCCACAGAGTCAGGCCCCCCGGATAGGGCAACGAGCAGATGATGCCCAGGCTCAAACAACCCGCGCGCACGCACCGTCTTGACGACCCGGTGCAATACCGGAGGCCAGGCCCTCCGCGACACACGTTGTTCGACCATGGCCATACTCGCCATTATCCTGCCGACAGCGCACTGCGATGTTCTTGTAAAATTGCTTTGGCCCGTTCCACATCGACCGCGATCTGACGGCTCAGATCGGCTCCGCTGGGAAACTTGGTATCGCCGCGCAGCCGCTGAAGAAACTGCACTTCAATAGACTCTCCATACAGATCCTGTTGCTCGTCCAGCAAATGGACTTCCATTAGCCGCTCGCCGACATCGAACGTCGGCCGCGATCCGATATAGGCCACGGAGTCGAACCGTCGTTGATTCCAGACGGTCACCGTCGCATACACTCCATTCGGCGGGACCACTCGCTCAACCGGCAACCGCACGTTCGCCGTTGGCCAGCCTAACTCCTGTCCCCGCTGCGCGCCAGGCATGACGACTCCCCTTATCGCATACTGCCGTCCCAGCAACCGGGCCGCGAGATCGACCTGTCCCTCTTGCACCAATTTACGCACCCGTGTGGAGCTGACGATGCCACCGTCGGCAAGCACCGGCGAGACAGGCGTCACGGAACAGCCGAATCGTTTCCCCATCACCGTTAACGAAGCGATATTGCCCGTGCGCCCCTTGCCGAACACAAAGTGCTGCCCGACAAAAATCTGCCGCACGCGCAACCCGCGATACAACACCGTTTCGACAAAGGTCTCCGGCGAAAGACTTGCGAACGCTGGATCGAACTCAAGCACAACGACTTCATCCACCCCCGCATCCTCGAAGCGTTGCAACTTTTCGTCAGGGCTCGTGAGAAACTTCAAGTCGACGTGGGGAGCGAGGATCTTGACCGGATGGGGATCGAACGTCAGCACCAGCGCCGTGCCTTCCATCCGGCGCGCCGTCTCCACGACCGTCTGCAGCAGCGAGCGATGGCCGAGATGATGGCCATCGAAATTGCCGACCGTCGCCACGGGATAGGCCCGCGCACCGCCGCCTGAGTATCCGCGTGTCACCTTCATGCCAAGCTCAACGCAACTGCCTGACGGCATCCTTGGCGAAGTAGGTCAAAATGAGATCGGCTCCGGCCCGCCGGATCGAGAGCAGCGATTCCATCATGGCGCGCGTTTCATCCAGCCAGCCGGCGCGCCCCGCGGCCTTAATCATGCTGTACTCGCCGCTGACTTGATACGCCGCAATGGGAAGCAACGTCCGCGCGCGCGCCTGCGCAATAATATCCAGATAGGGCATGGCCGGTTTCACCATGACGATATCGGCCCCTTCCTCCACGTCCGAATCGATTTCGCGTAACGCTTCACGCCCGTTAGCCGGATCCATCTGATACGATTGGCGGTCGCCGAACTGCGGACTCGAATACGCGGCATCCCGAAAGGGAGCATAGAAACAAGACGAGAATTTTGCCGCGTAGGCCATGATCGGCAGTTCAGGAAAACCCGCTTGATCGAGCTCCGCGCGAATCGCCGCCACTCGTCCATCCATCATATCGGAAGGGGCGACCATGTCGGCGCCGGCTTCGGCATGCGTCCGGGCCATCGTCCGCAGACATTCCAGCGTTTCATCGTTGAGAATCTTGCCGTCTTTCACGATGCCGCAATGGCCATGATCCGTATATTCATCAATGCACACATCCGTAATCACGGCCAGACCCGGCACCTGATCCTTCACCGCCTTAATCGCCCGCTGGACGATCCCGTTCGGATCATATCCCGATGTCCCCCGATCATCCTTCTTCGCGGGAATGCCGAACAGGATAATCGCGGGAATGCCAAGCGACTGAACCTCCGCGGCCTCCTTCACCAACAGATCGACCGACAGCCGGAACTGGCCAGGCATCGACCCGATTTCCTCGCGCCGGCCCTGCCCCTCGACGACAAACAAGGGATAAATAAAATCGGCCGGAGACAGCACGGTTTCCCGCACCATCCGTCGAAAAGCATCCTGTTGCCGCAGCCGCCGAAGCCGCTGGATCGGAAATGCCATGCCGTCCTACTTTCGTGGCAAATTAGTCAGAAAGACCACCAGGTCGCGAACCGAAATGACCCCGACCAGCTTCCCCTCGTGCGTCACGCCCAAATGGCGCACATGCGCCTGCGCCATCAGATCATTGGCATCCAGCAACGTCTTGTTCTCTTCAATCGTCAGGATCGGAGCCGACATGATCTGCTCCACCGTCGCCTTGGTCGCATCCGACCCTGACGCCACCACGCGGCGCATCATATCCGTGTCGGTCACGATGCCGATAATTTCTTTATCGTTAGTAATAAACAAGCTGCCGATCCCGCGATCGCGCATAATCCGCGCCGCCGTCTGGGCATCGGTGTCGCGAGCCACGGTGACAAACTTCTCTCGAGGAATCATGAACGATTTCACTGGAACCATTGGATACCCCTCCCTGTTACTGTGTATCGGCCCGTCATCGCACCGCTACGGCGCCGTCGCCGCAGCCACCGGCACGCTCTTTCCAAAATATCCTGCCATCGCCTCGACCAACGCCGGAATCGTATTCTCGCTGGGCATGACCGCAACTGAAAACCCCGCATCCCGCGCGGTCTGCGCCGTGATCGGTCCAATACAGGCGATGGCAACCGATTGTACCAGGACTCGGGCTTGCGCTTCACCCCCGACCAACTCAATAAAATTTCTGACCGTCGACGAACTGGTAAAAGTCACCGCATCGATCTCACGGTCCACTAACAACTGTTTCCAGCTCTCGACGGAGGTTCCCGGAGCCACCGTGCGATAGACCGACACGACATCGACCGCCGCGCCACGAACCCGCAACTCCTCCGGCAACAGCTCGCGGGCAACTTCGGCTCGCGGAATGAGAATCCGAGCTCGTGACAGATCCGACTCGGCCAATGTCTTCAGCACTCCCTCCGCCTGATACTCAGCCGGGATTACATCGGCCTTGAGGCCATACACCGCTAGTTCTTCGGCCGTGCGAGGCCCGATGCAGCAAATGCGTCGCCCAGCAAAGCTGCGCGCATCATATCCACATATTTTCAGCCGTTTCATAAACTGCGCGACGCCATTGACGCTGGTAAAAATCACCCAATCATAGTGACCCAGCGCGTCAATCGCCCGATCGACCGGCGCCCAATCTTTTGGCTCCACAATTTGAATCGTGGCGCCTTCGATCGGCTCGGCGCCGGCAGCGGCCAGCAAGCCGGCCAGCTCTCCCGCTTGCTCTTTCGCGCGCGTCATCAACACACGCTTCCCAAACAGCGGCCGCCGCTCAAACCAATTTAACTGCGCTCGCAGCTTGACCACTTCGCCCACCACCACGACCGTTGGCGGCTCCAGCTTCGCCTGCTGCGCCTTCTCCACGATATCGGCCAGCGTCCCCACCACGGTGCGTTGCGCCGCTCTGGTTCCCCATCGAATCAGCGCTACTGGAGTAGTCGAGGGGCGCCCTTCGCCGATCAAATTGGAAACGATGGATGGAAGATTTTTCATCCCCATCAAAAAGACTAAGGTCCCATGACTGCTTGCTAGCCTTGGCCATTCCAATGCCGTTGTGCTCTTGTCCGGATCTTCGTGTCCCGTGACAAATGTGACTGTGGACGCCATCGTCCGATGCGTCACAGGAATTCCTGCATAGGCCGGAGCGGCCACCGCTGCCGTCACGCCGGGCACCACTTCAAAATAGATCCCAGCAGCTGCCAGCGCTTCCGCTTCTTCACCCCCGCGACCGAATACGAACGGATCGCCGCCCTTCAATCGAACGACGATCTCTCCCCGCTGAGCCCGCTCGATGAGCATGCGGTTAGTGGTTTCTTGGGGTTGGTATTGTCCACGCCCACGCCGGCCCACATAGATGCGCTCTGCCTGAAGCGGAGCGTGAGACAGCAACGCAGAATTCGCCAGATAGTCGTACAGCACGACGTCGGCTTGCTCCAGGCATTCCTTCCCCCGCAAGGTCAGGAGCTTCGGATCGCCTGGCCCGGCCCCGACCAGATACACTCTGCCTATTCGTGGCTTATCTGCCATCAGGCCCTTCCATAAATCTCGCCCAGAATCTTGTCCGCCCCTCGCGCAAGTAGCCGTTCCGCCAGCGCGGTCCCCAAGGCTTGCGCCTCTGCCCTTGTCCCCTGCACGGCATCTCGAATGACGGTCTTACCGTCCACACTCGCCACCAGGCCCTCCAGGTGCACCTGATCATTCGTCAGTGACGCATAGGCCGCAATCGGCACCTGGCAACCGCCTTCCAATCGATGCAACAACGCTCGCTCCGCCGTCACCGCGACCTGCGTCGGCGGATGGGTCAGCCGGCTCAGAATAGAGCGCACAAACTGGTCGTTCGACCGCCCCTCAATTCCT
The DNA here is from genome assembly GCA_022226955.1 of Nitrospira sp. Classification (NCBI taxonomy): domain Bacteria; kingdom Pseudomonadati; phylum Nitrospirota; class Nitrospiria; order Nitrospirales; family Nitrospiraceae; genus Nitrospira; species Nitrospira sp. Next base: position 1,265,321 of record CP092079.1, read on the forward strand.
AGCGCCCCTTGCCCGATAGCGGGAAGACAGAGGTGTGGATCGAGATACTCCGTAATTTCCTCCGTCCATCCCAAACGCCGCAGCCCGGCAGCGGCCAAGATAATCGCATCGAACTGGCCGTCTTTGAGTTTCTTCAACCGGGTATCGAGATTTCCCCGAAGCATCTCGATCCGAAGATCCGGTCGCGCGTGCAGAAACTGCGATTGCCGGCGCAAGCTGCTCGATCCGATACGAGCGCCGAGTGGCAATTCCTGAAAGCGGCATCCCGTGCGGCTGATCAGCGCATCCCGCGCATCTTCTCGCGGAGGCACACAGAGAATTTCCAGCCCGTCCGGCAACTGCGTCGGAACATCCTTCATGCTATGCACGGCAAAGTCGATCTCGCCGCTTAACAGGGCTTCTTCGATTTCCTTAACGAACAGGCCCTTCCCGCCAATCTTGGCGAGCGGCACATCGACGATCTTGTCGCCAGAGGTTTGAATCCGGGTAAGCGTTACCCTAACTTCTGGTGCAATGGCCTCCACCTGCCGCTGAAACCACTCGCTTTGCTGCAAGGCCAGCTTACTCGCTCTGGTGCCTAGAACCAGCGTGGTTCGTGCGTCCGTTGGTATCGACACAGGGCTCACTCCTACAAAAGGTCTACGGTTGTTTCCGACTGACTGTCCGAGATGGGACTTGCTCAATAAGCGGCTCACTCGTATCGTGGGCTAAACAGGATGATGATGGTTCGACCGCCGACTCTCCACGCAGATCCGGCGGCGGAGCCGCCTCAAGACTGTAAAATCTCCGCGCCGCTTCGACAAACGCCGCTCCGCTCGACGAATTCACCTCGGATTTCAGCGTCACCATCGTTCCGTGAATCATCTTATTCACAATCGACGCGGCTAACCCCTCGATCAGCTCCCGATCCTGCGCCGGAAGATGGGCGAGCCGTCCCAAGGTTTTACCCAACTCGCTGCGCTTAATCTCATCTGCGCGCTGCTTCAATGCGACAATCGTCGGCGTCACTTCCAGCGATTTCATCCACTCGCGTAACACACCGACTTCTTCCACCACCAACTGCTCCGCTTTATCGGCTTCCTGCAAACGTTCGGCGCGATTTTTCTCCACCCGCTGCTTCAGATCGTCGATATCGAACAGAAACGCATTGTCGACATGCCGCACAGCTGGATCGATATTGCGCGGGACCGAGATGTCGATGAGAAACATCGGCCGGTTCATTCGCGCCGTCACCGCCCGCTGCACATCGTCGGCGCTGATCAGATAGTGTGACGCGCCGGTCGAGACCAGCACGATATCGGCCGACGCCATATCGTCTTTGTATTGCTCGAACGGCACCGCCGTTCCACCGAAGGTCTCGGCCAAGTCCACGGCATGCTGCGGGGTCCTGGTGGTAATCCGCACCTGGCCGACTCCCTGCGCAATCAGGTGTTGCGCGGCCAGCTTGGCCATTTCTCCGGCTCCGACCAGCAAGACCGTTCTCTGCCCGAGGTCAGAAAAAATCTTCTTGGCGAGCTCGACTGCCGCATAGCTAACCGACACGGCCATCTCGGCAATCTTGGTTTCGGTCCGCACACGCTTGGCGACGGAAATAGCTTTCTTGACGACCTTGTTCATGACGAGCCCGGTCGTCTTATGCGACAGCGCCGACTCAAAGGCGTCTTTCAACTGCCCAAGGATCTGAGATTCCCCCACGATCATCGAGTCAAGACTCGCTGCCACGCGAAATAAATGTGTGATGGCTCGATCGTCGGCATGCCAATACAAGTGCGGCGTCAGCTGTTCGGAGGAAAGGGAGAGGTGGGTATCGGCCAAAAACTCCTGGATCCGTCCATACCCCTGCTCGATATCGTCGACAACAGAATAGACTTCAACGCGATTGCATGTAGAGAGAAGAATGCCTTCTTTCACGCCGGAATAAGACGTCAATCGGGTGAGCGCCTCACCCATCCGGCTCCCCGGCACCGCCAGCTTCTCGCGAATTTCAACCGGCGCCGTCTTGTGGCTCAGTCCAACTACGATTACATGCATCTTACGACACCGTCCCGTAGCTCTTGAGAACCACGCCGATCAGCGTCAAAATGACGCCGGCAAACCCGATCACCGTTAAGTAAGCCGCCCGTTTCGCGCGCCACCCCACAGTCAGACGTCCAAGAAGCACGACAAAATAGAAGAGCCAGGTTACCAAGGCCCACGTCTGCTCGGGATTCCAGCTCACATAGGCACCCTTGGCAAACTCCGCAGAGATAGCACCGGTGATGATTCCAAGCGTCAATAGCGGAAACCCGAGGATGATGGATTGCTGGTTCAGATGGTCGAGAAAATCCAGCGCCGGCAGCTTGCTATACAACACATTGAACCGTTTCGACTTGAGAAGCCCATCTTGGATGAGATACATCACTCCCGCAACAAACGCGACGGCAAACCCCACAGTTCCCAGCATACTCAAGGTCACGTGCAACCAGAGCGTTCGAAACATGGGTTGCAAGGTAGGAGCGGTGTCAGGCAGTGCGGCAGCTGAAATAAGAGAGACCAACGCGAGCGGAACAATGAACGAGCCCAGCACATGGATTCGATGGCGAAACTCGACGGCCAGAAAGACCAGGATCAGCATCCAGGAAAAAAAAGACAGTGCCTCATGGACGCTGGGAGGGGCCTCTGCAGAACTCCCCACCATTCGCGCAACGAGCGCGACCGTGTGTGCGACAAATCCTGCCGCTGTAATGCCGAGAGAAACTTTCGAAAGCGCTTCCGAGCGTCGCAGTAGATACGCAAGAAATGAAATGGTCGCGGCGAAGTACAACCCCATCGTCACCATGAAGCAGACTACGGCCATACGGGCATTCCCTCTCACACAACAGACAACGAATCGTATCTTGCGGGATTAAAAGAGAATTATAGCGATGCGGCGAGAACAGAGTCAACAAAGTGAACCAGTGGAATGCGGCACTCGCCAGAGAAAAAACGCAGGAGGTTCACTCTATCTCATTGGAGTCCCGATTGGACATCCAGACGACATCACACTTCGCGCTCTTGCCACGCTCGGCAAGGTCGACATTGTGGCGACTGAAGATCCGCGCGCAACGCAGGCTCTCCTGCGCCACCACCGCCTAACCGCCAGGCTCACCAGCTATGGACCGACAAAAATCAAAGAAAAAGTGGCGGTCCTGATCGATCGATTGCAACAGGGAACATCCGTCGCGTTGCTGGCCGATTGCGGCTCACCCGTGATCTCTGACCCGGGAAGCCTTCTGGTCGCCGCAGCACACCAACAATCCATTCCCGTCTTTTCTATTCCCGGCCCATCGGCTGTAACCGCTGCAATCGCGGCATCGGGATTTTCCGCCGAGGCGTTTCATTTTTATGGAGACATCCAGACATCCACCCGAGTGAGCAAAAACAGACTCGCAATTATTCTGACCCATGCAGAGCCAATCATCATCTTCTGCCAGGCCGAATCATGCCTGGCACTTCTAGCGGCCATCGCCAAGACCGCTCCGCGCCGCCTGATCGCGCTTGTCTGCGACCTTACATTACAGGAAGAGATCGTCCTCAGAGGAACAGCCCACCACGTCTCAGAGTTATTGAAACGAAGGCCCCTGCCACGAGCAATCACAATTATCGTGAGTGAGAAAAAACAGAAGGCGGGCGGGAAAACCAGGAAACCCTGAACGAAGCTAATCGGTCTCTTCTCGTCTAATGAGCACGCGGTATGACGCACCGACACGATCCTGCGCAAGAACGGTGTGCCCCTCGTTTTCCACACTGCGCGGGACATTCTTGATAGGATCTCCATCATCGAGTAACACCGACAACACCTGCCCCTGCTCCATCGTTTCCAACTTCAATTTTGTTTTCACAAAATTATACGGACAGATGACTCCGCGAAGATCGATTTCAATATCTGACGGAATCCCCTGCTGCACGTTTCCCGCATCTCCATTACTATTCATCCTCAAACCTCGCCGATCAATACCGAATGAACGTTGTAAGCCGATGAGCAATCCACGTTATCAGTAACGCCCCAAGACAACAAGCGCCACGCTGCTCAACACTGAGAATAAAAAAAAGGGGCAGCCGAAGCTGCCCCTTTCCAAAAACAAGCGGCCTAACTTAGATCTAGTTCAAGCCCTTCACGAGGTTCGGCTTGCTGTAGTCTGCTCCGCCGTAATCAGAGCGGCTCGGCACCTTGGTCTCAGGAGCCACCGTCTGATAGCCCCATCCTGGCTGCGGTTCGCAATTCCAGCAAGGAGCGGCGCCGGTGAACTCGCTGATCCCGGTATCAACCGTTCCGGTAGCCTTACCTGGGAACACAGCCCCAGCCACACCACCAGTCATGCTGCCGCTGTTGGTCTCGATTGCACGCTCAGTTGAAGGATTCGGGCGCTGGCCCAATCCACCAAATCCTGCGAGCTTCTCGTTGCCACGAAGCACGGAGATTTCGCGAACAAGCTTCTTACCAATACCAAACTGCTGGGCATTGCTCGTGGCTTCGACGACCTGCAAGGTCACATCGTCGCCGGAATTGATAGTCCTCATCTGGTCCATGTTGGTCTTGTCGTCAAGAAACACGATGAGAGCATTCATTGAACCTGAACCAGCGCGTCCTTCGTCATGCGAGCTTCCACCTGTTTCCAGGAACAACTTCCCGGCAGGAATATCGATGGCTAATACGCGGCCATAAATAGTTTCTGGGAGAGACAGCCGGTCAAGAAACGAACTGCGATCAAAAGCTTGAACGCGGTTGGCGCTTCCAGAAATGTCGCCGACTCCTGTCCCGACGCCCATGGAAGAACCCATGGAGTTTTGCTGCAGACGCTCTTGAGCTCCTACAACACCCACGGAGCCGACAAAAAGAATTGTGGCTCCCAGTGCCAACACCTTACGCATGTGCTGCCTCCTTGTGAGAAAAATAATGTGTGGAGATGATGAACAACAGAATTCCTTGAGTGATTACGTACATGAGACCATTCTAATGACCGCGGAACTATAGGCCAATAGGGGAACCCTGTCAAGAGGGTTTTCTACTATAAATTGGGTGGTGCCTAGAATACGTACTACCATGGCATGTGTCATCCATGAATTTATGGTGCCCAGAGGGAGGGTCGAACTCCCACTCTCTTACGAGAACCGGATTTTGAGTCCGGCGCGTCTGCCAGTTCCGCCATCCGGGCACAGAGTACATTTCACAAGAACTAATCTAAATGCGCTCCTCTTCTAACATGAAGCTCACAGAGGGTCAATCGGCACTGCCTCTTTTCTTCGGAAGAATACGTCTGCTAGAATACCGCTGCGCGCCGGGGACAATTGAAGCTTCAAAATTTCAGCATACCCTAAGGCCGCCTAACATCGTAATATAAACTCGACAAAGGAGCATGGCAGATATGGCAGAGGTTGCGTGCGTCACATGCGGACAAAATGGCGAAGCAATTACCGCCCCCCTCTTTCTCGGCAAGCTAGAACAAGAAATCAAAGCAAAGGTTTGCACCGCCTGCTGGAAGAAGTGGGAAGGCATGCGGGTGATGGTAATCAATGAATATCAGGTCAACCTTGGCGATGAAAGCGGGCGAGAGCTTGTTCGCAAACAGATGAAGGCCTTCTTAAAGCTGGAAGGTCAAGCCGACACCTCGAAAATTGCCGAAAACTTCCGCCCGGAAGGCACCTAGGCCGCCCGCCAACCTGCATTGATTCTGGTGGCGCGACCGACTGCATTTCTCTGTCAGAACAGAGGCCGGCAGCATCTCACAAAATCCCCTGTCTTGTCGCCGACTTCGTTGACAGGCACTTTTTGAAAATGCTACAGTCCTCCATTCTTCATCTGTCTTCCACGATCACTTATTTGGATGAACGGTCGAATTTGTCATGATTACGCAAATGCAGGTCAAGGGATTGATGTTCGATCCCTACAACAACGCCTATATCGTCGTTCTCCGAGATGAAGATGAAGCGGAGATGCTGCCGATCTGGGTTGGGAAATCAGAGGCGAGCGCCATCAGCCTTGCGCTGGAACATGTGGCGCCACCTCGTCCAATGACACACGATTTCATGAAGTCCTTTCTAGATGCCTACAATGCTAAAGTGATTAGCGTGGTCATTACGGACTTGAATGAACATACATACTTTGCCAAGATTCATCTGATGTACGAAGATTCGGAATACGCCGTCGACTCTCGCCCCAGCGATGCGATCGCGCTGGCGATCCGGTCGGAAGCGCCTATTTTCGCCAACGAGTCGGTCATCCGAAAGCAAAGCTCGGAAGAACTCGAGCAATGGTTAGAAAATCTCAAGCCGGAAGATTTCGGCAAACTGGATTCCTGACGCAACTGTGACCATGAGCGACTCCATACTCTCAAACAATTCCGACCTCATTCCACTATCGGTAAGCCGTGTCGTTGAAGACGCCAATACAGATACCAGGATTCTCGTCTTGACCAGAATCGACGATCAAGACACCTTCACGATTTGGATCGGCGCCCCCGAAGGCGACTCGATTCGCCGCGCCTTGGATTCGGCCACGCCCCCCCGGCCGATGAGCCACGATTTAATCAAGAGCTTCGGCGAACACTTCGGCATTGCAACTAAACGAGTTGTCCTGACCGATGTGAAAAGCAGCACGTATTACGCTACCATTTTTCTAGAGAACAACGGAGTGGAGCGGTCGATCGATGCCCGGCCCAGCGATGCCATCGCCCTGGCCCTTCGAACGCACGCACCGATCTATACCACTCAGGACGTGTGGAAACGGCGCAGCGGGCAACACCTAGATGCCTGGCTCGCGAAGCTCGATACCAAAGATATCGACACACAAGAAGTCTAGGATGTTTGGTTTGACTAATTGCGAGGAGTAGAAGACCGCCATGACGACTTATCTTGAAAAACCGGCCAATGTAAAAGAACAGTGGCACCTTGTGAACGCCGAAGGGAAAACCCTGGGACGCCTGGCGGCTAAAGTCGCCGGCATTCTCCGCGGCAAACATCGTCCAACCTTCACGCCAAACGTGGACATGGGCGATCACGTCGTGATCATTAACGCTGAAAAAATCCATTTGACCGGCAACAAGATGCAGGACAAGCTCTACCGGCATCATTCCGGCTACCCCGGCGGACTTAAAACCACCGATGCGCAGCACCTGTTCAAGAAAGATCCGACTGAATTATTGGTGCGCGCCATTGAGGGCATGCTTCCCAAGAATCCGCTCGGCAACGGCATGGCAAAAAAACTCCGCGTCTATGTCGGATCGAATCATCCGCATCAGGCACAACACCCGGAACCCCTTTCCCTGTAGCCCTTAGAATTTAGAAGGAGACGAGTCCTATGGCAGCCGTGACACAGTACGCAACAGGTCGCAGAAAATGTGCCGTAGCCAGAGCCTGGGTAACCGGGACGGCCACCGGTGAAATTACCGTGAACGATAAGCCGCTGGAGAAGGCCTTTCCCCGCCTTACCCTCCGGCAAATCATCCAGCTTCCCCTTGAAATGGCTGGACTCACCGGCAAGTATTCGATTAACGCGACGGTCTATGGAGGCGGCCCGACCGGCCAGGCCGGCGCACTCCGTCACGCCATTGCACGCGCACTCGTCGTCTTGAGCCCCACCGTACGGACCCCGCTCAAGAAAGAAGGCCTCCTCACGCGTGACTCTCGCGTGAAGGAACGAAAGAAATACGGACAGAAGGGTGCTCGTAAGCGCTTCCAGTACTCCAAGCGCTAAACAGCGGAGCCAAAGAACGAGGAAGGGAAGGCTCCGGCCTTCCCTTTTTTGTTGCCCACAACCTGACGCTCTCAGCGCCAGCTCGATTAGGATAACAAGCCATGCCAAAGAAATTTCGCATCGCGATCGCAGGAGCCAGTGGTTATGCCGGAGCGGAACTCGTCCGCCTGGCCGCCGCGCACCCCTACTTTGACATCGCCGCGGTGACCTCTGAGAAATCGGCCGGCCAACCCGTCGCCTCTGTATTCCCCAGTCTCACCGGCGTCGTGCAACACAAGTTCGAATCGCTGGCGCCAGAAGCCCTGGCCGAACAGGCCGACGCTCTGTTCCTCGCGCTGCCTCATACGAAATCGCAAGAGCCGGTTGCACTCTGCATAAAAGCAGGCAAGCTGGTTGTGGATCTGAGCGCAGACTACCGGCTCAAGAATGTGGCGGCATACGAACAGTGGTACCAGACGCCTCATGCCCACCCTGAGCTGCTTCAAGAAGCCGTCTACGGATTGCCGGAACTCCATCGAAGCGCCATCGCGAAAGCGAAGTTAGTCGCATCGCCAGGTTGCTACCCGACCGCCGCCATCTTGCAACTGGCGCCGCTCTTTGCCAAAGGACTTGTCCAGCTCGATTCCATTGTCATCGATGCGAAATCAGGAATCTCCGGAGCGGGACGGAGTCCGGCCCTGCCCTATCACTTTCCGGAAGCCCATGAATCGTTAGAGCCCTATAAGATCGGTGCGCACCGCCATATTCCAGAAATCGAGCAGGAACTCTCCGGCGCCTTGGGAACGCCCGGTGCGGTCACCATCGCCTTTACCCCGCATCTCGTCCCGATGAATCGGGGTATTCTGAGCACCGCCTACTGCAAACTGAACACCGATATCAAGCTCCCAGAATTACGCGCGCTGTATCGGGAATTCTATCAAGGCGAGCGGTTTATCCGTCTCTACGAAGACCTCGTTCCCAATCCCCGTTACATCAAGGGGTCGAACTTTTGCGACATCGGCGTCTATGCGGACCGGCGCGCCGGATGGGTTGTCACCGTTGCGTCCGTGGATAATCTGGTCAAGGGCGCCGCCGGGCAAGCCATTCAAGCCATGAATCTGATGATGAGACTTCCTGAAGAAACAGGGCTCACGGCGCCGGGCAGTTATCCTTAACGCACATTTTTTCGAGCCACCTTTCAACGGAATGACTGCCATGAAAACCAACGTATTGGGCGTAACAGCACCGCAAGGATTCGAAGCCGCCGGCATCCATTGCGGCATCAAAAAGCCAGGCATCCTCGACTTAGCACTGGTCGTATCCACCGTTCCCGGTCCCATTGCAGGAATCTTCACGAAAAACCGCGTGGTCGCCGCACCGGTGATTCTCGACCGCCGCCATCTTCGGCAGCGCCGCGGCCGCGCCATTATCGTCAACAGTGGAAATGCCAATGCCTGCACCGGCACGAAAGGACTCGAAGCGGCAGTTGCCATGGCGACTGCCGTAAGCAAGAGCCTGGCAATTCCAGTGCACCAGGTCTTCGTTGGATCGACCGGCGTCATCGGACGAACGCTCCCGATCGATCGCGTAAAAGTAGGCGTCCCAACATTGATCGAAAAACTCAGCCGCACGGGAGGACGCCAGGCTGCTCAAGCCATCCTCACCACTGACTTGCGGCCAAAAACGGTCGTGCTCCAAGCCACAATCGGCGGCCGGGTCGTGACCATCGGAGGCATGGCCAAAGGTTCGGGCATGATCCATCCCAATATGGCGACCATGCTCGGATACTTGACTACCGATGCCGCCATTACGCCGGCCGCGCTGCAACGCGCGCTGAAGTCCGCGGCCGATCAGTCCTTCAACTGCATCACCGTCGACGGCGATACCAGCACGAACGACACCGTTCTCTGCTTGGCCAACGGGCTGGCGAACAATGCGACGATTCAATCCGGTACCAAGCACTATCGTCAGTTTGAGCAATTGTTGACCGAAGCTTCTCAGACGCTCGCCCTGGCCATTTGCCGTGACGGTGAAGGGGTCACCAAAGTCGTGAAGGTCGCTGTCGGCGGGGCAAAGACGGTAGCGGCCGCCAAACGTGTCGCGAGCACGATTGCCACCTCCAATTTAGTCAAAACCGCCTTGTTCGGCGAAGACGCCAACTGGGGGCGCGTGATGGGCGCGCTTGGGCGATCCGGCGTTCTCATCAACCCCGACACCATCACCGTGCATTTCGACAACATTGTGATGGTCAAACGAGGAATGGGAACAGGACTCGCGGCAGAACGGAAGATCGCACGGGTCTTCAAGCAGAAAGAATTCACGATCTCCGTCGAACTCGGACAAGGACAAGCAGCGGCTCACATGTGGACAACGGATTTGTCCTACGACTATGTCCGCATTAACGCCAGCTATCGATCCTGACCATGGCTCTCGCACCTAAGCCCTTGAAAATCAACCGTCGCTATGTTAGCGTGCCGAGGTTGTAACGGTGCATTGGATAGCTCCGTTCACACCATTGGCGTGAGCGGAACGTGTATTTACAAATTTAACATCAGCGAAGAAACGCGCTGCTTGGCTTGAGAATAAGGGGACTCGTTCCCCTCACCCGCACGGCGGGTGCTCTGCAAGCCTTGAAGGGAGGTGAAGGCATGGGAGTGGTCACAATTAAGGAATTGCTGGAAGCGGGCGTGCATTTTGGACACCAGACGAACCGCTGGAATCCCAAAATGAAGAGATATCTCTTTGGCGAACGCAACGGCATCTACATCATCGACTTGCAACAGACGCTCACGCGGATGGAGCAGGCCTATGCCTTCGTCCGAGACACCGTGGCAGCCGGTGAAACGGTCCTGTTTGTCGGCACCAAGCGGCAAGCTGCGGAAATCCTCGAAGAAGAATCCAAACGCGCCAACATGTTCTTCGTGAATCAGCGCTGGCTTGGCGGCATGCTGACGAACTTCAAAACGATTCGTCTCAGCATCGACAAGATGAAGAAGATGGAAACGACGTTACAGAACCCTGCCGAGCATGGCTTGAAGAAAAAAGAAATCATGCTCATGCAGAAGGACATCGTCAAATTGCAAAAGTATCTTTCCGGCATTAAGTCCATGCGCGGCCTTCCCGGCGCAATCTTCGTGCTGGATACGCGCATCGAAAAAATCGCTGTGCAGGAAGCGACCAGACTGGGCATCCCTGTCATTGCCATTTTGGACAGCAATTGCGATCCGGACAACATCACCTACCCGATTCCTGGAAACGACGATGCGATCCGCTCCATCAAGCTGATCACGTCGAAGATTGCCGATGCCTGTATCGAAGGCGCGCATATGAAAGCGCAGCGCGAGGAAGCCGACTTCCAAGCCGCCCCGGCAGCCAGCGGAAAGCCTGCCGCAGTGAGCGCAGCCGCTCCGGTCGCCTAGGCAATCCAACAACCACATACTCATGACAATTTTTCTCATCGCGTAAGGCGCAGGATAGGATAGAGGACCATGGCAGGATCAAGTCAGCTCGTAAAAGAACTTCGTGAAAAAACCGGCGCCGGCATCCTGGATTGCCAGAAAGCATTGACTGAAAACGGCGACGATGTCGAAAAGGCCATCGATTATCTCCGCCAAAAAGGCCTGGCGGCGGCGGCCAAGAAGGCCGGGCGTGAAACGAATCAAGGATTGATCCATTCCTACATCCATATGGGTGGAAAGATCGGCGTCCTGATCGAAGTAAACTGCGAGACAGACTTTGTGGCGCGCAACGAAGAGTTCAAGGCCTTTGTGAACGATCTTGCCCTCCAAATTGCCGCGGCAAAACCGTCGTACGTCAAGCGCGAGGATATTCCAGCGGACTTAGTCGAGCGAGAGAAAGCTATTTTCGAAGGCCAGGCCAAGGAATTGGGAAAGCCCCCGGCCGCCTGGCCGAAGATCATTGAAGGCAAGCTGGAAAAATTCTATCAGGAAAACTGCCTGCTGGAACAATCCTTCATCAAGGATCCGACCGTCACCGTCAAGGATCTGGTTGCCCAAAAGATTTCCAAGATCGGTGAGAACATGAACATCCGGCGGTTCACCCGCTTTCAGTTAGGCGAAGCATGAGCTCTGCAAAATACCGGCGCCTCCTTCTGAAAGTCAGCGGGGAGATGTTGGCCGGTGAGCAGGGCTACGGTATTCAGCCATCGATTCTCGAAGGCCTGGCGCAAGAAATCGCCTCCGTCGTGGCCTTGGATGTCCAAGTTGCCGTCGTCATTGGCGGCGGCAACATTTTCCGCGGGCTCGCCGCCAGCGCCTCCGGAATGGAACGAGCGTCCGCCGACTACATGGGCATGCTCGCCACGGTGATGAATGCGCTCGCGCTCCAGAATGCGCTGGAGCGAGTCGGCGTCATCACCCGCGTCCAATCCGCCATCGAAATGCGCCAGCTAGCCGAAGGCTATATCCGGCGGCGAGCCATTCGCCATCTGGAAAAAAACCGCGTCGTTATCTTTGCCGGCGGGACCGGCAACCCCTATTTCTCGACCGATACCGCCGCCGCGCTCCGAGCCATGGAAATCGGCGCTCAAGTGATCCTGAAGGGAACCAAGGTCGATGGGATTTACGATGCCGATCCCGTGAAAAATCCCTCGGCCAAAAAGTACAGCGAGATCCCGTTCCTCTCGATCTTGAATCAAAACTTGAAAGTGATGGACTCCACGGCCATCAGCCTCTGCATGGATAACAATCTTCCCCTCATCGTCTTCAAATTGACCGAACAGGGGAACTTCAAGCGGGTCGCGCTCGGCGAACCCATCGGCACGCTGGTCACGATCAGCCCGCGCTAGCTCATTACGGAGTACCGCTATGTCGAACGCAGCGACAGTCAAGCAATCCCTGACGACCCATATGGACGGCGCCGTGGAGCACCTTAAGCGAGACCTGGCCGGCTTGCGAACAGGCCGAGCCTCGGTGGCGCTTCTGGATAATATTCGAGTCGATTACTACGGCACGATGACGCCGCTCAAGCAGATTGCCAATATTTCCACCCCGGAAGCGCGGCTCCTTACGATTCAACCCTGGGAACCGCAGTTGATCAAGGAGATTGAAAAATCCCTGGCCAATTCCGGGCTGGGCGTGAACCCATCCAACGACGGCAAGATGATTCGAGTCCCTCTTCCCCCGCTGACTGAAGAACGCCGAAAAGAACTGACGAAGATCTGCAAAAAGCACGGCGAAGATACCAAGGTGCAAATCCGCGGCTTCCGGCGCGATGCGAATGAGGAGTTAAAGAAACTCCAAAAAGATGCCCAGCTGACCGAAGATGAACTGCGAAAGGCCGAGCAGGATACCCAGAAGCTCACCGAGCAGTACGGGCAGAAAATCGACGATGTCATCAAAAAGAAGGAACAGGAAATCATGGAAGTCTGAGCCAGGCTTCCCTGTCCATTCTCACCGCGTGCCGACTATTTCACCATTCTCTCCGACCTACGCAACCGTCGATCTCTCCGCCCTCATCCATAATCTGACGCAATTGCGCGGCCTGCTCTCGCCAGGATGCGAGATCATGGCCGTCGTCAAGGCCAATGCGTACGGACACGGCGCCGTCGAAGTGTCGCGGGCGCTCATCGCACAGGGAGTCGGCCGCGTCGCGGTTGTCTCAATCGACGAAGGCATTGCACTCCGTGCTGCCGGCATCGCCGTTCCTATTGTCATTCTTGGGCCGCTCTTCCCGAAGCAGGTCGGCGACCTCATTGCTCATCGACTAACACCGGTTATCAGCGACCGTTCGTTGATTCCAGCCCTGACACAGGCCACCGCCTCGCTCGCAGCGCCCTACCCAATTCATCTCAAAGTAGAAACAGGCATGGGCCGTCTCGGACTGGCCATGGACGAACTGCTGGCCCTCATCGATTCAGGCGACCTGCCACCGTCGCTCAACATTGAAGGGCTGCTGACCCACTTTGCCGATTCCGACGGTCTCACGTCGGAACAAACCGAACATCAGTTGACGCTCTTTCAAAAAACCGTGAGCGGCCTCACGGCCCGCGGCATTTCTATTCCGTTGATTCATGCGGCGAACAGCGGCGGCACCGTTCGCTATCCGCGGTCGCACTATTCGCTCATCCGCCCCGGCATCATGCTCTACGGATACCACACCTTGCCGGTATCCGTTCCGGCACCAGACCTCAAGCCGGTCCTATCTTTACAGAGCAGTATTGCGCAGGTCCGGGCCATTCCGACCGGGGGCACCATCAGCTATAACGCCACCTTTGTCGCCAAGCGGCCGACCCGTGTCGCCGTCCTCCCAATCGGTTATGCCGACGGATTCAATCGAAGACTGTCCAACCGAGGAGAAGTCCTCGTCCAGGGGCGGCGCGCCAAAGTGATCGGCACCGTCTGTATGGATATGGTGATGATCGATGTGACGGATATTCCGGACACGACCGTCGGAGACGAGGTCGTCCTAATTGGCCGCCAGGGAGCCGATCGGATTACCGCGGCCGATCTGGCCGAATGGACTGGCACCATCGCATACGAAACGCTCTGCGCCATCGGCGCGCGCGTCCCGCGCCGCTATCGAGCGCTGCCTGAGCCAGCTGCATCGCCTCATTAAAAATTCACTCTGAACGAAATCCCGCCGCTGTGATAGGTCGTGCGATAGAGTCCATTCACCGCAGCCGCCAGCGCGCAGCCGCAACTCACCGTCCGCTGTTCATAGATGGAAGCCTGGTACGACAGATCAAGTCCCACCGCTTTCGGCTTGATCGGCCCGACTCCAAAATCGCCGCAACGGATGCCGAAAATCGTCCCCCCCTCCTTGCAGACCAGCCCGAATCCCACCGCTGGAATATGGACATCGGCGGATGGAATAGTGGGATCGAATGTGAGATCGGGAATTTGCGTCGGTGAATTGGTATACCCGGCGCGCACCGCCATTTCCCACTCCGGCAACGAGTCCATCTTCAGCCACCGGTACTCGGTCCCAATCATCACCGTATACGTACTGCGCCAGTTTTGCGGCTGTGGAACGACCGACCCATTACCCAGATAGATATCCAAATTCCTGACGGATTTCCATCCGACATAATCCACATCCAACTCCAGCTTCCATTCACGTTCGGCCGTTCTCGTCGGCCAGATGGCAATCGCGCCGGTGAAGACTTGCGGCAGCACAAACGTCGCCGACGCATCCGAGGTCTTCACCCCGTTGGCGAGAATGCCTCCGTTCAACGGCAGCGCCACCTGATTCCGATAGACCAACCCGATATTGGCGATGGGTTGTCCATCGCCGTTCCTCAGAGCGGTATAGAGCAGGCTCACGTTATATCCAACCGCTGTCCCTTTGCCGTACAGCTCTGCTTGTTGCCCAGCCGAACCGAACACCGGCACCGCGCCGGTTGAAATAAACTGCTTCTCGAAATGCCCCTCCCCCAACATATCGGAGAAGGTATAGATATCCATCCCAAGTCCCAACGAGAGATCCCGCGTCACTTGATAGGCCATCGTAGGCTTGATACTGATCAACGGCATCGCGGAAAACGTCGCCTTAAACCGTTGCGGACCGTTGTCCGGATACCGGCTCACGGAACCGAACGGCGAGGTCAGACCGATCCCGAGAGTCAGCCCGCTCAAGCTCGTCACGCCAAGATCGCCGAGGTTCGCTGTGATAAACAAATGCGCCGGCGCCGGCCAGGCCAAACTCCCATCGCGGTTCCCCGTGGCGTTGGCTCCGGAGGCACTCGTGAAACTGGTTGTTCCGCCGGTCAACAATCCTCCGGCCAACAGTTGCACACCACGCAACTGTGTCATGCCGGCCGGATTGTAATAAAGCGCAGACGGGTCATCAGCCTGTGCCGCGAACGCATTGCCTTGTCCGGATGCGGACGTCCCCTGCCCTTGAATCCTCGGCACCTGAGCTGACACCGGAGAGGAACACCAGATTGAGAGAAGAAGGCCGCCGACGATTGCCCCAACCCATAACGCTCGCCCACATTTCAATACAGCTGTGTTCAACAAATCCTCCGATTAGGTGGCTGCTATCGAATCATTGCAGCCCCACACCTTCAACATTATTGAAACCAGCGCGCCATCGCAGCACGCAACGCATCCGCATCGAACGGCTTGAGTAAATACGCCTGCGCTCCCATCCCGATCGCCTGAACTGCCAGCTCCTGAGAGCCTGACGCCGTCATGACGATGACGGGAATCTCGGGGTGCTTCAATCGAATCTGCTGCAGCAAGTTCAATCCATCCATCTGACCCAGGTCAATGTCGAGAAGAACCCCAACATAGCTGGTCGATTGGATCGTCGCCAGCGCCTCCTGCCCGTCCATCGAAGCTTCCGGGCAATATCCGCTGGCCTTCAACCGGTCGAACAGCCACTGCCGAATATCCGGATCGCCGTCGGCGACGAGCACTCGCTGCACGGCAATCGGCGGGCTAGACGGCGCCGAGGGAGGCGTTGAGCGGAGAGGCAATGTAAATGAGACTTCCGCTCCTCCTGTAAAACAGTTTTTGGCCGAGACACTGCCCCCTTGCAGCTCGACGAGCGTTTTCACGATGGAGAGCCCCAACCCAAGCCCCTTAGGTCCGCTTCGCTGTCCCTGCTGCACCCGAAAAAACGGATCGAAAATCTTCTCGAGATCCTCCACCGGAATCCCCGGCCCCGTGTCCCGGACCAAAATGCGGACAAACCGCGGGCTCGACGATTCGATGGCCACCGTCACTTCACCGTCCTCCGGCGTATACTTGACGGCATTCTGAATCAAATTCACCGCCACCTGAATCAAGCGATCGCGGTCGGCCCAGACCTCGACCCGGGCATCTCGCGCCGTGATCCCCAATCGCTGTCGCTTGGCGGAAGCCAAGGGACGTAATTGCTCAATCGCGTCCATCAAGCAAGACTCCAGATCCACATCGACCGGATGCACCTCCAGCCGGCCGGCTTCGATCCGAGTCCGATCCAGAAGGTCTTCGATCATCCGGATCAGCCGGTCTGAATTATCCAGCATCCGCAGCAAATACCGCTGCTGTTTCTCGTTCAGCGGACCGGTCAGTCCATCCAGAAGATTCTGCACAAACCCCTTGATCGACGTCATCGGCGTGCGCAGCTCGTGCGAGACATGGGACAGAAACTGCGACCGCAGCCGGTCGGCCTGCTCCAGCGCCTCCGTACGCTCGCGCACTTTCAATTCCAATCCAACATTCCACTCCTCGATCTGTTGATAGGCCGCCGCATTATCCAGCGCGATCGCCACTTGATTCGCCAGCGTGGTCATCAACTCAAGATCGTCCTTCGTCAGGCTCGGCTCGTGCGTCCGATCGACCGTCAGAATCCCCAGGATATGGTCTTTGGCCTTCAACGGGACGATGATCAGAGACTTCGTCCGGCTCAACTCCGCCAACCGTTGATTGACCGGGTGGAGCTTCTGACTGATCGATTGCACATCCTCGATCAACAGCGGAAGGCCTTGCAGCACCGCCATCCCCTCCGGACTGTTCCGGTCCGTCACCGGCACCTCGCAATTCTGCGAGTAGGCTAAGACTTCCTCGGACGCGCCGATCACACGCACATGCCGAATGACCGAACGCAACGGATCGAACATCGAAACCATGGCACGGTCGTAGTGCAAATCCTTCGTCAGCGTTTCCAAGACGCGCTCCAGCAACGTGTCTCGGTCCAGCGTCGCGCTGAACAGCAGGCCGGCTTGATGCAACACCGTCAATTGCGTTACCTTCCGCCGCAACTCGACCCGCGTCTGCTCCTGCCCTAAATAGGCCTCGCGCAACTCCTCATGCCGCGACTCAACGAAGGCGATCTGCTCGTGAATGAGCGCCTCGCGCTGCTGGCTTTCCTTGCGCAAACAATGCTGCATCAACCATCCGGCTGCCATGACCGGGCTGAATCCAGCCAGCGCCATCTCGATGGGCCCCAGCCCTGGCACCAGCGCCCACAGCCCTCCTGCCAGGCACAACCCGATCAGGCCGCTCCACAGGATCCAATGCGACTGGCGCTTCGCTCCCGGGTTGCCCCAACCAGCCCACACCGGTTCATTCTGAGAAAGCCCCTGTCTGGGCTCAACCGAAAGGGCATCGCAGGAAGCCAACTCGGACGGCACCGGCAACGCCGCCAGAGACTGCGCGCGTTGCTTCCTGCGTGCCGGCCCGTCGGATTGCCACCGAATGAGCCATCGACACCAGTCATCGTCGTTGGACACACAGGAGAGATTCGTCAATGTCGCTGGAGGCAGTCCATGCACGCGCGCCGGAACCGCCGCAAAAATCCCTTGGGCAGACTGGCAGACCAAATAGGTACAGCGCCGCCTGAAAGGCCCGAACTGGCGCAGCGTCCGGTCTGAAAACCGCATGGCGAGCGTGGCGGATCCCTGCGTCACCTCGACCACCCGGCATTCGACCGAGCCCGAGGCAAATTTATTCCCGAAATAGGGGAACATGCCGTAAATCTGTTCGAGCGAGAATGGACGCGCCAAGACCTGGATGATCGGCGACATTTTTTCCATTCCGCCCGTAAAGAGAAAGTTCGGATCGCCGGTCAACAGTTCGCAGAACTCGTAGAGATAGGCGGCAAATTCGTAGGAGTAGCTATTCCAGGGGTTCTTCAGAAACTCAGGCGTGACATGATAGACCGAATCTTTAATGCGCCAATTCAACAGCACGCATAATTCATTGACCGCCTCCGAGCCGGCGCCTTCTCCCCGTTCACGAGTCAATGTCTTCTCCAGGTCGAGAATCACCGCCCTGATGCTCATCCCGCTCAGATCCCTGATCGTCTGGCCCTGCTCGTCCAACCCGAACGGGCGAAATTCCATGAACGGCCGGTCAAGAATCCTGCGTTCTTTGGGTAAGAGCTCGACCAGCGGCATCACCGCGGGCTCGATCCCGCCCAATGGCTGCACAGACATGGCATCCTCCACTTCGAAACAGGCCGTTCGCGAGACAATCGTACTCGTGAACGCACCGCTGCGCCGGAGTCCGTTTCCGGCGCAGGTAGTATAAGAAGGGGGCGCGAACGACTTCAAGAAGAAACCGCGGAGACGGCGTGACAAATCGCGCAGAAGACCTGTCAACAGAGCGGATTCGCGCGCGCGGTCGCCCGGTCCTGCAGGCTAACGGAAGGGCTTACTGCTTCACCCGGCGTTTGAGCTGCTTCTCGATACTGGCTACTTTGCTGGACAGCCGGCCCTTGGCTGCTTTCCGATAATCGACTTTGATCGTGCAGGAAATTCGGCCACAGTCTTTCCGCATCCGTTCATAGCACTTCTTCACAACCCCGAAGACTTCATCCCACTCGCCTTCCAGCACTGTGCCCATCGGATTGAGCCGATAATCCACGCCGCTCTTGTCGATGATATCGAGCGAGCGAGCGACATATTTTCCAACACTCTCCCCTTTGCCCAGCGGAGACATACTGAATTCAAGCAACACCATGGCCGCCGACTCCTTTATGTGGTTTTCGCCGCCGATGCCGCCGCTCCTGCCGCCGCCTGGCGAGCCCGCTCTTCCTGCCACACCTTCGGATATTGCACCTTGCCCAACAGACGAAATCCATCCAGCGCTTCACGCAATAGGGCGCGCCGTTTTTCCGCATCCGGCACATTGGCCTTCGCCTGCTCGCGGAGATGTCCAAGCCAATCGACAAAAGTCGAAAACTCCTCATCGAGAATGCGTTCCAAATCTTCTTTCATAAAGCCCGACAAGGCCGGCGCCACCCCGCTGCTGCTGATCGCGACCCGGGCATGCCCAACCGCCACCACCGCCGGCATCGTGACCGTGGACAATTCCGGCATATCCGTCGACCACAGGAGAAATCCCTTCTCTCGAGCCTTCCCCAGCAACATCCTGGCAAAATCCCGATCTCCGCGGATCGTATTCAATACCAGAATCGTATGCTCCAGATCGGTCTCGCGAAAATGCCGGCCGCGATGGATGACTTTCGCGGAGGCGGCCAATTGCTTCAACGTGTCATGCAAAGTCGGACTGATCACCGTCACCTTGGCGCCGGATTCGAGCAGCCGTTGCGACTTCTCCGCCGCTTCTTCATCGCCGCCAAGCACCAGGACGGAAAAGCCCTTCACATCGAGCACCAAGGGAAAACCAGGATTGGGAGCCATAACATGTTCCTCCATACCGCACAGCCTGTGACTGGTTGCCATCATACAATAGCGTCTTCCTGGCCGTAAACCGTGCTCTCCCCTTTTCCAGGCGACCTGTTTATAATGCGACGCTCATTTGCAACGGTGGAGGATGCATGGCCGGCATGTCGGGGAAAGCCATCGGAATGGCAGGGAGTATCATTGGATTGGCAGCGCTGGCCGCCTGGCTCGGCCTCGCTCATAGCTGCGATCCAGCCACCGGAGAACCGGTCGTCGCAGGGCGAGTAACCATCGCGGCGAATCTGGCCGATCAGGTCAAGCCGACCGACGTGCTCTTCGTGATTGTAAAGCGCCCTCAGGGCCCGCCCCGTCCCATCGCCGCCAAACGCATCGACCATCCGACATTCCCCGCCTCCTTTGAAATCACCAACGCCGACGTGATGGTAGAAGGCTCGGAGCTGCGCGGCATGGTCGATATCGTGGCCCGGCTCGACCGCGACGGCCAGGCCGGCCCAGCCCAGCCAGGCGACATCGAAGGACGCTACGCCAAGAACCCCACTCTCCCGGGCGGACGAGACTTCGAGATTGTCCTGGATACGGTGAAATAGCAGAGATACAGCAGCAGCACCAGTGTCAAAGTTTGAACTACCCAACACTCAGGGGATGCTCAAAAAGCTTTCCCGCAAGGCCGCAACGAGTGAAGGACCGAGGCGTACCCTCTGGGGTACGTTGAGGGTCTGAACGATGTGAGAACGCAGCGGGGGAGATTTTTCAGCATCCCGCCTACGTCTCGGCAGGGTCGGCGTCCAACTCCATATTCCAATACAGATAATCCCGCCAGCTCTCCGGTGTGTTGCGAATCCCAATCGTGATCGTAATCACCGGGCTCCAGCGCGGCTTCACCGGTTTCTTCTTCAAACGCATCCCAGCTTCATCCGGCGTCCGTCCGCTCTTCTTATTATTGCAACGCCAGCAGGCCGTGGTGATATTTTCCCATGTCTTCTTTCCGCCTTTGGCAATAGGAATGACGTGGTCGAAAGTCAGCTCTTCCGTTCGAAACTTCCGATTGCAATACTGGCAGGTATAGCCATCGCGCGTAAAAATATTGATGCGGGAAAACTTCACCGCTCGGTGGCTGTCTTTCAGACGCACCAGCTTGAGAAGCCGCATGACCGCAGGGAGTTTAATCGAGAGAGAGATGCCGTGAATTTCACGGTCGTAGACTTCGAGGACTTCGACTTTACCTTGCCACAGCAGGGCAATGGCTTTTTGCCAGTGAACCACGCGCAGCGGTTCGTACGTCGAGTTGAGCAGGAGAGTCATTTCCATGCAGCAACCTCATTCCCTATCTGGCTCCTCTCTGAGAGGCGGTCCAGTCAATTCAAGGGCGTATTGTTTATTTTTATGCCATAGGATCAGGTCTAAATCAAGCAACCCTACATCCATCGCCCGACTAGCGAGCCCCGTACAGCATACCGACTACCATGCCGGCAAGGATGCTCAAAAAGACCGTCCGGCAAGGCCGCAGCAAGCGAAGAGGCGAGGCGTACGCTGCGGTACGTTGAGCCTCTGCGTGAAGCGAGAACGCCGCTGGCGGACTTTTTCAGCATCCTGCTAGACGCCGCTACCGGTTTTTTGGGACACTGGCCAGCATGAAAGAATTCGTCACCGTCGCCGCGCTCGCCGACGTTCCACCGGGAACGGTCAAGACCGTGGCGGTTGAAGGTATTTGGATCGCACTCAGCAATGTGGGCGGCACGCTCTTCGCCATCGATAATACCTGTCCGCATGCGGGCGGGCCGCTAGGCGAAGGGCCACTGAAGGAGGGCATCCTTGAATGCCCCTGGCACGGATGGAAATTCGATGTCCGAACCGGCCAACGCATGAACAATCCGAACTTCACCGTCGCCTGCTGCGAGGTGCGCGTCGCCGACGGGCAGATTCAGATCAAACTCCCCGAAGATATGTCTGCCTTTTAAGCAAGCACGGCATCGGCTTGGAGAAGGCTTTTACCGCATGCTCCTACGCAGGCGGCAGCGGCGGCGCGCCTGGCAGCGGCGGCGCAGGAGTCTGCGGACGATCGGAATCCGGCGGCGCGGGCGTCACGCCATCGGCAGGCACCGAGGCGGCATTGACCTTCTTCTTCCCCAAGTGCGCGTGCCAGATGAACTCCCGCTCGAACCATTGGCTATTCACACTCTGATCGCGCAGCTGCACACGAATCTCGTAGAGATCTCCCTCCACTTGCTTGACGCGCCACTCACCGAGTCGAACCCCCTGCCCACGCTCCTTCATCGAACGAACATGTTCGTTCATCGCTTGAAGAATTGTCGGAGCTCCAATGGCCTGATGGGTCTGCACCAGCGCGAGCGCCTCAGCCGCCTGCTTGTCCGCCATCGGATTGAGAGAGGGCGGTTTCGTGACAAAATAGTAGAGTCCGCCAAACACCAGCACCGCCACTACGGCATAGTGGAGCGTTCGCACCAAGGACGAAGATCCCGGCGCGGCAGTCGAAGAAGACGGATCGGTGCTCATAGTGTAGAACTCAATTCCATACGAGAGAATGATCGGCTGACGGATAAAATACGTCGCGGGCATCTTAGGAAGCGCTTGGATGGTTGTCAATGGACGATCCTGCGCGCACCCTGGCTGCTTGTCTGACGAAAAGCCGGTATGTTACAAGTAACTCGGCATTGTCGTCACTCGAATCACCAAGAGCAGCTCACATGAAATTCTTTTTGTACGGAGACAACCTGAATCTGACCCAACTGAAGCGCCGGGCGCCGGAACACAAGTTCCTCTACCTTGCGACCTTGGGCGATCACACCATTAAGTTCTGCCGCTGGTCGTCACAGTGGCGTTGCGGGCTCGCCAGTATCGCACCCTCTCCAGGAGAAAAAGTCTGGGGCGGCGTCTTTGAACTGACCGATGAAGACCTGAAAATCATGGATGAGTTCGAGCAAGACGTTCCACAGGGAGCATACCGCCACCTACAGATTACGGTTATCAATGAAGCCGGTGAGAAAGAACTTGTCACCACCTATGCTGCCAATCCCATCGGAAAGTTCAAACCGAAAGATCACTATCTCGACTGGATTATCAAAGGACTCAAGCAGTGGAAACTGCCTGAGGAAGCTCTCGATCAATGGCATGCATACCGGCCAAACTGATCCCGTTCATCATCGACATACGGTACGTCATGCACCCTATCGTCATTAGAAAGCTGGCAGCCGGTCGCTGACAGCGCTTTCCATAAAAGGAGACTCTATGCCAAAGCCCAAGCATCATATTCTCGTCTGCACCAACTCCCGCCCTCCGGGACACCCCAAGCCGTCATGCGGCAGCGCCGGTGCGGCGCAGTTGCTTATGGCCTTTAACATGGGACTGATGCAGCGCGGCACGCCACCCGGCCAGGTTCTCGTCAGCGCCACTGGGTGCCTGGGTCCTTGCGAGCAGGGTCCAACCGTCGTCGTCTACCCCGATAACATCTGGTACTCGAAAGTAACGGAAGCCGATGTTGCCACCATCCTCGATGAACACATCATCAAGGGAACACCGGTCGCAAAACTGAACCCCGACGCAGCCTGGCAATAACTTTCCGACAAGTACACTATGGTCAGCGCGACCCATCATGAGCACAAACACCATGCGCCCCGCTCCATCGGGTGCATGGTCATCACCTGCAGCGACACCCGCACCGCTGAGACGGATACGAGCGGCCAGCTCATTCAAAAGCTACTGAAGGAACAAGGCCACACCATCGCCGCCTACCATCTGGTGAAAGACGAACCGGCCCAGATCACCGCGCGGATCACGGAAGGCATCGCCAATGACACCGTGCAAGCCATCATCGTCAATGGCGGAACTGGAATCTCTCGGCGGGACTCAACGTTTGAAGCGGTCGATGCGATGCTGGAAAAACGGCTGGATGGATTCGGCGAAGTTTTCCGCTACCTGACCTATCAAGAGATCGGCTCGCCGGCCATCATGAGCCGCGCCACCGCCGGCATCATCAAAGGCCGCGTCCTCTTCTCCACCCCAGGCTCAGAAAACGCCGTCCGCCTGGCGATGGAGAAACTCATCCTTCCCGAACTCGGACACCTGGTCAAAGAACTCACGAAGTAAGTGCTGAATGCCGAGCTTTTGAATCTTTCAGCACTCAAGTCTCAGCACTCAGCACTTCCCCTAGTCTTGCGAAATCTTCGGTTCAGAATACCCCTGCTCCGGCGCCGCAATACTTGATTGGGCATACCGTTTATAAAACCGCATCACGTCCCGCACCGAGACGACGCCGACAATCTCGCCGCCTTTGGTGACGCCGAGATGGCGCACGCCGAGATCGCCCATCATGTCTTGAGCATCGTCGACCGGCTCACTCCCCTCGATCGTGCAGAGAGGTGTCGTCATGACCTTCTCGACCGTCACCTTACCAAGCGGCTTACCGGCGGCCACCGCCCGGCGGACGATATCCGTATCCGTCACAATGCCCACTGTTTGCTTGCCCTTCTTCACCAACAGCGACCCGACTCGGGCCGCCCGCATCTTCTTCGCCGCACCCACAATCGACATCCCCGGTCCGACCGTTTTGGGATTCTTGCTCATGATCTTGGATACTGTAGACATGATTTCCCTCCCTCGTTGATGAGATAGAGTGGAAAGAACGCCGGCCGCGCTCATTCAGCTTTGACTTAGAGTAGCACAGGTAGAAGGGAGCACTCAAAACAGACTGAACGAAGCAGCAGAGAGCATGAGAACGAGAAGGCGCTATTCGCTCGGCGTTAATTAAAACAGGCTGTTCAAAACGGCCTTCCAGCAAGGCCGCAGCCGAGTCAAAACCGGAGGCGTACCCTCATGGGTACGTTGAGGATTTTGACGAGGGGAGAACGAAGCTGGAGGCCATTTTCAACAGCCGTCAAACGGTCAACACAATTTTCCCGAAGAACTTTCGGCTCACCATCTGCTCTTGCGCCGCGCGCGCGTCCTGAAGCGGATAGGTGCGGTCGATCACCGGAATCAGCCGCTTCTGGCCCATCAGCTCCGCCGCCTTTACCAGCTCCGCCCGCGTGCCCATGTACGAGCCTGTGATCGTATACTGGCGCGAATAGATGTACCGGAGATCCACCTTCACTTCCGCGCCGGTCGTCGCGCCACAGGTAATCAAGCGGCCGCCTTTCGCCAGCGACGCCAGACAGCTCGCCCACACCTCCGGACCGATATGCTCAATCACCACATCGACGCCATGGCCCTCGGTCAGCAGCTTCACCCGATCCGCCACGTTCTCCTTCGTATGGTTGATCACCGCATCGGCGCCGAGTACCACCGCCTTGGGCATCTTGTCGTCCGATCCGACCGTCGTGATCACCCGCGCGCCGGCAAGCTTGGCCAATTGAATCGCCATAGTCCCGACACCGCTCCCTCCCCCCATGATCAGCACCGTCTCGCCATGTTGGAGCCCGACCTTGGCAAACAGCATATGCGAGGCCGTGACCGACACGAGAGGAAACGCCGCCGCCTGCTCGAAGGAGAGATTCTCCGGCATCGGCAACACATTGCGGAACGGCACTTTCACATACTCGGCATAGCCGCCGTGCATCATCGCGCCGATCAGACTGTACGACCGGCACATATTGTCTCGGCCGGACAGGCAATACTCGCACTTCCAACAACTGACACCCGGCGAGACAAAGACCTTCTGCCCTGTCGTCACATTATCCACCTGCGCACCGACCTGATCGACCACACCGGCGATGTCGGAGCCGGACACATGCGGCATCGGCATGGGATAGGCCGGATTGCCCTGCCTGATCCAAATATCGAGATGGTTCAACGCACAAGCCTTGACCCGAACCAGCACCTCATCCGGACCAATCACCGGCGTGGGCAAATCCTCATACGACAATTTATCCGGACCACCATGCGCGCGAAACAATACAGCTTTCATAGTCACTCCTTGCTAGACCACATCTGACATCATAGAACCAGATCGGAAGAACCGGGCAGAAGCTTGAGAGAGACAACGATGACAGGAACAATACCCATCAAGGCCTAGCAACGAACGAAGGGAATTCTGTGGTTCGGCCTTCTGCTACCCTAACCTTCCTGCAGGTTGCTCAAAAACGCTGTCCGAACCAGGCTGATCAAAACATCATGTCGCAAGGCCGCAGGGAGTGCGGCGACTGAGGCGTACCCTCTGGGGTACGTCGCAGGGAGACGTACGACCGAGAACGCAGCGAGATGATGTTTTCATCAGCCGGCCTAGAATTTCAGCTCGCCCTCCACCACCATCACACACTCCCCTCCGACCTTCACGGCCTGAATCACGCCGTCCGACGAATCCACCTGGATGAGAATGCGCGAGGGCCGTTCGATCACATAGCCCTGCTCTGCAACAATCTCGGTTGTTGGCTTCACATCGATAATGCGGTGATGCACCAGATAGGCCCCCAGCGCCCCGCTGGCGCTGCCAGTGGCAGGATCTTCAAGAATGCCGATGGCCGGCGCAAACATGCGCGTATGAACGGTCGAGTCCGGCTCAACCGTGACGGTTGTGAAAACCATAATCCCGTTCGCGCCGAAGCGGCGGCACAGCTCGGTAATTGCAGAGGGATCTGGCCGGATCGACTGAACCGCGGTCAGCGTCCGGATCGGCAGAATCAAGACCGGCAATCCCGTCGACACGACCTCAATCGGCGACTTGGCCTCGGCGACCGCATACTTCGGCAGCCCGAGCGAAAGGGCCAGCTTATAGAAATCTTTCTCATCCTCCACCCGGTCGAGAAACTCCGGCTTGGGCTGCGACATGACCACATACTCAATCTGCATTCCCCCCCCATGCAACTCCACTGGAAACAAGCCGATGTTGCACTCGTAGAGCAGGCGGGTGACCGCACCGGTAAGGGGTATGCGCCCGAGCTGCGCCAGTAGATAAAACGTGCCGATCACCGGATGGCCGGCAAAGGGAATCTCCTGTGTCGGCGTGAAAATCCGCAACCGGACCACCGCCGCCGGATCGGTAGGTGGAAACACAAAGACCGTCTCGGAAAGATTCATTTCCCGGGCGACCTGCTGCAACTGGCCATCGGAAAGCCCGTCGGCATCGGGAAACACGGCGACAGGATTGCCGCCGAACGGCTCGGACGTAAACACATCGGCTTGATAGAACTTCAGCGAGCGGCGATCGGACATGTGCAGTCACTCCTATCAATCCTGACGTCAGCTCCCCTGGCATGTCCAAAAAGACCTTATGGCAAGGCCGCAGGGAGTACGGCGACTAAGGCGTACCTCCGAGGTACGTCGCAGGAAGACGTACGACCGAGAACGCGGCCAGAAGTCTTTTTCAACATGCCACTACGCAGGCCTCGGAATAGCCTCGTAAGCCTTCGCCATCGGATTGCGCAGATAACTCTCGATATAGTTCTGCAGTGAGCCATTGCGATACAGCTGCTCATTGGCGAAACGTGTATCGACCCTGTGAAGCACTTTCACCTTCACACCGGTCTTTTCCGTAAACTGCTCCAGTGTCACACCGGTAATATCGCTGTACGGTCCGCGCCCCGATTGCATGATGCACTTGGGCACATGGATCATCTTTTCCGTCGTGATCCGACGCGCAATATCGTCGAAGGTCAACAACACCGTGCAATCCGAATCACCGCTGAGCATCGCATTCGGCACATAGAGGACTCGTGCCTTATTCTTCCGGTACATCGAGAGAATCTTCGACACACTCCAGCCCGTGACCAGCGTGTCCTTCTTTTCCAACTCAAGCGAATCGAAGAGACTGACAATCCGCTTCCGGCTGAGAAACGCCGTGATGTAGGCCTCCGTATGGATGGTCTGGAGGTTCGGCAAGGCGGCATCGTAGATCCGCAGCGCTTCCTCCGCCAGATGCTTCCGGCCCTGCCGCATGAGACTCGCCGTCTCTTCCTTCAGGCCTCGCACCGGCGTGAGCGTGCCCATCCAGAGCACGCACTTTTGATTGATCTTGGAAATGGCAATGGCGTCTTTCGACATCGTACCGGCATCGAAGGCATAAAAATTCGCCGAGGACACCGCCGGACCGTCCAGCACTTTC
Organism: Nitrospira sp.; assembly: GCA_022226955.1. NCBI lineage: Bacteria > Pseudomonadati > Nitrospirota > Nitrospiria > Nitrospirales > Nitrospiraceae > Nitrospira > Nitrospira sp. Next base: position 1,293,161 of record CP092079.1, read on the forward strand.
ATCAGATGGGTGATCGAAGGCGCATGGGGCATGAGCCGCTTCCGGTAGTCGCTGAGCGTGATGACCGACAGCTCAAAATTGATCCGGCCCGGATACTGCGAGACCAGTTGGTGGATCTTCGGCACATGCACAAAGCCGACGGTGAAGAACTGAATGCTCTTGTCCGTGTACTTGAGAAAGTCCTCAACCCACTCCATCGCCTTCGGGTGGAGAAACAGATCGGTCCATTCCATAAACTCGTTGCCGCCCAGGCACCAGAACTGCTTCGGGTCCGTCGGTTTCTTGCTGATGTAGTCGAGGATAAATTTCCAATCCTCGTCGGTGGTCTTGGGGGGATCGAGCGTTTCGCGGTACGAGTGATCCAGCTCGTAGCAGAATTCGCACTTCACCGGGCAGTCGCGCCCGAGACTGAGCGGGATCTTCCCCGCGTCCATCTCACGGCGCAACACCTCACGATAATCCTGCCTGGCAAAGATCGGAGCGGCCTGGAGCATCGGAATGAGAGTTGGCATTGATTGGCGACCTTGCTCCAGTTACAGTACTACGATGAACGACGAAACAATTCCTGAAGAAATTACCCGCGCCCTAGAGATTCTTGGGCTCACGCTCCCCGTCACCACCGAAGAGCTGGAACGGGCCAAACGCGTGCAACTCTATACCTGGAACCCAGCCCGCTATTCGAATCTAACGAACAATCCCAAAGCCTACATGCAGGCCTACAAGAAGGCTGAAGAGATGACTAAGATGGTTGAAGCCGCTTATGCGCTCCTCACCGCCGTCCTCGTACCGGATGAATCTTCGAGCGATCAGTCTTCTTCCTGAACCGCCATCTCCCCAGGATGCTCAAAACGGCGTCCCACTAGGCCGCAAGCGAGTCAAAACCGGAGGCGTACCCTCAGGGGTACGTTGAGGATTTTGACGAGCTGAGAACGACGTGGGAGGTCGTTTTGAGCATCCTGTTAGCCGACACCGTGGGAGACCACACGTGACATTCCCTCTTTCCCATCTTCGCCCTCGCCCATCGCCACCGGCCACGTGACCAGACCTGAGACGCTGTCTGAAGCCCCCACCGTTTGCTGCTTCGCATAAATCTGCGGCAGGTTGTTCGTGCCGAACTTGGAGATGTAGAGAAATACGTGCTCGCGGGAATTCACCCGCACCGCCCAGGGCTTGAAGTCATTCTTGTAGAACTCTTCGCAGAGCTGCATTGCGTCGAGACAGGAAATCCCCACCGGTTCGTTCAGCGTGTAGTAGTAGTCCAGCGGCAGGTCATACTCTTCTTGCTTGTGAATCGTGATGCCGAACTTCTCCGGATTGCGCACCATCGGCGTGTGGCGATACGCCACGAAGTAGAACAGTTCCACCGAATGAATCACCGGCTGATTGTCGATGACGAACTGCCGCGTCTCCAACGCTTCGTCGCGCGTTTCGCCGGGGAAGCCGTAGAAGGCCATCACGTGGTTCCAGATCCCCGCCTTCGACGCCTGGTGGAGATTGTTCTGGATCACGCTCTTCTTGGCGTGCTTGTCCATGAGGTTCAGCACGCGCTCGTTCGCCGACTCCATCCCGTAATAGAGCGTGCAACAGCCGGCCTTCGCCGCGAGATCCCACACGGCCTGGTCCTGTAGCGTTTCTTCAAAGCGGATGAGCGTCGTCCACTTGATGCCGGTCTGCTGATCCACCAGCATCTGCGACACTCGTTTGAACAGCGCGGGCGGATAGGATTCGTCGGAGAAGAGAAAGTGTGTACACTGATACTTATCCCGCAGCGCCGTCACCTGCTCGACAACATGCTGCGCCGTCATGCCGCGGTATTGATCAAAGTAGCCCTGCCCGTGGTCGCAGAACGTGCAGCGGCCCCAGTAGCAGCCGCGCGTCGCGAGATAGGGAATGATCCGTTCCGGCACAAAATAGTGATCCAGCGGCAGGCCTTCAAAATCAGGGAGCGGCAGCGCCGCCGTCTTCTCAGTATAGACTTCCTTGCTCTGCTTTACCCCGTCGGCATGGCGATACATCAGATTCGGTACAGATTCCAACGCCCGCTGGCCGTTCAGCGCCTCGATATACCAGAGCAACGCATGTTCGCCTTCGTAGAGAATCGCCGCGTCGAACACCTCGGTGAAGAACCGCTCATGATGCGGCAGCTCTTCCTGCAAGCGCGTAATGACGTTGCCTCCGACCACCACCTTAATGTGCGGGAACGTCTCCTTGATCATCTTGCAGAAGGTTAGCCCTGCCAGCAGCTGCATCTGTGTGCCAATGGAGATGCCGACCACCGTCGGCTTTTCTTTACTGACCGAGGGCAGCACGAGCTGATTGCAGATGTCGCGATAGACATTCACCTGCTCGTCGTCGAGGCAGGCAAAGACTTCTTTGGAGACGCCCGGGCGATAGCCCAGGTTGCTTTCCATCGGATAGAAGACCAGCGAGGCCGGATAGTAGGCGGCGGAAATATACTGCATCGCCTCGCGGAAGCAATTCAGCGCCAGCTCCAGCTTCTCGGCTGCATAGAACCGCTCGCCGCGCACAACAAGCTTCGCGTCTTCCGCACGCTCAGCTAAGTCGAACACATCGACCGCGTAGGCCTGCTCGATCACCGCTTTCTGATCGGCCTCGCGCTCCGTGAGCGTGCCGGCCTTTTCTTTATCCTGAAGCGGCTTAAGCTGCATCCCCAACCGGGCTTTTACCCAGATCAGGAACTCCATCGTGAAGAAGTGGTCGTACATCTCGATGTTGATGTCGCGCTGCACGACCTGATGCCCCGCTTCCCGCAACACGGCGGTGAGCGCAGGCAGCGCCAGATAGGGCGCCGTCGGCACCCACTCGGGCGGAAATAGCAGCATGACCTTCGACGTCTTCCGATCTTCTTTCTTGATCGGCGACAGCCCGTCTATTTGGACAAGACCACTTGCGCTCATAATCCTCCACCCGCGACTTCTATCATCAGGATGTTCAAAAAGGTCTTCAAGCAAGGCCGCAGACGACGAAAGCACCGGAAGCGTACCCTCTGGGGTACGTTGAGGATGCTTTCAAGGCGAGAACGCCGCTGGGAGCCTTTTTCAACATCCTGCACAAATTACATCTTTCCAGCCAATGTAGGCGTATGCCCAGCAATCTTGGCGGCTTGATATTGCAGATCCCGCAATTTCTCCAACCCGAACTTCGCGATATAGAGAAAAATATATTCCCTGATATACAGCCGCAAATCCCAGCCAGCGTAATGATTCTGCTCGAACTGCTGGAACACCCGCTCAGCCTCTTCGATGCTCAGCCCGCTCTTCACCGTGAAGTAGTAGTCGAGCGCCAGATCCCATTCAGGATTCTTGTACGCTGTCACGCCCCACTTCTCCGGATGCTTCGCCACCGGATTATGCCGACCAAGATCGAACGTGCCGAATCCCAGCGAATGGACATAGTCTTTGTTCTGCTCCAGGAATTCCACCGAGGACCAGGCTTCTTCCCGCGTCTCGCCGGGAAAGCCGAAAAAGCCCATGCAGTGGTTCCAGATCCCAGCCTCCGCCGTGCGCTTGAGATGCTCAGTCATGATGGCGGTCGTCGTGGCCTTGTCCATCAGCTTCAACACCCGTTCGTTCCCCGACTCATAGCCGAAGTGGAGATACTTGCAGCCGGACTCCTTCGCATCCTGCCAGACTTGATCTTCCAGCAAGCTCTTCTCGAACCGCATATGCGTCGTCCAGGTAATGCCCATGCCGCTGTCGATCAAGCCGCGCGTCAGCTTGCGAAACAGCGCCGGCGGATAGGATTCGTCAGTGAAGTGAAAATGCTTCGCGCCATACTTGTCGCGCAGATGCCGGATCTCGCCTAGAATGTCCTGGATCTTCTTCGACCGGTAGCCCGCCGTATAGCCCTCGCCATGATCGCAGAACTCGCAGCGGCCCCAGTAGCAGCCGCGCGTCGCCAGATAGGGCAAGATCTTCGTCGGGACAAAATACTTCTCCAGCGGCAAGCCGTCGAAGTCCGGCGGCGGCAGCGCATGCATGTCTTCCGCAAAACTCGTCTCCGACGTATGGACCCCGGTGGCGTCCTTATAGATCGTGTTCGGCACCTCGGCCAAACTCCGCTTCGCCCCCACCGCCGACACGAGCTGCACGAAGGCGGTTTCACCTTCATAGACTACCGCGCTGTCGAAGTACTGGAACAGTGGCGACTGCGGCAGCACATCGCGCAGGCGCGTCACCGTATTGCCGCCGATGGTGATGTGAATATGCGGGAAGTGCTGCTTGATGAGGGAACAGAAGGTCATGGTGGAGAACATCTGCTGCTGCAAGACAATCGAAATACCGATTACATCCGGCTGTTCTGCCTCGATCGCCGGTTTCACCAGCTGCTCGAACACCTCACGATAGATATTCACCTGCGTATCGTTCACCGCGTCCATTACTTCGGACGAGACAAAGACTTTGTAGGACAGATCCGTCTCCATCGGAGGCATGCAGATCCGCGCCGGGGCATAGACCATGGAAATGACCGACGTCACTTCACGGAATACTTGAATCGCCCACTCCAACTGATCGATTTCGTAGAACACTTCTCCGCGGATAATCGCCTTGGCCTTCTCCGCTTTCTTCGTCAATTCCTCAATCCGCTGCCGGGTCAGATCACAGAGCGCCAGCTGTAAATCCATCTCGTCGGCGCTGAGATCGCGCTTCTTGGAGAGCTTGCGGAGCCGGTCAAGCTGCTGCGGCACCCGGCGCAGGACTTTCTTCAGAAAATCCTCACTGAAGTACCAGTCCCACATTTCCAGGTTGATGTCCTTTTGGATGACCGTATGACCGGCCTGACGAAGGACAGCGGTGAGGGAAGGAAGACTGAGATAGGGTTCGGACGGAAACCAATCCGGCGGGAAGATCAGCAGGACCTTCATCTTCCGGCCACTGGTGGCTTCAAACTTCTGACGATTCAGGAGAATCAGTTCTTTGGAAGCCCGCTCGCCCTTCGTATACTCAACACGCATGAAGGAGGCTCCTCGTCTATCGCACCGGCATTCAGAAATCGAAAGAATGCCAAGGGGTTAGCTATAGGAGGACATATTGTAAGGGGGTGGGAGAATCAGATGCAAGAGCGGGAGGCTATGGAAGGCCACCCATGTTGGTCTTGAAACTCCTCAATGCGCACGTCTTTCAATCTTGACAGAGACCACCATATTCAAGAGGATTGCTCCGCGTGAGTACCAGGCCACAAAATGAACGAAAGTTTGGACAGTGGGAAGACTTGCCGCGCGGCGAAAGACGGTATTGGATTGAGGTCTCAAGCCGATCAGGCTGGAAAGTTCGGTACGTCAAAGAGGTCGATACCAACGATGTAACTCTCCGTTTCTATCAAGAGGTCTACAACGAGATCGGTGAAATGATTGAGGTCCACCACAAGTATCCGGTAGACTTAGGCCATCGAAAGGTCTAGCTGCTATGCCACTCATCACCCGTGAATCGGTTGCCGAGAAACTTGGCGCCTATCTTCATCACGATCTGTCTTTGGCCGCTCTTGTGGACTGGGCAGAATCGGCACTGATGAATGACGATTTCGATCCTGCCCACTTGGTGACCATTCGGAATGTCATTGTCAGAATAGGCGCCGCAGATGTGCGCACATTCGGACTTGCGTGGGAAGACTGCGAACAACTCCTCTCCCAACTCGGCTATTCAGCTCAGGTCAATATCGTCGCCCGATAGCTAAGCTAGAGAGCTGACTCAACCTACGCATTGCCTTCGGTCCATCTGAGCAGAGATAGCGCAGCCCCTCCTGTAAGCCTAAAAATCGATCACGATGTAGGGTTGCAAGACCTGACCCTAATTGGTCTAATTGGTTGTTCGTTTAATCTCAAGGTCTCTGAGCAGGACGTAGTCCTGATGGGTCGCAATCGTATGCAGGTTCGTCAATGACATTGGCTCATCTCCTTATGAATTTCTTTGTGGCAAAGTAGCAGTGGTCAGTCAGATGACCTTGTTTGTCCGCGCTTACAATGGCCGTAAAGCGTTTCCCACCATTGTACGGTGGTTGTTTGAACGGATTATCGAGCACCAGATAGTAGCGGCCACGAAATCGAAATGGATTTATCTGAGGAGCACCGCCAATGTGGTGATAGAACTCTGCCGTCCCCTCTCGATATTTGGGAAGCTTGCGTAATTCATACTGCCTATGTGGAAATTGGCCAATCACCCCACTCGCTTGCTTGGCTATCGATGCATCAAACACAAAGTGAGGCGGTGGTTGTGGAGCCTGTTTGCCCTCGGCATAGATAAAGAGGTTGTCGCTTAACACGTTCCGAACACAGCCTGCATCTTTGAGTACGGTGTCGTCATCCCCATCATTATCGACATCGAACTGCGCCAGCTGATCACAGCTGCAATAGCCTTCGTTCGCGAGCGTCCATTCAATCGCGGTAAATTCCTCGTGCTGATCGTATTTCAACTCCCCAAAGCTCCTCATGTCTTCGTTAAAAAGGCTCAGCATATGTCGACAGACGGCTTCCGCCTTGCCCATGACCAACGCATAATCCCCAGCTATAGCCAGATCGGTCATTAGCAGCCACAACAAGCCCAGCACGAATCCCGACCCTCGCCGCAGTCGCTTCATACCATCACCCTTTCCCGCACCACCGACGAAATAACGGGGACATTCTACGTTTCCACAAGCTTCTGCGGCCTGCCGATGGACCGGAGACTGGCATCCAACCCCAGCAACGCCGCGGTTACCACAGTCCAGGCTTCCGATCCAAACGGCGCGTTGCGATTCACGCTCTGTCGGATCCGCCACACCTCCGTCTCGTCCATCGCCCCGTTTACCCAATCGAGCCATGGTTCTGGACGTGCGACAGGGCCCACGTCCCCACGAAGGCCTTGCACGGACTCTTTCCACCTCTGCGCACTCGACCAGCGCCAGTCTTCGGCTCGTGTTACCAGATGCGCACGGACCGGATTCAGCTCGATATAGCGCAGCACGGTCAGGAGATGGTCGTCTTGCTCGATGGGAAATGCTTTGAACCGGCCTTGCCAGATATGACCACTGGATTCGTGATAGGTGTGATACCGCCGCACGTGGGCAGTCAGCAGCCACTGCATCCATCGACTCAGATCCCCATCGTGATACGGCCACAGCGCCAGATGAAAATGATTGGGCATCAGGCAATACGCCAGGATGCGCATCGGGATACGCTGCGATGCGTCACGCAGCAGCGTGATGAACGCCTGATAATCGCCATCCGCATGAAACACTTCGGCTCGGGCATTGCCCCGATTGATGACGTGATAGCAATAATCCCCCACTGACGCCCGCGCCGTCCTTGGCATACGCCCCTACCTCATGTCCACGATCTCACGCCGCTCGGAAATGGAGAATGTCCCCATTTTTCTCTTTACTCTCCCTTCCCTTTACAGAAGTTGATCATTTTGAGAGTTCGGGTACCTGGCTTGCCTGCCAATAACGCGCGAAAGCTATCTGCTCCAGCTTGCGAGTGCAGCACATGGACAAACGCAATTTTGCAGCCGTCAGGAGAGACTGCTTCGTTCCACACCAATCCAGAGAGAAGTCGCTGGGGATGATCTCTTACAAGCAGATAGCCTCCAGCCGTACCAACTGTGTCATAACCCGCTCGCCCCCCAACAAGAAACAAACCTCTTTTCGTGAGATGGGCATTGCCCCATCCCATTCGTTCCCAGTCTTGTTCCTTTGGTTCAAGGATTTTAGTCACCGTCCCATCGGGGCTGAGTTGCCAAATAGAAACGGCATCCGAGCTGCGTTGTTCGCCTTTAAGAATATATGCATTAGCGAATTCAGCATAAGTGGCGTGAAATTGGACCTCCCGTCCTATAAGCGGCAATTCAATATTCTTCTTGGAATCAGGCGTATGGAGGACAATGGGGGTGGATTTTCCTGATGGATCAACCCAGATGGGAACTCCGAAATCCAAGTGTCCGTGCTCTTCAAGTAGCGCCCATCGTCGGTGCCCATCTTGGCTGATCCATTCAGGTTGTTGTTCATGTTGACGACAGCTCGTGCCATTGATCCATATTTTTTCTTCTTCACGCCGTTCATGTGCTCCGTTTAGATCTCCTGTCACCACATTCCATAGATCCTGGCCTGGCTGAACCCTCTGCTTGAAAGCAACAACTCCGTGAAAAACACACAGACCTACTTGACTATCAATGTTCCAATACTTCGTGACCTTATTCTGAGTTATGTCCCAGATAAATATCCCCGTCTCTCTAAGCTCGTGTCCGTCACCAGCACTCTTCTGGCCGAACCTGCTGACTTCATAGCCGTGAAACACAACATGCTCGTTATCAATCCATCCAAGCTTCGCCTCAGCAGCCGGGAATTTGGAATCCTGGATCGGATAGTGCGGCTCCCCACACGCTACTAGCTGCGGGCTCAACCCCATGAAGAGCAGTACGACGATCAGAGCCAACTTTCGCGTTAAATCAATAGGGCCAGGCATGAGTATTGACTTATTAGACTCCTTCACCATCACCCCCAGCAGCACTGACTCGATGAAGCCAACATCGACGTAGCCGCCCCCCCCTGTGCCACGCCGATATGGCTGTCATTCGCCGAATGCGGCTGATCGGAATGGTCAACTGGCCTCAACCTCACATTCAACGCCATCGCTTTCTTCGCGTCTCCCATATCACACCATTCCTTCTAATAGTGAATCCTACTAAATTATCTTGCGCGCGAGAGATATAGTAGGAGGGGGGGGGACGTTGTCAAGCGGCTACGCCGCACAGGATCGATGTCCTGCCCTTTGCCATGCCAACAGGCATGCCTCTCTTTGCCTCAAGCACCCTCCTCACACGGCAGCTTCGATTTCATCCTGGCCATCCCCGATGAGAGCACTGTAGGCATCGGACCTTGCTCAGACTTGCAGTCCGTGAGTGCCCAATGCCTTTGCGCACCATCCATCACTCACCGCATCGTGCGTTGTCTGTTTCATCGAACTTGTATTAGAATATGCGTCTTCCTTGAGGAGGAACGCCACCTATGCGATACCGAGTTGTGCTTGAACAAGATGAAGACGGAATCTATGTCGCCGAATGTCCCACCCTGCCAGGCTGCGTGAGTCAAGGCCATACACGCGATGAGGCCCTGACCAATATCAAAGATGCGATGGCGGGCTATCTTGAAAGCCTAACCCGCCATAACGAACCGATCCCCCCCTCGATCTGGGAGGAAACGGTGGATATCGCGCTGTGAGCAAATTGCCCGTCATCTCAGGGCACGATGCAGTCCGCGCTTTGAAGCAAATCGGGTATCTGGTTGACCATCAGACGGGCAGCCATCTGATTCTGAGACAGGTCCATCCTCCTCATCGACGCCTCACCATCCCGACTCACGCGGAACTGGCCAGGGGCACCCTCCGCAGCATTATCCGGCAGGCCGGCCTGACCGTGGACGAATTCCGCAGCTTACTCTAGCCTGAATGCGGATCTCCTAAACAGAGCCCTTTTCCCATGACTTACAGAAGCACGCCGTGCAATCAGACAGCCCTCCCCTGCTTACGTGGCTGCCGCGCCTCACACATGCTCATCAGCACCTGCTAAATCTGTTGATGCAACCGCACGAGCACATCCACATCCATCGCCACGCGAGTGACGAACTGGCCGTCAATCGCTTTCAGCACCGACCGTCCATCCTTCGCTGTATTAGAGAGAAGATGGTATCAGCGGAGAGGAAATGGTGTCAGGAACCATTGTTCACCAGACCCTTCCTTAGGCGACCTCGGCCTCGCATCGTCGCCCCTAAGTTCCATTGTGTCACCATCTGCTCCACCCAGCGCTCACTACCAAACGGTTGGCCTTTACTCACGCTCCGTCTGAGCGCGTCGATCTGCTCGCGTAATTCGTCCGTATTCACCCACTCGCCCCAGTCATCTGGCTTTGCGATCGGCCATTCATGCTCCCGAACACTTGGTGCGGTGCCCGCGCTGCTCCACCACCACTGCTCCGCTCGTTCAACCAGCCCTGCCCGTACCGGATTACGTTCGACATACCGACAGACGGTCAACAAATACTCACTCGTCTCAACCGGAAACGATTTAAATCGTCCTTGATAGACATGCCCCTCACCCACCGTATGGCGATGCTGATGCCATCTTTGCGTGTGAGTCAGCGTGAGCCAGTTCATAAACCGGGAGAGGCCTCCATCCCGTCGCGGCCACACCACAAGATGCCAGCGATTCGGCATAACACAGTACGCCAGGAGCCGCATCGACAGGCGGTCACACGCCTGAACCAGCACTCGTTCAAAGGCCGCATAGTCCCCGTCGTCTTCGAACAAGATCCGGCGCGCGTTGGCGCGATTCAAGACGTGATAGACGATCTCTGCCGTAGTCGCTACGTAACAGTCGTCCTATGCCCCCCCCTCAGTTCATGCCGCTATCCAAACAATGGTTCATGACACCTTTTTACAGACGATACGTTTAGCGATAGCGGGAAAGGGCGTTCTTGGCAAGCGTGCTTTAACGTATGCGCATCCATCGTGAGGTCGCGGCCATCGAACAGGACCTCGATGCCACACCTCTCCGCCTTCGTATGACCACAGTCGGCCGCTTGCGATGGAACTCAGACCTGCTCATTAATCAACTTCGAGCAATCGACAGCCAAAGATTGGTCCAGGGTCCGTGGCTCGGCTCTCGCACACCCTTCACTGATCGCTTTCGCTTACTGCCAACTGGCGGCAATCACAGCCTGCACATCCTGTGGCCGTTGATCGATCGCTTGATCCCACGTCAACCCACTCTGGCTGCTGAACGTCGCCATGGCCTGGATGAGCTGGTTTACCTGCATACTGAGCAAGGTCTGTCCATTCCCAGCCTGGATCGTCTCCGTCCGGTTCGCGGCGCTCGTGTACCAATTCTGGATAGTCACCGCATCCGCCGATCCGTGAATCGCGATACGCAAATTGTTGGCCTGGCGGCTGAGGACAAGATCCAGCGGGTTAATCGTGGCGCCGAATTGAGTGGTGTCGGCTGTCCCATTGTTATCCTGAATGAGGTCTTGCCCATCGCCTCGGAAGAACTGGAAGGTGTCGTTTCCATTACCGCCACTAAGAATATCGTTGCCTTGCCCCCCTGCCAGGGTATCGCTGCCGCTGCCACCACTCAAGGTATTGGCCGCAGCATTGCCGGTCAGTACATTGGCCAAACTGTTGCCGGTTCCGTTAACGGCCCCTGCGCCGGTCAAGGTCAAGTTTTCAAAATTGGAACCCAGCGTCCAAGCCACCGAGCTTTGAATCGTATCGATCCCCGCGTTGGCATTTTCAACCACGGTATCGCCTGCACCGATCACATAGGTGTCATTCCCCGTCCCACCGGTTAACACGTTGGCGGCGCTGTTGCCGATTAACACGTTGTCGAGCGCGTTGCCTGTGCCATTGATCGCACTCGCACCAGTGAGCGTAAGGTTTTCAATGTTACTCCCAAGCATATACGTCAGCGCGCTCTGCACGGTGTCTGTTCCTCCGCTGACTGATTCAACCACCGTATCGCCAATCCCAACGACATAGGTATCGTTCCCAGCTCCGCCGGTTAAGACGTTGGCGGCGCCGTTGCCTGCCAACACATTATCCAGCGCATTCCCGGTTGCGTTGATGGCAGCCGAGCCAACCAGCGTCAGATTCTCGATATTTTCTCCCAAGACATACGTCACCGAAGCCTGAACCGTATCGATCCCCTCATTCGCATTCTCCATCACCACGTCGCCCGCATTGTCGACCAGGTAGCCATCATCACCCAGACCACCACTCATTGTATCGATGCCCGCGCCACCATCAAGGACATTGGCGGCGCTATTTCCAGTGAGCACATTATTGAGGCCATTGCCAGTCGCATTGATCGCGCTGCTCCCCACAAGAATGAGATTTTCAACGTTGTCCCCCAATCCATACGTCACCGATGACTGAACCAGGTCGATTCCTTCGCTCCCCCCCCTCGCTCACTGCATCGCCAGCGTTATCGATAATGTAGCTGTCGTCTCCAGCCCCTCCCCACATCTGGTCCGCCCCTGCTCCGCCGTCAAGCGTGTCGTTGCCCTCTCGGCCATCAAGCAGGTTGTTCAAGCTATTTCCTATTACGATATTATTTAGGCTATTGCCGATCCCGTCTGAGGCGAGCCCCAGGAGTGTGAGATTCTCGATATTAGCTCCCAGGGTGTAGCCGGCCAACACGCTCTGAACCGTATCGCTCCCTTCGTTCACCTGCTCAACCACCACATCCCCAAGTTCACCCACAATATAGCTATCGTTGCCGGCACCACCCTGCATCGTATCGTGACCGAGTCCGCCATCGAGAATATTGTCACCCACGTTGCCGACAAGGGTATTGTCGCTGGCACTCCCGGTGGCATTGATGGCAGCCGAACCGGTTAGAACAATCGTTTCAACTTCCGCCTCGGGAGCCAGCGCATAACTTACCGACGCGCGAACGATATCATTCCCTTCGCCATAAACCTCGACGACTGCGTCCGATGCATCGTCGACCAGATAGGTATCGTTGCCGGAGCCTCCCCACATCTGGTCCACCCCTGCTCCGCCATTGAGCATATCGTTGCCCTGCCCGCCATTGAGCGAGTCATCATCCGCCCCTCCCAGCAAAACATCATCGCCTTCATTCCCATTCAGATGATCGTTTCCACCCAAGCCTTGCAGGTAATTGGACGCATCACTTCCCCAAAGATAGTCAATTCCCTCAGTTCCTATCTGCGATTGCTGCACACGCGCTTGCATCGCCGCCGCATCCCAGACGGTTCCATCGGCAAACCGAATCTGTTCAATCGTATTGCCGATGACCATCTGGTCGTCCGACTGAGCCAGTCGCAACGTCAGCGCCCCATTACTCGTCACCCAGTCTTGCGTGATGAAGAGACTCGACGGCATCACCCCGTCCATGATCTGCACGGTATCGATCTCCGCAGGCTCCCATCCCCAGTCCTGTACCGTGTCCTGTCCGCTGCCTACTCCAAACAGATAGGTATCGCTGTCACCCCAATCCTGCATGGCGTCATTGCCCGCCCCGCCGTTGTACACATCGTTGCCGACACCCCCGGAGAGCTGATCGTTGCCCGCGCCGCCAAGCAGCGTATCGATGCCCGCGCTCCCTTGGAGAAAGTCATCGCCTGCGCCACCATCGAGATAGTTGTTCGGCCAGCCCCCGGATAGATAGTCGTTGTTTGCAGTCCCTATTTGCACTTGCTGCACGCGCGCTTGCATCGCTGCCGCATCCCACCGCGTCCCATCGGCAAACTGAATCTGTTCGATCGCACTACCACTCTGAATTACAAGTTGATCGTCCGATTGAGCCAATCGCAGCGTCAGCCCTCCAGGATTCGTTGCCCAGTCTTGCGTAACCAACAGGCTAGCCGGCGTCACCCCATTCATGATCTGCACGGTATCAATGTCGGTCGGCCCCCACCCTCCATCCTGTACCGTGTCCTGCCCGCTGCCTGCTCCAAACAGATAGGTATCGCTACCGCCCCAATCCTGCAGAAGATCATTGCCCGCTCCGCCGTTGTACACATCGTTGCCAGCGCCCCCGGAGAGCTGATCGTTGCCCGCGCCGCCAAGCAGCGTATCGATGCCCGCGCTCCCTTGGAGAAAGTCATCGCCTGCGCCACCATCGAGATAGTTGTTCGGCCAGCCCCCGGATAGATAGTCACTGCTTGCGATCCCCATTTGCACTTGCTGCACGCGCGCTTGCATCGCTGCCGCATCCCACCGCGTCCCATCGGCAAACTGAATTTGCTCGATACTGTTACCGATAACCATCTGGTCGTCCGACTGAGCCAGTCGCAACGTCAGCGCCCCACTACTCGTCATCCAGTCTTGCGTGATCAGCAGATTGGTCGATGCAACTGCACTGCTGACCTGGACGGTATCGATCTCCGCAGGCTCCCATCCCCAGTCCTGTACCGTGTCCTGTCCGCTGCCTACTCCAAACAGATAGGTATCGCTACCCCCGGCATCTTGCATGACATCATTACCAACGCCGCCGTTGTATGTATCATCTCCCCATCCACCCAAGAGCTGATCGTTACCGCTTCCACCAAGCAGCGCGTCATTTCCGTCATACCCATTCAATGTGTCATCGCCTTGGAGCCCCTGCATATAATCGCCAACTTGAGTGCCATACAGAAAATCATTCGATTGATTTCCCACTATCAGCGGACCCGAATGTGCCTGAATCGCCGCCGCATCCCAGACGGTTCCATCGGCAAACCGAATCTGTTCAATTGTATTGCCGATGACCATCTGGTCGTCCGACTGAGCCAGTCGCAACGTCAACGCCCCATTGTTCGTCGCCCAGTCTTGGATGATGAACAGACTGGCTGGCATCACCCCGTTCGTGATCTGCACGGTATCGATGTCGGCCGGCTCCCATCCCCAGTCCTGTACCGTGTCCTGCCCGCTACCTACTCCAAACAGATAGGTATCGCTGCCGCCCCAATCCTGCATGACATCATTGCCCGCCCCGCCGTTGTACACATCGTTGCCATAGTCCCCAGCCATATAGTCGTTACTGGGAGTCCCATTAAGGACGTCATCGTTCGGAGTTCCATAGATATCAGCCATGATCGATCCTCCCTTATGCTAGTCAGCATTCAGCGTGTTGATGGATGACTTGCTAAACTTGGGTGGGGCTTGAGTGGTCAGAGCCTTAATGACGCCCATGACTTGCTGGTGCAATCGCATGAGATCCGGCAATCCCATTGCGACCCTCGTCACAGTCATACCGACGAAACTCTTGCCAGCTCCACTACCCTCAGCCAATCTTCTTGCAACCTGCGCAAGATGGGCAGGCTCGATAAATCCAAAGTCCAGATAAGCCATCGCGTGCGAGACGCCAACGTAGCTATAATTCGCAAACTTCGGCTGGCCAACCTGCTCGCTGCTCCGCAGCCGAACCTGCAATGCATCCGTCTCAGGCACCTGTTCTGACATACCGTCCTCCTTGACAACCCTCTTGGCCATTGCCTTGTTCATGACATGCATCAGTGCCCAAGCCAAACGCAACCGTTCGCAATACCTGCCTCGAAAGGCATGTCATCTATTTGCATTGCTATATATGTACAATCACCCCGACTCGTCAAGCTCTTCGGATGCCAAACTTGCAATCATAAGACAAGACCATCTATGTGCCCACACAGCCGCCAGGAGAAAGGATGAAGCCACCGACTTCTTCGGTCAGCCTAAAACCGTGACGATGTACAGAAACGGCTCGGAGATTAACTGGGAATACCCGAAATTTGGCCTCACGCTCGGATTCGATGCCAATGGATTCCTCGTCCGCTGGAAGCATGTGGGGCCCCATTCAGTCCAGCAGGGCGGTTCCGAGTCACCTTCGCGCGCATCCCGCTTCGCCGGGTTAGAGGGCAGTGCGAAGGAAGAGAAGTCCGTGCGCTCAGGACAGGAGCCTATCGATCTGTCACAGCGCTTGGAGAAAATGCAGCTAGAATCCAAAGGTCGGGACCAAGAGAAAAGTGCAGAACGGCATTGTCAACGATTGTATCCCCGCGACAGAACGCTCCAAGACAGCTGTACGAAATACGAGATAGATAAGAGCCGGAGCCCGTTGTTTTCAGAAACCATGGCTCGGGATGCCGAACGTGTCGCGAAAGTGACCTGTCGATACCGCTGGCGGCACGACCTGGCTCTCGCAGAATCCTGCGAACAGTACGAACGAGACAAGATCCTCAGCGACTTCCGAACATATCAACGATAGTTATCTACCGCCGAGTAAGCGCTATCCCCCCGCCGCACTCCCGCTTTATCGAACCGGCAACGGTCAAAGCCCACCTCGATCGATCGCACAGGCTATTCCAGAATTAGGGCGTGGATGAGCACCCATAAAAGAAGACATCCTGAGCAAGGAGCAAATTGGGAGAATGAAAAACGGGCAGGCGACTCATCGCCTGCCCGCATATACCGCAGAGAACTGAAACTGGATCGCTACTGACCCGAGGCCAGCGGCGGCATGTTGATGCCAACTCGCTCTAGACCCATGATGACAGTCAGAGCGCTCGGCGAGTGCTGGACAATTTCCTTTTGCACTTCAATGCGGCGCAGATCGACAAACTCCGGCGCGGTCAGGCCAAGCGATTCACGATAGGCGCGGTCGGCGATGCCGCGTTGTTTTTCTGCTTTTTCGCGCGATTCTTCCGCTTTTTGAAACTCCACCATCGTGATCTTGCGCTGTTCTTGAATGATGGTCTGTGTCGTCTGCTCCACCACGCCCTTAGGCGGCAGGATGCTTCCGACCACCACACGGTTCAGTCGAACCGGGATGCCCTGTTTCTCGATGAGCTTCGTTTGCACTTCTTTAGCGATAGCATCCTGTAACTTCTGTCTCGTGGTGGGATCGGTGGTCAGCTGAAAAAGTGGATATTTCTGCACCTCTTCACGCACAAACGTACGGAACGCTTCTTTGGCGTTATTGGCATACCAATTCGGCCCATACTTGCTGATCAGCTCCGGCGAGCGCCCTTCGATCACGTTCGCAATCAAGAACGCATCGAACGACACCGGCGCGTTTTCAGCCGAAATGATGTCGAAATGCTCAGAGTATTGCACCGGCCTGATATCGACATCGACAACTTTTGTGGTGGGCGCCACCACCACACGGCCGGTCTTCGTGGGAATTGGATCAACCCCACCATGGCCGAAGAAGAAGGGTTGCTCGACCAGCACTCCTTCGTGGCCGGCCTCGATCGCCACACATCCGGTTCCCACGGCCATCAATCCGACGACCGCCACCATTCCACATAGGCTCATCGCGCCTCTCCTCATACACTCCTCCTCGGTTAGTCTCGTCTCCAGAACAAGACTGTGCAAGACGATGACGGGTGAATAGCCGGCGACTCATCAGCCGCGAATCATCACAGCAATACCTTACGAAGCGTGTTGACGGAATGTCAAACGAGGCAGTGGCGCGATATCCTGCCGAAACCTCGCAGGACCTGTGAGGACGGGCACCGAATGGAAGAGGATCTGAGTAAGGGGCTAGAAAATGCCGGCCTGCTTCTGCAACCAGCGCACATACGTAATGATCTGATCCACGTCTTCGGGGGTCACTGCATCGATTTTCGGCATGTTCCCAAATTGCCAGTGGTGGGCCTTCACCCCGTTGGCCGCTGCGCGTTGGAAGGCCGGATCGCCATGATGGTTGGGTTCATAAATTTTATGGACCAGCGGCGGACCTTGGCTCGTTCCGACACCACCCAGGCCATGACAGGCTGAACAGTTGGCTTTAAACTTTCCCTCGCCCACCTGCAATTCGGCCGGCACGGCACTCACGACCGCCGTCTTCGGCGCCGATTCCCCCTGGCTGCATGCCGGAGTCGCTCCCACGACACACAACAACGCTGCCCAGCAACAAATCCGCGAGGTCTTCGAGATCTCCATGATGCGATTACTCCTTCGGGGCCGGTTGATCGGGCGGTGCGGAGGGCTTGCCAAATTGCTCCTGCAACATCGCCTCGGTTTTCGCCAATGTCATGCGTCGATACAGCCGCGCGCCGACCGGCACAAGAACGATCAACCCAATGGTCAGATACATGAAAAATTCTTCGGGAGACATAGATATTGAGCGCTCCTAGAGGATGTTCAAACAAGCCGTTCAGCTAGGCCGCAGCGAGTGAGGACCCGAGTCGTACTGTTTCATGTACGTTGAGAGTCCGAAGGATGCGAGAACGACGCTGGCGGCTTGTTTCAACATCCTCAGAGTACCGCATAGGCGACCGGATCCTCAACACCCGCCTTGGCAAATCCTTGGCGGCGAATGACACAACTGTCGCAACGGCCACAGGCCAGCGGCCCAATCGGATCGTAGCAACTATGGGTCAGATGCAGCGGCGCCTGGAGCTTCATCCCCAATTGAATAATCTCGGCTTTCGAGAGCATCAATAACGGCGCATGCACTTCCAGGCGCGCGCCTTCAACACCGCGCTTGGTGCCAATGGCAACAGCTTGCTCAAATGCGCGGACAAACTCCGGCCGGCAATCGGGATACCCGGAATAGTCCAGCACGTTGGCCCCGAAATAAATGGCCGACGCCCCAACAACCTCGGCATGCGCGGCAGCCAACGACAGGAAAATCAGGTTTCTCGCGGGAACATAGGTCGCCGGGATTCCCTGTGACCGCTCCTGCTCGTGGCGATCCTTGGGAACGGCCTGATCTCCGGTTAGCGCCGATCCTCCAAGAGCCCGAAGATCCACATCTATCACAATGTGGTTGTGAGCCTGGAGCGCTGCGGCCACCTGTTTGGCTTGCTCGACCTCGATGGCGTGCCGCTGGCGATAGGCAATGGTCAGCAAAAAAAGCTCGCATCCCTCTTGCTTGGCTACGGCGGCTGTGACCGTCGAATCCAGCCCTCCACTCAGGAGGACGACGGCACGAGGCTGAGATGTCGCGTCAGGAGACATGGATTGAGAGACTGCCGGAGCGACCCACCCCAGCAGGAAGTTTCACGCAACTCTGCACAAATACACTGAAGCGGTGCCGCACATGGAGAGAGGCGGAACGAAGACGGCGATCAATCGCGATCTTCTTCCTTCTCAATTTTTTCCAGCAACTCGGCTTTGGACTGGCACTCCACACAGAGCTTGGCAAAGGGCACGGCCTGAAGCCGCTTTTCGCTGATCTCGATCCCACACTCGGCGCACA
This sequence comes from Nitrospira sp., assembly GCA_022226955.1. Taxonomy (NCBI): domain Bacteria; kingdom Pseudomonadati; phylum Nitrospirota; class Nitrospiria; order Nitrospirales; family Nitrospiraceae; genus Nitrospira; species Nitrospira sp. The sequence continues at coordinate 1,311,831 of CP092079.1, forward strand.
TGCCATACGTGCCGTCACGCAAGCGATTGAGCGACTCGTCGATAGCTTGCCGACGACGATTGCGCATTTCCATGAGCGAGATGCCGAGTTCACGATCAAGATCCATGAGCGCCTGGTCGCCGACATCGCGGGCGGACTCTAACCGCCGCTGCTGATCCTCCGTCAACGATTGGCCAAGATTGCCTTCGATTTCACGAATGATCTCCTGGCGCTTGCCCATCAGCATCTGGTGCAACGTTTCTTGGCGGCGTTCACGGGCATCCCGATCTTTCGCCGATTCTTTGGGACGCATCGCCTCGACAATAATCTGCGCGGAAGCCGCTTTCGTCGGCGCCGCGTCAGCAGGAGCAGGCTTCTTAGGCTCAACTTCGGAAACCGGTTTGGTCTTTTTCACTTCTGTTTTCTTTTTTGCAGGTACTTTGGTTGCCATAATATGCTCCTTGGGTAGAGAGTCCCCCAAAAAAAGTCGGGAATCTATATCACGGCATGTAGGCTTTGACAAGGGCTAGTGGTCACTAGCCAAAAGAACCCTAGGAATAGAGGATGGTCGAATGAACAGGATATCCAGCGAGTTTTTCTCTTCCCTTGAGCCCCTGTAGCTCAACCAGAAAATCGAGTCCTATGACTTCCCCGCCAAGCTGGCTCACGAGACGGACAGTTGCCTCGGCCGTCCCTCCGGTGGCAAGGAGATCGTCTACGATCAAAACCCGCTCTCCCAATCCGATGGCATCCCGGTGGATTGCCAAAGTATTCGAGCCATATTCAAGGCTGTACTTCACCTCGAAGCAATCCGCCGGCAATTTGCCCGGCTTGCGAACCGGCACAAATCCGGCGCCGAGCTGGCCAGCCAGTACGCCTCCGAAGATAAAGCCTCGGGATTCGATCCCGACCACCTTATCGATCCGTGCATCTCGGTATCGCGCGGTCAGGTCGTCGGTCAACGCGCGAAACGCCGTGGCATCTTTCAGCAATGTCGTAATGTCGTAAAAGAGAATGCCGGGCTTGGGAAAGTCCGGCACTTCGCGGATGAGGGCTTGATAGTCGATGGCGGTCTCCGGAATTAAAGCAGGTCGGCCTGCGTCAGGGTCTTTCGCTCGATGGTGCCTCGAAGCCGGACTAACGCCGTTGTTTCGATTTGACGAACCCGTTCACGGGTCAGCCCCATCTCCCGGCCGATTTCTTCCAGCGTCTTAGACTCATCCCCGTCGAGCCCGAACCGCGACACAATAACAGTTTGTTCTTTCTCAGGCAACGCCTTGACCCACCTCATCAGCTCCACGCGACGCCGGACTCCGTCTGCCGTATCGTCGGGGGACATGCTCATCGGATCTTCAATGACATCGCGCAAAAAAGTATCCGTGCGATCGTTCAGGGGGCTGTCCAGCGAACAGGTCGTCCTGGTCAACTGCTTCAGGTCGAGGATTTCCTCCTCGTTGGTCTTCATTTTCTTCGCCACTTCGTGCGCCATCGGCTCCCGACCAAGCTCCTGCACCAATTGCTCGACCTTCCCCATATACCGGTTCAGCCGCTCAACCACATGCACGGGCAGACGCACCAGTTTGCCCTGATTGATGATGGCCCGTTCAATATATTGGCGAATCCACCAGGAAGCGTACGTGCTGAAACGAAATCCGCGCTTGTAATTGAATTTTTCAACCGCCTTGATCAGCCCAAGATTGCCTTCCTCGACAATATCCGAAAACGGAAAGCCTCGATTGATATACCGCTTGCCGATGCTGATCACCAGGCGAAGATTCGACTCGATCATGATCTGCCGCGCCTGCTCATCGCCGGCCTGCACCCGCTTTCCTAATTCCTGTTCCTGTTTGAAATTGAGCAGCGTCGAACGACGCACTTCGCGCAAATAACTCTTGAGCGTATCCAATCCTTCCGACCGGTTCGAGGCCCTCTCCTCGCGGTCTGGCGGACTGTCCGCTTCAATCTCCTCGACGTCGTCAGACGACTCTCGCCGGGCTTCACTCATGCCTTGAAGCTCCTCGTCCTGCGTCCCATAGCGATCGGCATCCTTTGACTTGGTTCACTCGTGCCATATGTGAAATTCAGTAAAACGGCTGGTCCCAGGATTCCACTCGACGGTCACCGCCGTAACCCGCGCGGCTGGCGGTCCGACTCCGAGCTCTGTGAGCAGCGACTCAATGGTTTCGCGCGGCCCTTCGACATCCAATTCGACTCGACCGTCGCCAAGGTTGCGCACCCCGCCGACCAGCTTGCGCTGTGCGGCCGCTCGCGCCGCAAACGCCCGGTACCCAACCCCCTGCACACGACCGCTCACAAGCACATGCGCCCGCACCTGAGATGTCATGCTCGCATCAACCTTACAACCCGCAACAGATTGCGCAACACGGTGGAATACTCTCACACCTCCTCAGGCCCGTCACGCGTTTTGCAAATCTACGCGAGAAAGATCACGCGCGCAGATTCAACCTGCGGCGAATGAGCCGTCGCCGCATGCGCGGCCTGCAAACAGATAGAGGGAAATACGAGCTGAAGGATTTTCTCCGCGTGCGTCGCTAAAGATGACATTAACGAAAAGCACGCGGTACGAGTGAGATGAAATGGTCGGGGCGAAAGGATTTGAACCTTCGACCCCTGCGTCCCGAACGCAGTGCGCTACCGGGCTGCGCTACGCCCCGACAAGGCGACTCACAAAAAACGGGAACCGGATTGTCTTACAAGATGGGGGTAAAACGCAAGCCATGTGCTTCAGCGACTCCTGGATGGGTCACCTGGCCGTTTTTTAGGTTGACACCTTTGGCTAATCCTGGATCGGATTGAATGGCCCGATCGACGCCTTCCGACGCCAAGCGAAGGAGATACGGCAGCGTGGCATTCGCCAACGCGAACGTGGATGTCCGCGGAACGATACCCGGCATATTCGCCACACAGTAATGCACCACACCATCGACGGTGTAGACCGGGTCAGAATGTGTTGTGGCCTTCGTCGTCTCGAAACAGCCTCCTTGATCGACCGAAACATCCACAACGACAGCCCCTGGCTTCATACGCGCCACCATGGCCCGCGAAACCAGCTTGGGCGCTTTCGCCCCTGGAACGAGCACTGCGCCGATCACAAGATCCGCCGCACGCACCGCCTGTTCGACGGCCGCTTCATTGACCGCACGGGTCACGACACGCCCCTGATACAGATCGTCCAAATAACGCAGCCGATCGATATCCAAATTGATTACCGTCACCTGCGCGCCCAGCCCAACCGCGATCCGGGTCGCGGAGGCCCCGACCACACCGGCGCCAAGCACCACCACGTTCCCCGGCTCCACGCCAGGCACTCCCGCTAACAAGACCCCACGCCCCCCCTGAATCTTTTCCAAGTAGTGCGCGCCGACTTGAACCGACATGCGCCCGGCAATCTCGCTCATCGGCCTCAACATTGGAAGGCTGCCATCGCGCGCCACCGTCGTTTCATACGCAATGGCAGTGATCTTTGCCTCTAAAAGAGTTTTGGTGAGTTCGGGAAGAGAAGCGAGATGCAGATAGGTAAAGAGAGTCTGCTCCGGACGAAACAAGGCACACTCGGACAGCAACGGTTCTTTGACTTTGACGATCAGGTCAGCCTTCTCAAATACCTCGGCTTTAGACGCAGCAATCGTCGCACCGGCCTGTCGATACTCTTCATCGGTAAAGCCACTTCCCGCCCCAGCCGACGGCTCCACCCAAATCCTGTGCCCGGCCTTGCGCAGCGCCGACGCCCCGTCCGGAGTCAGGCTGACACGATATTCATGATCTTTGATTTCTTTAGGGACGCCGATAATCATCTTCGATCCTATGAGACTGGTCTTAGGGAGCGGCCCGTCATAATCTCATATGCGTCCGCCAGAGTCCTCACCTCCGTCACTTTTATAGATCGTGCCATTCCTTTATCGGTAATAGCAAATGTGTTTTGCCCGGCGGGCAGCAGCATTTCATGAATAGTCCGCATCATATGGCACCCCTCGATCTTGTGCTCCAATCCGCCGACTGGCCCAATAACCAAATTCATATCAATGGTGCCAGAGATGCAGACATCCGTTCGCACCGGATCTCCGAGTAATGCAGCGGCCACAGCAACTGCCCAGGCGGCGCCGGCGCTTGGGCCATCGATTTGCTCGCCGGCATGCAACAGCGAGCCGACCGGCATCGTCAACTGCGCCCGCACGAATCGCGGGTCGTAATCGACCGCTTTTGCCGCAGCGAGCACAGCCACCACAAAGGTCTGTCTCGGCACATTTCGAAAGTGGTGGTCCGTCCCCAAATACGGTCCGTTACCCGCGTCCCAATGCTCAAGGTCAATCTGAACCAATGCGATATCGCCCTGATTAGGACGGTGCCATCCCTTCGCGGCAAGGTCAGGGGCCATTCTCGTGACATAGAGGTTCGGAACCGTCCGAGAAGACGGTTCAAAAGGCCGCGATGACAGCGGCCGCGATATTTTCCGAATCGACGTCTGGGGAACCTCATCCCGCGTCTTCCTCGATTCAAGAGGAGCCGTCACAGTCTGAGTTGGGGCCGTTTGCAGGGCAGGGAGAGAGCCGACTTCTTGACACCCTGCGCCTCCCCTATCGCTAAACAGAATGTTTCCGTCGGCTTGCTTGCATTTCCATAAATTGGCAAGGCTCTGATCGGCAAGCATCGCGCATCCCAACAATACTCCCACTCCAAATCGTACGGTTCGACTCCTCACGATTGAACCCCTCCGCCTTCCTCATGAAACTATAGCAGAGCCTCTCGCGCGGCTAGACAGTCCAAAAACCCCTGGTGTAAGATGCGCGCGCCACTAAAAATCCCGCTCATTTTATCGAGGAGGCTCGCGATGGATCTGTCGACCGGATCGTGTCATGCCTGTCAGGCTACTTCCGGCCCGGTGATCAAGTATTCACTGGGAAAGGATTTTTTCGGACGCCCCTACGACCGGCTGTCCCCCTCTTCCGATCAAAATCCGAAGTGGTATTGCGAAACCTGCTCGATGCATAAGACCCTGCAGCGGGATTTCCGCGACATTCGAACGGAATACGAGAAGCTTTCGGCCTCACAATCGTCGGAACTGGCCAAAGGGGAAGAATTTCGACGGGCATTCTTGCGGCTGCGTGAGATCCGCACAATCCTGGATGCCCAGCCTGGCCAATCTCTGTTTCTCAATGTTGCAGAGGTTCAGTTGCTAATGGAACGCCTCAACACCGCCACCATGCCCGTATAGGACGACGCCCATGCCTGGATTCAAACGCCATATCTTCGTCTGCACCAATCAACGGTCGGCGGACGACCCTCGCGGCAGCTGCTCGAAACTCGGGTCGCAAGCCTTGCACGACCTGTTCAAGCAAGAAACAAAACGGCTGGATTTGAAAAATATCGTCCGCGCTAACAAGGCCGGCTGCCTAGACCGTTGCGCCGAAGGGCCCAGCGTGGTGATCTACCCCGAAGGCGTCTGGTATACCGTCAAATCCGACGTCGATGTGAAAGAGATCATGGAGCGCCATGTCATGAATGGCGAAGTCGTCGAACGACTACTCATGCCCGGCCACCCGGCGCCGGCGACACTCCCTCCACTCTCCAAATAAGACGCGCGCAGGCACTATGGCTGTTGAAGAGAAGTGGAAAGCCAACCAGGAAAAGGTGGCGTTTGCCAAGCAGTTTCCCGGGCTGACGCTGGACTGGCATACCTGCACAGGTAAAACCGTTCAAGCCGTGGTTTCCTTGACGGGCAAACAAGGGGCCGCCGTGATCGTGTTCACCGACGGCTCGTTTACCATTGTGCCTCCACTGGCTCCAGAAGCCTGGGAGTTCGGACAGGCCCTGATCGATGCGCGCGCCTATCTTGAATCCAAACACCAGGCCGCCTACGTGGAGTATGATCGACTGGCCAAGAAGGATAAAGACGCGCTCAAGTCGGCCAGGGCGGACAAGATCATCGGCGCGATTGAGAACAACCTCGAACAGATCCCCGAACTCAAAGACCGGCTGAAAGCCCTTGTGAAGGAGTGGACGTGAGCAGTCTTCCCGACAAAAATATGTTTGAGATCTTCTCCCAAGGTCTCTTTGAAGGAGTCAAGCCTATGATGGTCACCCGCGATCACCTCGTCCGCCACCCAGACCGGTGCCTGCACAACGGCATCTGCATTCCCATCTGCCCGACCAGCGCCTGGCTCTCGACGCCACCCTATAAATTCGATCCCTCCCGCTGCCTGGAAGGCTGCCGCCTCTGCTTAGATGCCTGCCCATCGCAAGCCATCTTCGGAGTCTTCAAAAAGGGCGATAAGATTCTCGCACCGCAGAAGAAGTAACAACCCCTACAAACTACGACTGATTAAATCATCTTATTCAATCCAAGAACTATTTCAAATCCAAGCGGCCGCAGGTAACTTGTCTGCGACCGGTTATATTCTCATGGCTACCGTTGCGTCCGCGACACCTCAATGACTAGCTTAGTTACCGACGAAAAAGATACAACCGTGGTCCATTCATCCTGCTTGGGATCACCAAGCCAAATCCAGCTGTACTGATTGGGGGCTTTCCCAACTCTCATTTTCTTATCTGGCTCTCCAGCCCTGCTCAACACATCAACTTCGGTCATGCCCGAGCTAATCATTGAATAGGATTCAAAATCGAGCGCTCTCGCAAGAGCATCATTTAACCGACCGCTGTCGTTTAATTGACTCAGAGCGAAGACGAGACTACTCAGAACAACTACTTTAGCCTGAATCATACCAATACCTCCAGGTTTGCCCTTCACAAAATACAATGAAAAGCTTATCTAAGAAGGCCAAACAGTCAAACCATGGACACCAGGGCTATCAACCTCTAGCCCTTATAGCGTCCATTTTCGCAACCTGCCCCAATAGGCTGTTCCGATGGAGCCGCAGGCCCCGGTGAAGGTGGTGAGCGCCAGGATTCGATAGACGTTGCTGCGTGGAATTTTGACTTTCACGGCAGGGTTTAACAGATCCGGCGAATGCAGCACGAGCTTAAGCGATTCGCCGGCGGACAGGATGGGCCACATACAGGATAGCCGAAGGCGCATCTCGTAACGTGGAATCGCCATCGTATACATCCAGCCTTGATCCAGATGTTCCGTGGCCATTCGAACCAGCTTGCTTAGCACCGGCTGGAAGCGCGGCAGATTGGTTTGATTAAGCAGATCGCGCGGCACAAGCCCGGCCTCGTCCAGCATCGTCTCCGGAATGTAACAACGCCCCTTCTGCAAATCGTGCGCGATGTCTTTCACGATATTCGTAAGCTGCAATCCTTTCCCGAACCGCACCCCCGCAGCGGACATGTGCCGCACATCCCACGACGCCAGCGCCGTTCGATGCGCGCACATGAGATCGGTCCAGAACTCGCCCACGCAACCGGCCACGTAATAGGTGTAGCGATCCAGCTCGTCGAGCGTCTTCAACGCTACCAGCTCATCGGCAGACTGCCCGGGGAAACGGCTCAGATCCATCTCCATTCCTTGTGTCAGCGTCGTCATAAGCCGCTGCACGCGCCGCCGATCTTCCGGTGAGCACTCTTGAAACAGCCGAAAACAGTCTTCCAGCCGTTCAAGCAACACGCGTTCGGAGGAATCTTGCTGGAGCGGGACCATTGCCTGTTGAATAGCGCGAATCTGCGCCCAGGAAACCTGGTCGCTTACGAACTGCGCTTTCAGCTGGCTGAGGAAGTCGAGACGCCGAGAACGATCGATCAGATCCGTATCGGCGATGGTGTCGGCGGCGCGGGCAAACAAATACCCCAAGCCAACCTGATCCCGCACATCTGCCGGAACGACGACCAGCGTCGTGTAGAACAGACGGGACACTTGCTTGAGCAGGTCGCGAAGCAGCTCGGACTTGGATGAGTGCGTACTCGTGAACAACCTCTACTTTACGTCGAACGTGCCTTCCATCCCTTTGTCGCGATGGCTCGGCAGAGGCCAAAGACGTTTGTCGCAATAGATAGGGTAAGAGCCAGCCTGTGCCGGCGTAAACGTGACGACGACGGTTTTTCCAGCCGACAGGTCCTGCTCAACAGAGAATTCCTTGATGATAAAGTTATGCGGCGTAATCGTTGTGGCGCTTATCAAGGTCAACTCAACCGGCCTCCCGGCTTCGACAACCAAATGATTCGGCGTATAAGAATAACTGTCGAGGACGACCGTGGTTCGTTGAACCCCATCGCTCCCCACCGGAACCACAAACGGTGGACCTGGCGTTGCGACATCCGCAGCCTGCGCGACTGCGATCTGCAGCGCGAACAGCATTCCCACCAACCAGGCCAGCACACTCCCTCGCATACGCACCTCCGCAGATGAGACCCTTCTAACAGGATCATGCCGAAGGGGTCAACTTTGCCCCACAGTTTCAGGGGCTTCCACGCCATCTTGACCTTTGCCGATCAGGCCTTATATTCAGATGCTCAGCAGGTCCAGATTACCGGCGATGCATTTCAAACAGGTAGTGTGTGTATAATCATGGCAACAAAATCACTCGCCCCACACCAGCGGCGAGCTTCTGTCTCTAAGGAGGACTTCGATGAAGTGGCTTAAGGGCATTGGGCTCTTCTTAATTGCAAACTTTTTGATCTATTTGACGCTGTCGTTCACGGCCAACATCCTGATCAATAGCGTGCTCCCGGCATTCGGCATCGATGTCCGCGGGGTGTTCAGTCAACAACTGCTCGTCTGGTCGCTCGTGATCGGATTCGGCGGCGCGTTCATCAGTTTAGCCTTTTCGAAACAGATGGCTCGCGCGATGCTCGACTGCGAGCAGATCACCCAGCCCCGGTCGCATGCCGAACAGGTGATCTACGGATCGGTCCAGGAGATCGCGCAACGGCTCGGCATTACGATGCCGGAGGTGTGGGTCTACAACTCGCCGGACCCCAACGCCTTTGCCACCGGTCCCAGCAAGAATAACTCCATGGTCGCCGTCTCGACCGGCTTGCTCCAGAACTTGAAGGAAGATGAAGTGAAGGCCGTGCTCGCCCATGAGATGGGGCACGTTTATAACGGCGACATGTTCACCACCACGGTGCTCGCCGGGCTGATGAATACCTTCGTCTACTACATCAGCAATTTCCTTTCGAGCATGGTGGGGCAGCCCTCGGGGCAGGACCGTGAAGAAGGCAGCGCCGGCAATCCGATCCTAGCCTTCGTGGTCTACATCGTCTTGCAAGTGGTGCTCTCGTTCCTGGCGATGATTGTCGTAAGCTGGCATTCGCGCCGACGGGAATTCGCCGCGGACGCGTTTTCCGCCAAGGTCTACGGCAAAGAGTCGATGATCGGCGCGCTGCGCGGCATCGATCGCTGGGTCAGCCGCACGCAGTTTCAGCCCAGCAACCAGGATGCCCTGGCCACGATGAAGATTTCCGGGAGCACGTCGGGATTCATGCATCTCTTCGCCACACACCCGCCGATCGAAGCACGAGTGGCGGCACTCGAACAGCTGTAATCAAGAAGAAGGAGCCCCTCATGAACATATCCCTCGCCACGGCATCTCTATTGACGCTCATGGGCGGGCTCCTTTGGGTGACCCCAAGCGTGCAGGCTGAACAGGAAGGACGACTGATGGCCGCAAAAACAACGAGCTTCTATGACTTCACGATGGACGACATCGACGGGAAACCGGTGAGCCTCAGCCAGTACAAGGGCAAGGCGCTCCTGGTCGTTAACACGGCCAGCTTCTGCGGCAATACCCCGCAGTACACAGATCTCGAAGCCATGTACGAGCAGTATCGTGACAAGGGATTCGAGATCCTGGCGTTTCCCGCCAACAACTTCGGCCAGCAAGAGCCGGGCACGAACGCAGAAATCAAAGGCTTCTGCCTGACCAAATACAGCGTGAGCTTTCCCCTCTTCAGCAAAATCAGCGTCAAGGGATCTGACAAGCACCCGCTGTATCAGTATCTGACCGAGAAGAGTCCGTTCCCCGGCGAAGTGGAGTGGAATTTCCAGAAGTATCTGGTCGATCGCAACGGCAACATCGTGGCGCGTTTTCCGCACCGCATGAAGCCCTCATCGCCGGAAATCGTCAAGGAAGTGGAACGGGTGCTCGCCGCCAAGTAGCGGCATCACGCTCTTCGGTAAAATGTAATGTGCTGTTGGTATTCCTGGATCGCCGCCTGGAGCGAGGCTTTTCCAAGAGGAATATTCGCTTCCAGCGTGTCTTCGATCGCGACCTCGTCGATTTCCACGTCGTAGCGGTCCTGAATGTTGGTCCGTACCGGCCCTCCCTGAGTGATATCCCGCGGCATGAAGATCTCTTTCCAGATTTCCTTTTCGACCAGGCAGACATCTCGAAACCGTTCATAGAGCAACGTCAACTTCTCCACATCGGTAACCTTCACACGTTCTCCCATCGTAAGACATTCTCCTTCATAGTCTCGCACGCAATGCCTATATCGGTTGGTAGCGATCAGCGCGCTGGCTCAGGAGAGGAAAGCGGCTTGTCCGTAATCGTAAAGCGCAACGTCCCCACCTGATTGACGGCATGGAACGACTGTTGCCCATGCGGAGCGATGTACAACTTGACGACATACCCACCCAGCGGCCATCGCTCGCCCGGTCGCTTCAACTCAAGGAACCCATAACGCTCATACCCCGGCAGCTCCAGAATGTCCTGCCCGAGCGGTTTGGCCGGCAAGGCGCCGCCCTTCCCTTCTAAAAACCACTGCGCACTGAACTGGGTGGGGTCTTCCAGGGGAGCCGATTCAAAGACAATATAGACCACCGCCGCATCCGGCGAAAATATCGACGTGGGGTCCACCGGTTTCAATCGCGGGTCTTGCGTATACCAGCCCTTTCGACCGAACGTGTCCCACTCGACTTCATACCCCCTGGCCATCTTGATCCAGGTAAACAACGATTGAGGGGTTCCGGCTTGCTGGTCGTCGAACGACGGGCTTTGCGTCGCTCCAAACTCCGTCGTCTCCTGCTCCTTCTGAGGCATCAAATCTTTCCCGCTTGCCGGAGAGCCCCAGAGATTGACCGCCCAAAGACAGCACCCCACGGCAGCTACCGTAACTGGAGTAGGCCATCTATTCGGGTAAGCTCTGAGCCTGAGACGTCTCATTGTCCTCATCCTCGCCCGCATGGTATCGAGACTCAACAACAGGGGTCAACCATGCGTACGCCTCTATTGATGAAGAGGTAGAACCGCAAACCTCGCACGATTCTCCTGACATTTCCGCAGCAAGCTTCGGCTAGCGCGACATCGTGGGATCTGCAGAACGCCCTTGCTCCTCCAGCTTCAACTTTTCAAAGGTCTTGTCGGCATGACCTCGCACCTGTTCCGGTGTCATCGTAGAAGTCGGTTTCGGGGCTTCACTCGCACAGCCGCCAAGACTCAACAGCACGCTGGCCACCACCGCTCCGGCCCCCATTATTCGATCTCGATTCTTCATAGTCTCCCCTTTCCTCTCGCCTTTCCAATGCGCGCGCCATCGTCACGCATTATGATACTACGCCTTCATCTCGGCAGGCACCACTAGCCCTCCTTCGTTGACTCGTTCAAAAAGCCAGAGTATTCTGACTCATTCATTCTTTCTGCCTCCGATGAACGATTGAGGTGACCATGTCATTACGAGACCGCTTAACAGAAGATTTAAAACTCGCGATGAAATCGAGAGATCAGCTTCGAATGGATGTCATCAGGATGGTCAAAGCCGCGATTATGAATAAGGAAATGGAACTCAAGAAAGACCTGGACGACGCGGAAATGAGCAAGATCATGACGACCTTGATCAAACAACGCCGCGACTCCGTCGAGCAATACGAAAAGGCCCAACGCCCTGAACTGGCCGCAAAAGAACGCCAGGAAATCACCATCATCGAAGGCTACCTCCCGCAAGCGCTCTCCCCACAACAGCTTGCGGATCTTGTCGGAAGCGTCATCGCTGAGTTGGGCGCCAGCTCACCGAAAGACATGGGCGCGGTTATGAAAGCCGTGATGGTCCGTCTGGCAGGGCAGCCGGTTGACGGAAAAATCATCAGCGATCTCGTCAAATCGAAACTTCAATAGCCCGGTATCTGCATTCCATTCGGACGCTCCATCCGCATTTGCTACACTTAGGCAATACCCTGCGGAGAGAGTCGGCCTTCATCCCCTCTCCAGTTTCTCTCTCAATCGTCCGTTAAGAGAAAGTATCATGGCCATTCTTATTGTCGACGACTCCCCTGACCAGCACCTGCTCCTGCGCTCGCTCCTGACCAAGGCGGGATACGGAGACATCCTGACAGCGGAATCCGCCAAAGCCGCGTTTACCACACTCAATCTGGAAGGAACCACGCTGACCACTCCAGTCGATCTCGTCCTCATGGACGTGCTGATGCCGGAGCTTGACGGCGTCTCCGCCTGTAGACAAGTCAAGAGCACGCCTCACCTCCGCGACATTCCGATCATCATGGTCACCGCAAAGAACGATCTCAGCAATCTGAAAGAAGCCTTTGCCGCCGGAGCCATGGATTACATCAATAAACCCGTGAGCAGCGTGGAACTGCTGGCCCGCGTGTCCTCTGCCCTGGCGCTCAAACACGAGATGGATTGCCGCAAGGAACGAGAGAGCGAATTGCAACGGAGCAATGACGACTTGCAGCGCGCCCTCAAGGAAGTGAAAGTCCTGCGCGGCCTGATTCCCATTTGCGCGTCCTGCAAGAAAATCCGCAACGACGGCGGTTTCTGGCAACAGCTGGAAGAGTATCTCTCCGACCACTCCGAGGCCGAGTTCAGCCACGGCCTCTGCCAACCCTGTGTCAAAAAGCTTTATCCTGGCGTTTACCCAGACTAGCTGTTACGCTCCCTCCAGCATCTCACTGAGCGCGTCATACACTTATGGCTATCCTGATCGTCGACGATTCGCCTGATGATCGTCTGCTGTTGCAATCGATTCTCTCCGCCGCCGGATACGAACAAATTCTTGTTGCGGATTCCGCCGCCCATGCCTTTAAACTGATCGGCCTCGACAACGGCAAACAGGCCACCGCCCGTGTCGACCTGATTCTCATGGACATTCTCATGCCCGCCATGAGCGGGATCGAAGCCTGTCGCCAGATCAAAGCGAACGACCGATTCCGCGATACCCCCATCATTATGGTGACGGTTAAAACAGACCCCGTGGAGCTCCAACTCGCATTCGCGGCGGGCGCCATGGACTACGTCGCCAAACCTGTCAACAAGATCGAGCTGCTGACCCGCGTGCGGTCGGTGCTTCGGCTGGTCCACGAGATCGACCGGCGTCGGGCGCGCGAACAGGAACTCCTCGAAGTCATGCGACAGTTGCAAGAAGCCAATCAGATGCTGCTCCGGCTTTCCTGCCTGGACGGCCTCACCGGCATTACGAATCGCCGGCAGTTCGATGACTTCCTCGACCAGGAATGGCGGCGCGCTGTTCGCGAGTCGACCCCTGTCTCGCTCATCATGTTCGATATCGATCGATTTAAAACCTACAACGACAGCAAAGGCCATACGGCTGGAGACGAGTGTCTCAAACAAGTCGCCACCGCCGTCACAGGAGCCGTCAACCGGCCGGGCGATCTGGTGGCCCGCTACGGTGGAGATGAATTCGTCATCGTCCTTCCCGGCACCGGCATCGATGGCGCGGCGCAAGTCGCCGAGGGTCTCCGCCGACGCGTCGAGGAGCTGCGGATTTCTCATACCGACGACGTCCTGGTCACCGTCAGCGTCGGCTATGCCAGCATGATTCCCAATCGCCACGCCTCGCCGACCGACTTAATCAAGGCCGCCGACCAGGCGCTCTACCAAGCCAAGCAGGAAGGCCGGAATCGTGTCAAACCTGCCGGCCTCCTCTCCTTAGTACAAAACACCCGCGATAGTTAAGCTCCGTCGAAAAAATCACCTGAACGAATCCATAAGAGAGTGGCATGCCACGTCCCCCAGACCTTCCTCGACGAAAATCGACGAGGCCATCGGCCGCCGCTCCACGCCAACCGGTCCGCCCCGCATCCTCGACGAAACGTTCGCCTCCGGCGGCACATCCAGCCATCGACCCAGCCATAGTCCTTGAACAATATCAGGATGCGCTCAGAGCCTTGGCGCATCACGAGGCCCTGACAGGCGGCGATCTTTCCCACGCCTTCCAAGCCATCACGGAAACGTGCGGAACGCTCTTACAAGTACCTCGCGCCAGCATCTGGCTTTTCGATAAGAATCGGCTCGCTATCGCACAGATTAATCTGTACGACCGGGGCGGCCACCATCATTCCGACGCCTCCCTCAAAGTGGCAGACTACCCTGCGTACTTTCGCGCCATTGCCGACGAGAAACATGCCATTGCCGCCCACGATGCCGGCTCCGACCCGCGAACCAAAGATTTCTCAGATACCTACCTCCGGCCAAATCGTATCGGCGCCATGCTGGACGCTCCAATCAGGCAAAAAGGACACGTGGTTGGAATCCTCTGCGCAGAACATGTCGGCAAACGTCGTCAATGGACTCCGTATGAAATCCACCTCGCTAGCTCCCTCGCCACCATGGCCACACTGGCGCTGGAAGCCGCCGAACGGCGGGAAGTCGAGCAGGCCCTCCGCATAGCCAAAGATGCCGCCGAAGTGGCGAGTCTGGCGAAGAGCGAATTCCTCGCCAGCATGAGCCACGAAATTCGCACTCCCATGAACGCCATTATCGGCATGGCCGACCTGCTCTGGGAAACTCAAATGACTCCGGAGCAACGGAAATATCTGCGCATCTTCCGGCGGGCTGGCAGCAATCTCCTCAATCTCATCAACGATATCCTGGATCTCTCGAAGGTTGAATCCGGGCATCTGGAACTGGAATCCATCGACTTTGACCTCAACGAAGTCCTCGACAAGGCTGTCGAGATTCTGGCCATGCGCGCTAATGAAAAAGGGCTAGAGCTCGCCTGCCATCTGGCGCCAGATGTCCCCTCGTCGCTCATCGGCGACCCACACCGGCTCAACCAGATCCTCATCAATTTGATCGGCAACGCGCTGAAGTTCACAGACAAAGGCTCGGTGATTGTTCACATCGCCAATGAGCCAGGCGCCTCTACGCCGGGCGTGATCCGCTTCTCCGTCACCGACACCGGAATCGGAGTGCCGCCCGGGCAACTCGTCAAAATCTTCGACAGCTTCATCCAAGCCCATAGTTCGACCACCAGACATTACGGCGGAACCGGGCTAGGCCTCACTATTTCGAAACACTTAGCGGAACGGATGAACGGGCGCATCTGGGCGGACAGTGTTGTGGGGAAAGGCAGTACGTTTCATTGCACGCTCGCCTTCGGGGTCGCCTCCAGCCTACCGGCAAACAGGACGGCCCAGAAGATCAACTTGTCCGGCGTGCGTACCTTAGTTGTAGACGACCATCCCACTAACCGCCTGATTCTGAGGGAAACGCTCGGGGCCTGGGGTGCCATTGTCACTGAGGCGGAAAATGGCCCAGCGGGCCTGGCTGAACTTCAGCGCGCGGCGGATTCCGCCACACCCTACGAACTGCTCCTGCTGGATTGCCGCATGCCCAGCATGGACGGATTTGCCGTGGCTGAAGCCGTGAACAACTCGCCTGTTCGAGCGGGACTGACCGTCATCATGCTCACGTCCAACCACTGGGCGGACGATATCGCCCGCACCTATGATCTTGGCCTGGGTGGATATCTCGTCAAGCCCATCAGACGGTCCGATCTCTACCAGACAATCGGCATTGCCTTGGGGCGTGCCAAGGGCACCCCGATACCTGGACCCGACACCGCCGTCCTGGAGCTCCCCACTCCGGCCGCGTCTCTGCGTGTGCTGCTAGTCGAAGATTCTTCGGACAACCAGCTACTGATCCGCTCCTATCTCAAAAGCACCAGCCACCGCCTGGATATCGCCGACAACGGCGCCATCGCCGTGGAGAAATTCAAGAACGGCCACTACGATCTCATTCTGATGGATATACAGATGCCGGTCATGGATGGCTTGACCGCCACAAAAACCATTCGCCGCTGGGAACGCGATCAAGATCTGCCGCCGACGCATATCATCGCGCTGACGGCCTTGGCGCTCAAAGAAGAAGCCGTCAAAATCTTCGAGGCCGGGTGCAATACACACATGACCAAACCCGTCAAAAAGGCCGCCCTTATCGAACTCTTACAAGCCTGTAAAGGACACCGCCCATGACCGATCCCAAGCTCGCCGCGCTCGAACGCATCACCGTGTCGATCGATCCTGACCTGGAAGACATCGTCCCAACCTTTCTAGCCAACCGCCAGAAAGATCTTCAGACACTGCGCGCGGCCATCGCCGAGAAAGATTTCGAAACGATTCACATGCTTGGCCATCGAATGCGGGGCGACGGCGGTGGATATGGGTTCAATGCCATCAGCGCCATCGGTAAGGCTATGGAACTAGCGGCGGGTCGGCACGATGAGCCGGCGATTCAGCGACAGATCGCAGAGCTTGAAAACTTTCTTGCCCGCGTCCATATCGTCTATCGCGCCTAATCAAATCTGGGACGCCGCTTCCCGTGTTCAGCGGACAACCAGGACGGAACAGGGACTGTGCTGCACCACGCGCGTCGACACACTCCCCAACAAGACCCGTCCGATCGCGCCGAGCCCCTTGGCTCCGGTCACGATCAGATCGGCCTTGTGCGTCTTGGCGATTTTGAGAATCTCCTCGGCCGGCTTCCCAAGCTTCGGAGCCTCTTGCACCTGAAAGCCCGCGTTCGCCAGCTTATCCGCATACCGCTGAACAATCGCCTGGCCCGCCTGGCGCACTTCCGGATATTTAAGGAACGGCATCGCATGCACCACGGTCACATTCATCGGTTGCTTTTTCGGCCCGTTCGGCTGTGGGTTGATATTCCTGATCAGAAACCGAACCGCCTTGTCAGATGCCGCGGATCCATCGATCGCCAGCACGATGCGCCGAAGCGGGCGGGCGGCCTCTTTCACGACCAGCACTGAACAAGCAGCGTGATGAATCGCATGGGTCGAGATGCTTCCCAGCATGAAACGATCCAGCGCATCCAACCCCCGCGATCCCAACACCAGCAACCCCACGCCTCGCGACACCTGCTTCGTAATCGTCGAAGCAACGCTGCCGCGCTTCACCGTGACCGTGCCGCTCATTCCCAAAGACGAGAGCAGGCTCTTCGACTCCGCCTTGGCGGATTTGGCGGCGGCTTCCATGCGTTTCACTTCCCGCTGAACATACCGCCCGGTGCCCACCGCCACCGGCTGAACCATGAACGGCGCACGCAAACTGGCTACATCCACCACATGCACAACACGCAACACCGGCTTGACCGCCAGCGGAAGATTCGCAACCCACTCAATCGCCCATCGTCCGTATTTCGATCCATCCGTCGCCACCAGCGCTTTCATAAGTCCTCCTCGTTCATTGACCAAGTTGTCGAGCTCTTCCCGGTCCACTCATTCAACCCGTACGATTGATACTGTATATTCAGGACAACGAGATTGGTCATCTGAACTGGGCGCCCGCAACGCATTCACATCGCTCGCCGGGAGACCGATAATCCACCCCGACGAAATGCGCGTTACTTTTCGGAAACTTGTCGTGATGCATGCGGCTCGTCTCTGCCTGGGATTCATTCGCGAGCTTCATGAATTTCTTCCATCACAATTACTTCCGCATCGAGCCAATCCTCAAGATCGTGCCCGTCCCGGCACCCGCGCTCACTCCACAATTCGTAGGCCTTCACAGCGATGCGCTCCCGCATCCCGTCCGGCAATTCGATTGGATTGGCCGCGCGTGACGGCCGGCTGGCCGGCGCGCTCTTTCGCTTTCGAACCACAGTCGCCATAATCACCTCCCTGGTGAATGGGGGGCTCGCCGTAGATATTTAAGACAATATCCGGCGATGCCTCGGCCCATATATTGGACTACGTACCGTGAGCACCGGACAACGAGACTGGCACAGCACCGCCTCTGCCACACTTCCACTCAGCGCATGGGACAACCCTCGACGCCCATGCGTCCCCATTACGATCACATCGGCCGGGATCATCCGAGTGCTGTCGAGAATCGATTCAAACGGAGTTCCTCCGCGCACCTGTGAATCAGTCTGAATCTTACTCTCTGTCAGCGCATGCGTCATCTCGCCCAACCGAACCAGGACCTTCTCCCTGGTCTCCTCTCGTTTGCCGCTGTGCAAGAGCGTGAAGTCCAAGCCGTATGAAACCGGCTCCAGCACATGCAGAAGCGTCACGGATGCGCTATGGCGCTGAGCCACGAGTGCAGCATACTCCACAGCTTCGATAGAACAATCTGAAAAATCCACCGGGACCAGAATTCGATTGAGACTGATCTCGTCGCAGGACCCAGTCTTGCCCGACCGCGCCTCGTCAAGATCCACTCTCACCGTGAGCACCGGACAAGGCGCGGTGCGAATAACCCGTTCTGCCGTGCGTCCGAGCAGCACATGCGCCAGGCCGGACTTGCCTTTCATGCCGACAACCACCAGATCAGAATCCTCAGCCTTGGCAACGGCCACAACCTCATCACAAGGAATCCCCGTGGCAATCCTGGTCTGCAAAGAAATTCCTCGGGCCACGGCCCGAGCCTTCAGGTCCACCAGCTGCTGGGCTCTGGCCTTCATGAGTCCGCCGAGATAAACCTCGTTGGCCGGATACTCCGGACTCATGCCAGACGGAAATTCCAGCACCGTGAGTACGGTCAGGGTAGCCCGCCAGGTCGCCGCCAAGCAGCAGGCATACTCTTCGGCCCGCAACGCCCAGCTAGAAAAGTCGGTTGCCAGGAGAATATGCGGCCGGTCGGTCTCTCCGCTCACACAGCCTCCACATTCAACAGCAACAGTTCTCCAGTCATATTCGGATGGATCGAGCACCGAAATTCGTGGCGGCCGGGACGCGACATGTTGAACCGCAGTGCCGCATTCTGCTTGGCATCCAACAACAATCCTCCTATTCCTCTTCCGTAGACCACCACCCCGCCTTTCTCCACCTGCGTCGGAATGCCTTCGAACATCGTCGAACCAAAATCGTGGCGTTCCGCATCCTCGTTCTTGATCCTGATCACCGTTGCCACACCAAGCCGGAGCGTGCTTTGCTTGGTCACAAACTTAAAATCTTGTATGGTTACATCAACCACCTGTTCAGATTGCGGCCACAACGAAGAGTCCGCTCCGCTCCACAATACCCACGCGAGCCCTAACATCGTCGCCCATCTCCACATCTGTCCTTGCTGTATCATCGTTGCACCTCTCCTTATCCACCTGGTAGCCAACCTTTCGACAGCCCTCTCTTGACCTATCAGCAAGACCAATGCTACTGCATGAACGCGATAATCCTGCGCCTGACCGCACATAGAAACAATGGCTTGGTCACCTCTTCCTATTCCCTTACATTCTGCCCCTTAGGTCTTCCTCTCACAAGAGGGAAGCTTGCTACAGTGCTACCGTGCTTACTGAGGCAGAACGCGACAGAACCCACTCCGGTGTCAGCTGACAACAGGGAACGGGCAATGCCTCTTCAGCGCACAATCCTTTCACTCTATGGCGCTTACAACCTATTTTCGTAGCCAGCTGAGCGGGAAAACAGAGCGGCATTGGATTTGCTGACTCTCTCGATGAGCAGGAGATATCCTATGACACAGACACACTGGATTCTAGTCGAGACCATTGCGCTCGATGTGACGACCAGAGTGCATCTGCGATTTTTCTGTCCAACGGATTGTCCTGAGCAACGGAGAGGTCACCGATGAACATACTGTTGGCCATCGATGGATCGGATCAATCCTATGAAGCGGTTCGCGCGTTGAAATATGTGGCCCGCGCCGAAGCGTTGCACATCCTGCATATCTTGGATGTCCCGACTCCGGCCTATCCTATGATGGTACCGGAGGTCGCACACGAACTGTACACGACGATCGAACGGACGATGCAAGAAGATGGCGCCAGACTGCTTGACCGGATTATGTCACTCCTGCCGATGGACTGTGGCCCTGTCACCAAGCATATGGAGATCGGTTCACCGGCGGATCGGATCGTGGAATATGCGGCACAGCACCGGATCGACCTTATTCTCGTCGGGGCCCGCGGACTTGGCCCTCTTAAGGAACACCTGATGGGCAGTGTCTCCCATCGGGTGCTCACCTTCTCCAAGAGCGCTGTCCTGATTCTGCCGAACTCTGTGAAGTCTCTGACCCAAGTGCTGCTACCGTTGCAAGGGTTGCAAGATGCCGAACGTGCACTCTTATTTCTTCGGCAGCATCCATTCCGGGAAGCAATCACTATCACCGCGCTCACCGTGCTTCCACAAACCAGGCCACCCTGGCCGGTCGACGCCGTCGCAGAGCAGGAAATGGAAGCACAGGCCCTGCGGAGCGCTGAGACCTTTATCAACTCCGTGGCGTCGGATCTGAAGCAGATGGGCTACAGCACCCATGCCAAATCAACATTGGGAGTTCCAGTCGAAGCGATTCTCCAGGAAGCCAAGGCTCTCAACACTGATCTTTTGATGATGGGATCTCGCGGCCGCCACGCGCTCAGCCGGATGGTACTTGGCAGCGTGGCACATGCGGTCCTCCATCATGCGCAATGCCCACTCCTAGTCTTCCACTAGCAGAGAAGTTGCTGATAAGGCATATGCATCTCACCTGCAATAGGAAAAAGAGTTACCGATGCCTAGGATATCCCAAGCACTTGGACTCATCGCCGGTTTCAGTCTTCTCCTGAACGCACTGTCTATTGCTGCGCAAGATCTGCCGGCTGATCTGCCCTGCGGCAAAACTCTTTATCTGAACCACTGCGCAGCCTGCTATGGCCAGACCGGCCATGGCGACGGTCTAGCTGCGGCCTCACTCAGAATCACACCAGCGAACTTTCATCAATTCCGATTCTTTCTGAAGTTGGATGAAGAACTGTTCACACAATTGAGCATGAGATAGTCTTCAGCCCCATGCATGCCTGGTCCAACAGCCTCACTGAAGAGCAGATGACCGATGTCTTAGCCTACGTGCGAGTGCTTTCCCTGGGAAGCAATTGAGTCCCCCTCTTTACCCGCACTAACACTTCTCGCAAACACCCCACGCTCATCAAGCCAGACCAAGCCTCCACGGCGTTTAGCCGTAAGTGCTTTGCGTCGCGACAAAGAAGACCGCCGTGTACCGATAGCGAGAGGTGAGGGACAGGACAGACAGGACAGGACCGAATGATGAGAGGTAACTGCAACCTGCAGATTACGGCATGAGAAAAATCGCTAGCGGTAAAGAGGGCTCGAACTTCAAATACAGCACAGCGGGATCAGGCCCGACCCGATTCTGGCCTAGAATCCACACGCGAACTCCAGCCGGCATAGCTTACTGTATGGCAATGCTAAACCTGCCAGGCTGGAGTTCCACTACCTAGCCATCGGCCAGCTAGGCAGCAGCCACTTCAACTTCCTTCGCAGCTTTGGCAGCAAGGCTATTCTTGCGATTATTGGAGATTGTCCGATCAATAATCGCTCCACAATTAACGCACTTCCACGCATAGAACACTAGAAAGAAATCCGAGAACCGTTCCAACATCATCAAGCCTTTGCATTTCGGACAACCCATGATTATCTCCTCCCATTAAGTGAAGGTTGACGTACGCCTCATGGGTTTAGCAATTTACGATCCAGAGTTTAGTAGTTTACGATCTAGCATTGTATCTTTATAATAATCATCCACTTATAACATTAAACATCTCATATTATCTTCGTGGAGACTACTTATTCGTACACTATTGTACAGCCCGTATCATTTTTACGCCGAGTACGGTCTAAGGTCTACGGCATCTATTTTTACGACATCTTCAACGATTCACGTTTTTACCAAAACATCTTCGTAACGCACAGTAAATAGAGATTAGCTAGAAAGTAAATAAATTCAATAACAAAAACATTAGCTTATTAGCAGTGAACAAATCTGAACAGCCGGAGCCATCGACGACGACTAAAGCATTATAGGAAACAGCAGCCGTGCTGCACTGGAGGTCGCTCGATTATTTTCCACCTCTTTGCTGACGGCCATCGAATACTTGCCTGACAGGCTATTCCAAGGTTGAGCCCAGCCAACTGAATTCTGTATTTTATAGGCCTATGCATGCCTCCTTGCGAATCCACGCCGGACTTCCGCAACTCCTTGTTAAATGCGCCATGATCATGTTGTGCATCTGCGTGCTGGTGCAGATGCTGGGCGCGCCTACCACATTACTGAATTTCGCTCCCACGCCGGATGCGTTCAGCGCTTCCGCCTCTGAGGGCTTTTCACTTCCGGTCTCAATTCCTTTGACCTGCGCCGAGCTTATTGCACTCTTGCCGAAGGCCATCCGACAGAACCCTCACAATCCACTCCTCAATCATGCTCTGTTCCACCCTCCTGTAAAGAATCGCTAATTCTCGCTGACCAATCCCCACTCATGAAGAAGCAGCTTCTGGCCTGCAGCTGATTGAAGGCTTCGATCTATGTTGTGTCTTGAGGTGGAACTGCCCGTGAAATGTTGCCGAGCAGATGTGCCAGAGAACGCCTCTCCCGACTGACAGGATCGCCGAGGGAAGACAATGGCAGAAGAAATTTGAGGCTCAGCCCAAGACCGCGTATGGATTGTAGGAAAAAGAAATGTTCGCTGTAGCGATTGCTGACTTTTTTATCACCGGTCCTCGAGCCGGCCAATCAGGCAGGATTAGCAAGATATCCGTCGCTGACTATGCCAGCAGACTAATAAATTCGGACTCTCGAAACGGACGACCGGTGTGCTGCGATGGCCTTATTCCATGGGGCGCGAAACAACGAAAACACGTCTTGTTTCTGGGGCGCGGCTCTCAGCCGCGCCCCCTCGGACCAGCCTACTTTCCGCCGGCGTCCTTCTTTTCGTCCTTCGACTCATCGGCCAAAACCACGTGGCCACCCTTGTCTTTCTTCTCTTCTTTCTTGTCGTCACTGAACATCACCACATGGCCGCCCTTATCTTTCTTTTCCTCTTTCTTGTCGTCTGAAGCAAGGGCAATCGTCGACATCGTGCTGAAGCTGAGAAACGCCACCAGAGCCATCAATCCATTGAAGCGCGTCATAAGAACCTCCATGAATACCGATGAGGTGAGAGTATTTATCCGGCCATACCCCATGCATGACCGGTATCTAGGCGTACCAAGCGCGAGGCATTCGACACAATGGACAAAATCACCGGAGACCAAACCGCTTTTGTCCAATGCACCGGAATGACAAGGGAGGCACAATGAGTGGCATCGGATCGCCCTCTATGCTTAACAGAGACCACACCATACCCGACCGTTCAGAAGTCATCGGCCGTATTGAGGACGTGGCGTCAACCGCCGAAGACTTCGACCGGGTCGTATCGCAATCCCTCCCCCTGCTGCTCGACCGGACAGTCGGCTATATCAAACGATTCCTGCGTGACACCGGCCAATGGAGTGAGGATGTCGCCCATGAGAAATTCGTGCTGCGCTGGGGAGCGGAATACCTCGAGCAATTTCTCGTCTCCGGCCGATTCGAAGTCCCCTGCAGGCCTCTTTTTCTCCTTGACTCCATGGTTGCCAAACAACACAGCCGGCCTGAGCCATTCTGCTACCACCCAGACCTCCTCACACCACTCGGCCGATTTCTTGATGGACTAGTGGGACGCGCCGCAGTCAGCCGAGACGCACTGATCGCCTTGTATCATCATTGTTACGGACTAGGGCCGGGACAAGTCATCGCAACTCTTCGCTTAAACGGATCCGAAAGCCCACGCATCTATAAAAACTTTCAACGATGGCGGGACTCCGGATGGAAGCGAACACTGGAGGACATGGGCGTAACTGCACCAGACTTGCAGGGACTGACTGAACAATGCCACCAGCAGCAGCGCCGATTCAACAGCGACGCAGAACGCATGCTGCGTTTTGTGCAGGCCCACTATCGAAAGAGCGAACCGGATCATTACCCCTGTCTCTCCCGGCATCAATGGGAAGATATGTTTCTGCAAGGCTACGGAATCGAATATCGAATCTGGCATCTGGCCTTATGCCTGAATTGCCTACAAACAGCCTGGGACCTGGGACTCGATGGGGCCGCGGCCAATGAGAAGCCGCGTGTCGCACTCCAGTTTCAGCCATAACAGAAACTGAATAGCGTCGATAGAAGGGAGTGCACGTCCTATGGATTCTGAGCATGAACATACCGGATATCGCGAGCACCTCTTGAATATCATACGAACAGGAGCGCGCCGGACTGGCTGCGGCGCATCGGAGCCGATCCATGTCTTTGTCAATCAGCAGCGCATCGGACAGCTAGACGGCGCCGGAACCGAAACCACGCTGCAGGTCAGGAATCAGGGTCCTGTCGAAAGTGTCTATCTGAGATCGGAAGACGGGGTACTCCTCGGTGGTTTATCTACGCCCGAGCACGGATTCAAAAGCAGTCGCATCGCTCTTCGGCGCGACGCGGTTGAACTCCGCGTTCAGAACACAGCCCAAGGTGGGCTAGTCAGCGCAGTTTTTCTTCCAGCGCCTGGCCTTTGGCACCGCGCGCGGCGGGCATTCGGCCGCATCGCCGATCACAGCGCCCCACGCCCGACCGCAGTCGCCGGCTCAGGGATTCGGATGCTCGCCTTCGCCCAAATATTACTGGCTATCGTATTGATCGGACACATCGCCGACCGAATCACTGGCTGGATGACGCCAGCCAACCAGCCTCTTCCTGTTGTGCAGACAGACGCTCCCCCAATAGCGCCTCTCGCTGAAGTTGCCAAGCTCGAACAACAACTCGTCGAACTGGCCCAAACTCAGACCAAGACCATAGAAACTATTCAGACTCAGCAGCAAGGAATGGCTCAGCTGCAGCGGACGATGGCAAAACTTTCTACCGCGCAAGAATCGGTCGCCTCCAACGTCATGACCGTCGCGCAGGAGCTAGAGCAAAGCCGAAAAGGCACAGAACATAATGTCGACCGCATGACACGCGTGCTGATGAGCAAAAATCGCAGCGAGCGGGAACAGCTGGAGGCCGAAATCCATAGCCTTCTCATCGCGAACGACCAGCTCTCACGCGAACGAACTCAGCTGGAGAAAAATTACCAAGAGCTAAAAAAACAATTAACCTCGACCAGTCAAGATATCTCGAAAACTCCCGTTCCGGATCGTGAGAAACTGGTGCTGGCTCAACAAGGCGCTTCACCTCAGATCGTAGAAGCCACACCAATCCACCAGCAGCTCCCTTTCTTACTATGGGTGTCCTTCAGTGAGGGCACCAGCCAAGCCAGCATCGATCAATGGGTTCTTGATATGCATGGGCGAAAAGGCGCATTCAGCGAAGGATGGCAAGCGGTCGAAATCGCCCCGCCAACTGAACCGATGGAGCGAGTGCTGGACCAGATTAAACGAACAAAGATCGTGAAAGCCGTAAAAATCAGCCGGTGAGACCGAACAAACACCACCTCCCTTAAGTGCCCTCTTCGCCATTCTCAGCATCACGGAAACCTATCTCCGAAGAGCACCCCTATGCGATACTGTGAGCGGTCCGTTTTTAAACGGTCAAAAACAGGTGTGGCGTGACCGTCCAAGCGCAATTTCCCGACGAGCAATCCGGCGAAGGCGAATTCACCCGTCAGGCGGATGCCTTTCGCGACTACGTGACCGCCACGGGCAGCTCCGGCTATCCAGCCGAACCCGGACGCTACCATCTCTATGTCTCGTGGGCCTGCCCCTGGGCGCATCGTACGATCATCGTACGAAAGCTCAAACGGTTGGAGGGAATTATCGGGCTCACCGCCGTCGACCCGATTCGCGATGAAAGGGGCTGGGCTTTTCGCGAAGGTCCAGGCCATTCGCTCGACCCTATCAATGGATTCCACTTTCTGAGTGAAGCCTACAAGGCCACCGATCCGCGCTACATCGGCCGCATAACCGTGCCGGCCCTGTGGGACCAAGCGACCCGCCGCATCGTCACTAATTCCGACGACGATCTCATGCGCATCTTCAATAGCGAGTTCAATCGCTTCACTGAAAGCCCGATCGATCTATACCCGGACGGTCTTCGCAAAGAGATCGACGAACTCAATACTTTTCTCTACGAAAACGTCAACGATGGGGTCTACCGCGTGGGATTTTCCACCTCGCAAGCCGTCTACGAACGGGCGGTGAGACGACTGTTCGACGCCCTCGATCTGCTTGAGTCCCGCCTTGCCCGGCAGCGATATCTGTTTGGCAAAGAGTTCGTGGAGTCCGACTGGCGGCTGTTCGTCACACTGGTCCGGTTCGATACGGTCTATCATGGCCACTTCAAATGCAACGTCCGCCGTCTCATCGACTATCCGAATCTCTTCGGCTATCTCAAAGATCTCTACCAGACCGACGGCATCGCCGAGACCGTCAATTTCGATCACATCAAACGCCACTACTACATCACGCACGATGACATCAACCCTACCCGCATCGTCCCGATAGGCCCGGACCAGGATCTGACGACACCGCACGGGCGAGAACAGTTAGGTTAAGTCGTAAGCCCCAACAAACAGCGCCTTGCAAGATTTCCTCATCGTCTCAAAAATCGACGGTGCTCTGAGGTGAGAGGCCTTTTCTCTTATCACGATTGAACGGCTGGTGAATGCCCCAGAGAGGAGTATACTAAAGAGACGCGAGGCACATCATGTATCGAGTCCTGGTGTTAGGCGCAGGAAAAATCGGCTCGCTCGTTGCGAGCCTGCTCTCCCAGCACCATGGTTACGAGGTACATCTCGGCGATGTGAATCTAGACGGAGCAAATCGCCTCGTCGCGGACCTCAAACTTGAGCGAGTCACACCCTGCCTCCTCGACGTCCGCCACCCCAATATAGTCAGCGCCTATCTCTCGACCCACCCCGTCGATGCAATCGTCTCCAGTCTCCCCTATTTCTGTAACCCCACGGTGGCAAAGCTGGCTCTGACCCACGGCATCCATTACTTCGACCTGACTGAAGACATCGAGGCGACCAACCAAATTCGCATATTGAGCGCCGATGCTCCCCAAGCCTTCATGCCGCAGTGCGGCCTGGCGCCCGGGTTTATCAGCATTGTGACGCACGACCTCATGACGCATTTCCACAAACTGGATACCGTCAAGATGCGCGTCGGCGCGCTGCCGGTCCACCCCAGCAACGCGCTGAAATACTCACTGACCTGGTCGACCGATGGCCTCATCAATGAGTACGGCAACCTCTGCTACGGCATCGAGGCGGGCGAGAAAGCCCCGCTCCAGCCGTTAGAGGGCTACGAGACCATCGAACTAGACGGCCTTCTCTACGAAGCCTTCAATACATCCGGAGGATTGGGCACGCTGGCAGATACCTATACCGGTCAGGTGCAGACCATGAATTACAAGACGCTGCGCTATCCGGGTCATTGCGAAAAAATTCATCTTCTCATGAAAGACCTGAAACTGAACGAAGATCGGGATACGCTTAAACGAATACTGGAGCATGCCGTCCCGCAAACCCTCCAGGATGTCGTGCTGATCTATGCCTCGGTCACCGGGATCAACGAGGGAGGATTATTTGAAGAGAACTACGTCAAAAAAGTCTACCCTCAATGCATCAAGGGCAGGCTCTGGTCAGCGATTCAAGTGACGACCGCATCCAGCCTCTGTACCGTCCTGGATCTCGTCTTACGCGACCCATCCCACTACCATGGTTTCGTCACACAGGAATCGATTTCGCT
Source organism: Nitrospira sp. (assembly GCA_022226955.1). NCBI lineage: Bacteria > Pseudomonadati > Nitrospirota > Nitrospiria > Nitrospirales > Nitrospiraceae > Nitrospira > Nitrospira sp. Next base: position 1,339,473 of record CP092079.1, read on the forward strand.
GAAGAACTTTCTCGCCAACGATTTTGGAGCATGCTTCCGATGAGCGCCATCCAAGCGACTCTCAGGCAACTAGCCATTCAAGCCGTCAATCCAGGAGGAAGCACTGGCTCAGAGTGGTGGTCCAGTCAATCCAGCAGATCTTTATTGCCATCCATCAACCCAGCCACTGGAGAAGTTATTGCGGAAATAGCGCCGTGCATATCAGATGATTACACATATATAGCAAATGAATCTGTTGATGCATTTAAATCCTGGAGAATGGTCCCTGCCCCAAAACGTGGGGAGCTCGTTCGACTCATCGGCCAGGCCTTGCGAGAAAAGAAGGATGCGTTGGGAACCTTGGTCTCCCTGGAAGTCGGCAAGATCAAAGCTGAAGGAGACGGCGAAGTTCAAGAGATGATCGACATGGCCGACTTTGCAGTCGGTCAATCGCGGATGCTCTATGGAGCGACGATGCAGTCAGAACGGCCAGCGCACCGCATGTCGGAACAGTGGCACCCGCTCGGCCCCATTGGAGTGATTACGGCGTTCAATTTCCCCGTAGCCGTCTGGGCATGGAATGCGTTTCTGGCCGCAATCGCCGGAGACACGGTCATCTGGAAGCCCTCACCGAAAGCTCCCCTCTCCGCGATTGCCGTTCAACAGATCTGCAATCGCGTAATGCACCAGCTCGGCTATCGCGGAGTCTTCTCGCTCGTCATCACGGATCAAGCCGATCTTGCCGAGGCCATGGTCCAAGATCCGCGCCTGCCGCTCATCTCGTTCACCGGGTCGGTAACGGTCGGACGCCGGGTCGCGTCAACCGTGGGCCGCCGCTTGGGACGGGTGCTGCTTGAGCTCAGCGGCAATAATGCCATCATCCTCGATGAGACCGCAGATCTTGACCTGGCCCTGCGCGCCATTCTCTTCGGAGCCGTGGGCACCGCCGGCCAGCGCTGCACAACGACCAGACGCCTGCTCGTCCATGAATCGCGCTATGAGGAAGTGGCCGCTAAACTCGTGCGCGCCTACGCGCATATCCGTATCGGAGACCCACTGGAACCTGGCGTGCTGATGGGGCCACTGATCGATCAGAACGCCGTGGCCGCCTACCGTGCCGCCATTGAAGAGATCAAACAGGAAGGCGGCGAGATTCTCTACGGCGGGCATGTGCTGAATCGGCCCGGCTATTTCGTTGAACCGACCATCGTACGCGCGGATAACCACTGGCCCATCGTCCAGCGCGAAACCTTCGCCCCCATCCTCTATATCATGACATTCCGTACTCTCGACGAAGCCATCCGCCTCCAGAACGATGTGCCGCAGGGGCTGTCGTCGGCCCTCTTTACGACAAGACTGCGCCACAGCGAGCAATTTCTCTCTGCCGCGGGAAGCGATTGCGGGATCGCCAATATCAACATCGGCACATCCGGCGCTGAAATCGGCGGGGCATTCGGCGGCGAGAAGGAGACGGGAGGCGGACGGGAAGCCGGATCCGACGCCTGGAAAGCGTACATGCGCCGTCAAACCAACACCGTGAATTGGGGCACAGATCTCCCGCTCGCGCAAGGCATCACCTTCGGCTGAGCACCAGAGGACGGTGATAGGAGAGAAAGGAGACCAGCATGGATCAGAATCGTGAGCTCGATACACTCCTCGCGCACATGGTAGAAGAATTCGTTCAGCATAATCAGGCTGCAACAACATTGCGCGCCATGCTCGACGAGGCAGGAGTCGGCCTCACTCCCGTCATCGATCACGTGACGTTGCGAACCTTCAACATTGATCGCCGCGCCGAACAATTCATCGCCCTCGGATATGCCTTCGACGAAACGCTGGAATACGACGATTGGTATGCCAAGGTCTATCGCAAGGCCGGCTACCCGGCGCTCTTTGTCGATCAAGCCTATGAGGGAAACCGCGGCCGCTCGAGCATTATTCCAGGCTGGGTCAAAAATTTCGGGGACCAGGTCTTTCACCATGTCGCCGTGCGGGTAGAGGATATCGAGCTGGCCATCCAGCGGCTCAAGAACAAAAACATCGTATTCGCTGGAACAATCGTTGGAGCGAAGGGCGGCTCGCTCAGGCAGATTTTCTCCTCACCGGAAATGGTCGAGGGGCATCCGTTCTCGGTGTTAGAACTGGCTGAACGCCACCGGGGGTACCAAGGCTTCCTGCCGCCGCAAGCCGACAGCCTTATGAAATCGACCGCGCCACGCAAGACGCCGCACAAGCAACCCCCGTCGTGAGGACAGGCGGCTTACGCCAATACAGCCGGTGCGGCAAGCCGAGCCGCATGATGCAGCGCATCAAGTCGGGACGCATGATGATGGCCGGCCGGCACCAGCCGCAAAATACCCAGCCCGTCCAGCACCTCAGTCACAGTGGGCTGCATGCCCACAAGGATAAGATGCTGACGATGAGCCTCAACCATGCGAATCATATCCTCGACCGCCAGCGCAGCCGTCCCATCGATTGTCGGCACTGTCGATAGGTCCAGCACCACTACGGAGAAACTGCCCCACCCCGACACCCCCTCCAAGCGGCGCACCATAGCCTTGGCCGATCCGAAGCTCATTGGACCGTCGATGTGAATCAGCACGATCCGGCCCTCATGCGGCCTCAGCACCGCCGCTTCTTCATTCGTCAGCGGCGATTCCGGAGTCTGGCCGGTAATAATCTGCAAGTTCATCAACTCGAGATCCGACATCCGCTTGACGAACAACACGCTCGCCAAGACCAAGCCGACGCCCACGGCCATGATGAGATCCGCCAGCACCGTCATCGCGCAGACGACCGCCATGATCGTGACATCGGCGCGCGGCGCCTGCATGATGTGCCTGAGCATGCGCCAATCGATAATATCGACGCCCACCTTCACGAGAATCCCCGCCAGCACGGCAAGCGGAATCCGCTCCGCCAGCGGCCCCAAGCCCAAAAGCACCGCCAGCAAAATCAATGCGTGCAGCGCGCCAGAAAGAGGCGTTCTCCCGCCGGTCCGAATATTGATGACCGAGCGCATCGTAGCGCCCGCTCCAGGCAGCCCACCGAACAGGCCAGCCACGGCATTGCCGATCCCCTGCCCGATCAACTCACGGTTGGAGTCATGGTGTGTGCGCGTCATGTTATCGCAGACCAGCGACGTCAATAGACTATCGATACTGCCAAGCAGCGCCAAAACAATCGCCTGCCCGATCACGATCTGCACGGCGTCAAGACGCAATGCCGGCAGCACTGGCATGGGAAACGTCGTCGGGATCTCGCCGATCACCGGCGCGCTGGAAAACACCAATACGCCCAGCACCGTCCCAACAACCAATGCGAGCAATGGAGGCGGAACGATTTTACCCACAGACTCCGGAGTCGCGGCCACGATTACCAGCGACAGCAGGCCGAGCGCCAGTGCATCGAATACGGGGTTCATCACAAGCGGCGGCAGCATGGCTATCGTGGCAAGGACGCTTCCAGACTGGGCCCCATGGCCGACCAGCGGAGCAACTTGGAGAATAATGATGATCGCACCGATCCCGCTCATAAAACCAGAGATCACGGGGTACGGCATCAAACTGATGTAGCGCCCGACCCCGCTCAATCCAAGCAGAATCTGCAACCCGCCACCCAAGATGACCGCTGAAAACGCCAGCGCCGGCTCCTGGCTGAACTGGACGATGAGCCCGGCCATGACGACCGTCATCGGCCCCGTGGGACCCGAGACCTGCGCAGGAGTGCCGCCGAACAACGCGGCAAAGAACCCGACGAAAATCGCCCCGTACAAACCGGCAATCGCCCCGGCGCCGGACGCCACCCCAAAGGCAAGCGCCAACGGCAGCGCGACAACGGCGGCGACAACCCCGCCGGCAAGATCCCCGCGAAGATGAGTGAACGACAAACCCTGCATGATCGACACACCTAACCTCTTTTTATAAGACCCTCGGATGAAACAGCCGTCACAAATCGGCGGGCGGGATTCTATCAAAAGAAACCCGTTGCACAAATACGCGGCGCCGCCTCTTCAAATTCGTCCAGGCAGCGCGCCGACACTCAATCCGGGCCATGCTTCTTCCACGCATCACCTCATCCCATAGGACCAGCTCAAAAAAACGTCTCACCTATTTTGTTATGCTTTCCTGATCCCAACAGACTCTGCTTATTCGACCCCTTTACGGCAGCTCCCACAATGGACCCGAGAGCCTCCTCTTCATTTTCAGTTATAGTACGTCCATGCCGCCTCGATCCCATCGCCGTAACGCCCGATCGCCTCGCCGCAGCGCGGGACGGTCCCGCCGGCGCTCGCGGTTGGCCGCATCGCGCCAATTCGCGCAATCCCGCTGGCGCGAGTGCCGAATGTTCTTTCGCGCGCTGGGAAAAACGACACTCGCAGTGCGCATCGTCGTCAGCGTGGCGTTACTGATCGTCCTCTGGCTGGCGGTAAATTGGACCTACCACGCGATCCTCAAACCGACCGAGGTGCTGTTTCCCCTGGACAATGCGCTCGACAAAAGTCCGGCAACAACCTGGCAAGAATACGGCGCGCTTTTCCGTGAGCATTCGACCGCCGTCATCACACCCGAATTGCTCGCGGCCTTGGCCCAAAGCGAAGGCGCGGGCAATCCCGTGGCGCGGACCTACTGGCGATGGCGTGCCTCCTGGAATCCCTTGGAGTGGTATCAACCGGCCTCGAGCGCGGTGGGCATGTACCAGCTCACCGACGGCACGTTTCAACTGGCGAAGCGCTATTGCATTCACGATCACGAGGTGGTCGAAGACGGCCGCTGGCAGAACTTCCAGTCCTGCTGGTTCAACAGCCTCTACTCCCGCGTCGTGCCGAGTCATGCGATCGAGATGACCGCCGCGCTCCTCGACCGCAACGTCGCCTGCGCAATCGGCCACCGGCGGACGACCTCACTGTCCCTTCAAAAGAAGCAAGACCTCGCCGCCATCATCCATCTCTGCGGAGCGGGAGCCGGCCAGGATTACGCCAGGCGCGGATTCCGGTTGCTCCCTCGCCAGCGTTGCGGCGACCACGACCTGTCGCTCTACCTCGCACGCATTAACGGATTGAAACGGCAATTCGCCCATCTGTCGTCCGGCGGCAAAGAGCTGCGGCCCGCCAAATCCCGCTGACCGCAACACATTCGCCTGCGCTCGACGTAGTTAACGCTGCACTCGCGTGACCCGCCAGGCGAGGCCTGCCCCGGTCAGCAGCAGACAGGCGGCGAGAAAAAACGGCGCGCCAGGAATCTGCCATCCGGTTTGCGCCCCAATGAAGTGGGCGAAAATCTGCGTGAACAGCGTCGGCCCGATCAAACCGGTAATTCCGTTGACACTCGCCATCGCCCCCTGCAACCGGCCTTGCTCAGACCCACTGACGCGGCGCGTCATCAAGGCCTGAGTCGCCGGACCGGCGAGTCCCCAGAACGCCATGATCGGAATGCCCAGGCAGAAGATCCAGCCCTGCGGCGCAATGCCATAGATCGCAAACCCAGTCACACCGCAGAGCAGCCCTGCCAGCAACGTCGTGCGTTCCCCAAAGCGCGCGGTAAGCGGCCGGATCAACAGCCCCTGGACAATCATCGCCGCCAGACCGACCCCGGCAAGCATCAGCCCCACGCTCGCCGTATCCCATCCATAGCGATAGCTCATGTATAGCACCGCGGTGCTCGGCAACACCGCATGCGCGAGATAGCCGAGGAAGGCGACGGTCGCCAGCCCAAACAATTCATGATGCGATCGCAGCAGCGCCAGCGCGCCGACCGGATTCGCCCGCTTCCAGGCAAAGGCCGCCCGCCGCTCCGGCGGCAACGATTCGGGCAGCACGAAGAAACCGTAGCAGGCATTCAGCAGACTGAGCATCGCGGCGCCCCAGAACGGCAGCCGCGGATCGATCGCGCCGAGCCATCCTCCCAGCGCCGGGCCGAGGATAAACCCGAGGCCGAACACCATCCCGATCTTGCCAAACGCCGCCGCCCGCTGCGCCGGCGGCGTCACATCGGACATATAGGCGCCGGCCGTGCTGAAACTCGACGCCGCCATCCCGGCAATCGCCCGTCCGGCGAACAACCAGGCCAGATTCGGCGCCAGCGCCATCAGCATGTAGTCGAGGCCCAGTCCAATGTTCGACAACAACACGACCGGCCGCCGGCCAAACCGGTCGGACAACGCGCCCTGAATGGGCGAACAGACAAACTGCATCAACGCCCAGACCGTCCCCATATAGCCGAAGATTTCCGCCGCGCGTGCCGTGTCGCCCGCCAGGAACTCTTCGACCAGCTTCGGCAACACCGGAATCACAATGCCGAACGACAGCATGTCGAGAAACACGGTAAAGAGGATGAAGAGCGCCGCGGCCTGGCGCGGTTGAGCGGTTGTCGCGTGGTCAGTCATGGCGGCGCATTCTAGCAGGCAGAGAGAGGAGCAGGCACTGCAATCGGAATCCGTTAGAATCCAACCGACAACCCGATTGTGCCTAACAAGGCCGCGCGATCTGACGGCCCAGAGAACTCCGTCCCGAGACCGCCGTCCAGCACCATGCGAGACGTGAGTTGATGTCGCAGACCGATCTCGATGCCGCTGTGATTCCGCTGACCGCGCAGATCCGACTCTCTGGTGTAGAGACTGGCGATCAACGTGTCGCTGAAGCTCGTCGGATAGCCCAGGGGATAGCTCACCGCCACGACCGCCCGATAGGCGCCGGGCCGCTCCTGCCCCTGCGGCGACCCAAGGACGGTATAGCCCGCATTGATGTGCGCGCGCAACCGGCCGAACGAACGGGTGAGGATGCCGGTCATTTGCGTATCCACGCCTTTCGAATTTACCCCGGTGGGCAGATCCACTTCGATCCGGCCCGCAAACGCCGGCAGGTTGATCGTTTCTGTATTGAAATTGTAGAGCACGCCCAGGTGCAGATCGCCCGACTTGGCCGCGCCGACGAGCGTATGGGGGTCGGAAATGAGATCGCCCTGTATTTCAATCTGCGTATTGTCGAATGCGCCATAGATAATCTGCGGCTGAAACGTCACGCGGGTGCGGCCTTCCCGCCGGTCGTTGAAGCGCACGCCGCCTTCCAGGCCGATTTCGCCTTTCGGAATCGCATAGGCGTCTTCCATTCCGATCGGCCGGTTCGGGTCGAGATTGTCGTGGTCCAGCGCAAAGCCGCGCAGCGGCAACAGTCCGAGCAGCAACGCAAGCATTGTCCCGGCGATGTGACGCGCCAGCCGCTTCAATGGCGATGCTCCCGGTCTTGCACGATCATCGGATTCGTGGCATCGGCGCTCGCCAGATAGTAGCGATCCACCAGACGATAGATCTCCGCCCGCTTGGCCTCCCAGGTCGGCAGCAGATCGCTCGCCAGGATGTCGCTGATGTTGTCGTGCAGCATGTGGAGATTGTCGAAGATGTCGGCGATCTCCGGATAACGCGCCGCGAACAACGGACTCAGCTCCGCCGTCAACGGCATGAAGGTCCACTCCACCGGCGGCTGGTCGAGGTAACGCCGATAGGTCATGAGAATCGGCCGCACCGCTTGCGTCTTGGCCGTGAGATCGCGAGCCGCCTGCAACGGATCGTATACAGCGACTTGCAGATAGTGGTAGGACCAGATCGTCGCATTGAACAGCGGAAATCGGTGACGGAAGGTTTTGGAATAGGGAAACTGGTCGAGCCGGCGATGGTCCAGCCGCTTCGCCGTCAGCGCGTAGGCGCTCTCCTGGTAATAGGCCAGCACGTTCCGGATCGCCCGGTCTTTGTCCGGTTCGGCGGAGGCCATGATGTCGTAGGTGGCGCGATGCAGCGCATGCGCTTCGTCGAAAACATTCTGCGCGCGCCAGGCCAGCTTCATGTATGTCGGGGCGATGGCTTCTTCGTTGGGGTTGAGCCGGGGCTTCGTCGCAATGAACGCCAGGGTTTCTTTTCTTGCCCGGTCTTCAATGGCCGGCACATCTTTCCCACCGGTTAACAGTAAGTTCTCATAGAGATTGGAATGGCCGAAATCGACCCCATTGAACTCGCTGTCGAGCTCGGCCAGATCCTCGCGCAACGCGAAGTTCCACAACGCGCGGTAGTAGAATCGCTTGTCCCGAGGCTCGAACTGGCTGCACCCTGCCAAGGCAAGCGCGATCATGGCTACTGCCGCAATGGCCCCGATCCGAATGAACATGTGCCGCACCTCACCAGTCTCTCGCATTCCGGATTCTTGCCTACCCCTCAGGCATCAACGATAAACCGCGTGCATTCAAAATAACGGATGGAACGACCCGGCGTCTATCGTGCCGTAATGCCCTGACGGATTTTTCTCCCCTTGCGTCTAGGCGATGCCACCGTTACTCTTTTCGCAGTTTCATCGAAGCAGCACTGACCGATTTTTACCCAGGAGGAAAATACATGCGCATCGTCGTCGTTGGGGCAACAGGAACCATCGGGTCCGCAGTCGTCGCCGCCTTGTCCGGGCAACATGATGTCGTCGGCGTCGGACATACGAAGGGCGCGATCCGCGTGGATCTAGCCTCACTCGAATCCATCGACAAGATGTTTGCCGCCGTTGGAGCGTTCGATGCCCTCGTCTGCGCGGCAGGCCGGGCCGCATTCGGAAGCCTGGAGAACCTGAAGGATGCGGATTTTCAGCTCGGGCTTTCCAATAAACTCATGGGGCAGGTCAACCTCGTCCGCATTGGCTTGAAACAGATGCGCGACAACGGCTCATTCACCCTCACTAGCGGCGTCCTGAGCCGCGAACCCATGAAGGGCAGCGCATCGATCAGCATGGTTAATGCTGGGCTCGAAGGCTTCGTCCGCGCCGCCGCCTTGGAACTCCCGCGCGGCATTCGCATCAACGTCGTGAGTCCGCCCTGGGTAACCGAGACGTTGATCGCCAGAAAAATGGATTCGTCCGCTGGCTTGCCAGCCGCCACCGTCGCCCAAGCCTATCTCTCCAGCGTCGAACGCGCCATAACAGGCCAAACAATCGATCCGCGTGTCATTGCAGCCAAGCATGCGGGTTAAACACTGAGGATGAGGGCACGCTCCGTGCGACGCCCGAATACATTGTGTCTGTGCTATTCTGGGCGCCATCGGCTTTATCTAGGAGGATTTCTACGATGCGGATCAGACTAAAACCAGCAGGACTCATCGGAATATTCGGGTTGATCGGGGCAACGGCGCTCTCGCCATTTTCCCACTCAGCTCAGGCCTCGCCGTCCAGCCATGCCCCTCACGGCACAGTCACCATCGACGGCATCACCGTGCCCGATATCGGGCCGCTGCCGACCGCGATCCCGACACCGTCCACGAACCTGAATTACGCCGCTAAAATCGAATTGGGCAAGCAACTCTACTTCGACGGCCGCCTGTCGAAGAGCAATGCGATCCCCTGCGCCTTCTGCCACAATCCAGGAACCGGATTCGCCGACCCCCGGCAGACCTCTATCGGCATCGATGGCGGCGTGGGCGGGCGCCAGTCGCCGACGATCTACAACACCGCCTTTAATCATGTCCAATTCTGGGACGGGCGCGCGCGCTCGCTCGAAGAGCAGGCCATTGGGCCAATCCATAATCCAGTCGAAATGGGCGAAACGCACGAGAACGTCGTGCGCAAGCTTGGGAAGGTCAAAGGCTATCAGCAGCAGTTCCAGACTGTCTTCGGATCGGGCGTGAATCTTCAGGATCTCGCCAACGCCCTCGCCGCCTACGAGCGGACAATCATCTCGACGAATTCCGCATTCGACAAATATGTGCTGGGAGACCCCAAAGCCATGGATGAAACCGCCGTCAGAGGCATGGCTCTCTTCAAGGGAAAGGCCCGCTGCATCCTCTGCCACAACGGTTCCAACTTCACCGACAACCAATTCCACAATCTGGGTGTGCCACAAGTCGGCCCGGCGAAAGAAGACCTCGGACGTTATGACGTGACGCGGGCGGAGAAGGACAAAGGCGCCTTCAAAACTCCAACGCTGCGCAGCATCACAGAGACCGCGCCCTACATGCACGACGGCGCCTTCAAGACACTCGAAGAAGTCGTGGACTTTCTGAACGAGGGGGGCGGAGCCAATCAGAATCTCAGCGCTCTCGTGAAGCCGCTGAACCTGACACCTGAAGAAAAGACCGACCTTGTGGCGTTTCTCAAATCGCTCACAGGAGAATCGGTCAAATTCCAAATGCCTAAGCTCCCGAAGTAGCGCAGCCTTCACGATTGCAGTCATGCTACTTGCATCGAAAAGCATGCATCGATGTTAATCGGGGGTAGTCGCCAGGCGGTCGAGCAGCAGGCGGAAATCTGGGCGGCTGAGATAGCGTTGGAACGAGGAATCGGTACGGGGATCCGGCAGACCTTCGCCAGGATTCCCGTACTGTCGATAGCGGAACGCCACTGCCAATGAACGCATCGCCTCATCGGGTGCGTTCATTTCGGCATAGGTGCAGGCAAGATTGTAATGGAACATCGGATATTGAGGATCGCTCCTGAGACCATATTCAAACATCGCTTTGGCCTCGGCGAGCCGCCCGGTCAGGCCATAGGCCATGCCTAAATTGTCGACGAGGACACGCCAATAGACGACAGGAAGCCGACGGGAGATTTTCTCCATCTCGAGCGCTGACCGGTACCAAGGAATGGCTCGCGCGTACTGGCTTTGGACATAGTGCGCATTGCCTTTTTTAAACAAGTTGAAGCTGGATGGCCTGTTGGCGGCTGGCGCGGACAACAATCCACTCTCGCTTCTCTGAAAGGTTGCACGCATATGACTTCCCGAGGAATAACGGTCGCGCCCTGATGCAGGGGCGCCGACGGTCGAACGCTTTTGCCCTGTCACAAGATACGCATGATCGACGATGTCCATGACGACACCGGCTTGCAGCAACTCATCTGAGGTCGGAATCCACAGATCGTAGGCCGGGACCCCCATCGCCTTGTCCACAAACGAAACCTCCACACCTTGTGAGAGCATGTAGGCTCGGCTACGCTCATTCTCCCGATGGGCAGCAACCTCCGGCATGCCCGGGAAATATCCGCGGTGGAATCCCAGACTCGCATCCTTGTGCAAGAACCGCTGGCCGCCGGCCAGGAAAATCCTGATGCATGCGCTCTGGCAGCGCCCAGTGACGTACGTAGAGAGTCCGATCTGCTCCACCAGCGCTTGAACCTTTGTCGCTTCCGCCAATAAGCCGCCATGAGAATTCAATCCAATGACTTCCACGCCCGGAGTGTGCTTGAGGTGGTGAGCCACAGTCTGCACGAGGCCGACGCCAATGCCCCCCTCAATATGCAACATATGTCCGTCTTCTGAGAACGAGACCCTGTACCGATAGTCTTCTGTGGCGACCGCGATTTTCCCTTGTTCGAAATACATGGGCGCCCAATATGGGACCGTGATGAGCATGGCCAGGAGGCACAGGACGATCAGCCCTTGAGTTGCGCGGCCCCAAAACCAACCTGAACAGCTCGACAGATACTGCCGTGCGGCCCTCCATAATCCCACCGTTTGCCAGGGATGAATCACAAACATATGAAGAAAAAGCGCGCTGGTATAGAGCCGAAAAACTAGCAGCGGAGACGCAGTGGCCTCTTGGCGAGAGGCAAAAAACTGTTGGACAAGGCCGAAAAACGCATCGACAAGAACGTTGGTCAGCCAAAAGGAATGGGCCAGAGACAACTCACCTCGCCAATATCGCACGACATAGCGAACGATCGCTATTGGTCGAGGCCCGCGAGGCTTTACTGAATACATCGATACCCCTCATTACGAGTAGGTAACCAAAGTGTATGTAACCATGAAGGCTTTCGAGTCAAAACTCAAATTAATAGCGTAATTTCTGCCGCGTGAGACAAGACTCCACCGAGGACACTTTGATTAGGAAATAGTACCGAAAAGAGATGAATGCGTCGACAACGAGGTGGCGCACTGGCAATCGGCCTAGGGAAATCCCTCTCTGGACGATAGGTCTGATCAGACCGATCGCCAGAGTCATCTAGCCGGCGTGTTTTGGGGTAGCGTTTCTGAAGCGCCGCTTCGGGGTAGTATCTAATTAGATATCGTGCGTCTGCTCAATATGGCAAGAGTTCCCTCGCGTCACTTCCCCAGAGTTCGCACATAGGCCAGCACATCCCGGCTCTGGCTTTCCGAAAGATTTCTCTTCCAGGCCGGCATATTCGGTTTGCCGTTGTGAATTGTCTTGAGCAGCTCCGCATCCGATTTCTTCTTGGTCGCCGGCGCGGTGAGATTAGCTGGGTCCGGCCCCAAGAGCCGATAACCGTCTCCCCCGCCCTCAGCCCCGTGGCAACCGGCACAGTTCCTGACAAACAGTGTCTTGCCGCGAGCCGCATCCCCAGGCTTGGCCTTGGATTCTGCCTGCCCCTTCCCCGGCAACCCCAGCAACAAGCTACTGATACATCCAACCATTGCGATCCCGAGTAACCAGCTTTTGCTCATTACTGTTCCTCCCTCCGATGCGCCATATCGGCTGAGTGCAATCCAAGCCCTGCCTTGGCTATTGCGGATCACGCCTCCAACAACTAGTCCAGTTGACGATCAATCCCTGCTTTCATCGCGAGGAACCGCCGGACTCCGATCACGAGAAACATCGCGCCCATGACCAGCGACACCACTCCCAAGGTTTGAATGGCTCGCCCTTCCAGCCACCAGACGGCCGGAATGCCAACCGCAAAAAATCCCAGCGCGGTCCGGACGTACGCCAGTAACGTCCGCTCGTTGGCCAGCTCAGTCCGTTGCCGGGCCAGTCGATCACGCAAGACGGTATCAGTCGGTACAGCCACGAACGGTCTCCAAAAATCCTGAGAAACGAGAGCCGATCAACCTTGGGCGCTCAATGAGAAGGAAGGAAGCCGGAACGAACTCGGCAAAGACAGCGCACAAATCCCATTAGAAAGGAATGCGGAGGCCCATTTGAAACTCATTCGGTGAAATCCCCTGCCCAAACTGACTGCGCAGCCCGACATCGGGTTGCACGGGAGGAGGACCGGTCAACGAACGATTTAACTCCGATGTATACCCGCCGCCGAATCCCGCCCCGAGATACGGCAAGATCGTGCGTCCGCCCACTGAATAGCGGCCGCTGATCGATGGAATATCCCGAAAGACCGATGAGGATGGAGAATACAGCGGCAACGCTCCAGACGCATTGAACGGAAGCTCAGAGGCCTCGCCTCCCTGAGAATATTGTTCATTCAACGACTGCAGGACGGGGGACTCCAACACCGGCTCTTCCTGAGCCAAGGCGCCGCGCACAGAAACGGCGAGCACGGCGCACAACAACATTGGAGCGATGGCATAACGAAAGAACATAGTGAGATTTTACAAACAAAATTGCACGCGCACAAGACCGGCGCTCCGAAAACAGCGAAAGCAACACTGCCTATTCGGCCAAGGCGCCGGTCCATCTTCTACATCGACTCTTCATGGCCTGTTGCCATCTTGCATCCCCCGATCATCCGGTCTATCTTCTGCCGGTCGGACATCCCAACTGGAACGTACCGGCCTCCGGCTTGGAACGCCGGTGCAATCCACTCATCGGAACCCGGCGAACGGTATGGGCATCGCGGCGATTCTCGGCCTGATCACCATCGGACTGCTTGCGTACCTCGGCGCCGGCCGTAAAAAGCCTGCCGGGATTGAATTCTACGCGGGAGGCCTCTCCACGATCCTGCTCGCGCTCCTGCTGGAGCTCACGACACAAGGGGTGATCTCACACGTGCCCCAGTGGGCGCAGCCCTGGCTGGCCTTCATGACCTACCTGGCGATGTCCTTCGTCATTCTGAAAACGCTGGACCTGCTGTTCATCGAAGACTACCTCGTGGAGAAGCGGGGGAAATACATTCCCCGAATGCTCCGCCTGATCCTCCTGCTCGTCGGGATTACACTCGCAGGCCTGGTCATGCTTCGGGCTGTCCTCGATATGGATCCGCTGACCTTGATCGCGCTCCCGACCATCGCCACTGCCATCGTGGGATTCGCGCTCAAAGACGTCATCGCGCGCCTGGCCTCGGGCATCCAGCTCGGCCGCATGATCCACGTCGGCGACTGGGTCACGCTGATGGACAAAGAAGGCGTCGTCACCGATATCGCGTTCGACTACATCACGATCAGGACTCGTACCAATGATTACGTCATGCTCCCCAACGATGCCGTCTCTCAATCCGCTATCACCAACCACAGCCGGCCGGAAAATCTCTGCGCCCGCGCCATCCATGTCGACGCGAACTATGCCCATCCACCGGTGCAGGTGAAACAGATTCTCGTTCAATCCGCCTCGGCGGTGCCGGGCGTCGTCGCCGCGCCGGCGCCGGTCAGTTTCATTGAAGAGTTCAAGGATTCCGGCATCTCCTACAAACTGAAGTTTTTCTTTCATGACTATGGGAGCCGTGAGCGCATCGAGGGCGAAGTGATGTCCTACGTCTGGTATGCCTTTCAGCGGAACGGCATTGAGATTCCCTATCCTCAGCGAGTCGTGCAAATGACCCAGCCTCCCGATCTGACAGCACAACGGGCCACCGAACTGACCGGGATCGAAGCACAACTTCGCGCCATCGATTTCTTAGCCATACTCGACACGGAGGCGCGACGCTCGCTGGCCGAACAGGCGCAAACGCGCGTCTACCTGCCCGGCGAGCAGGTCGTGCGGGAAGGCGAACCGGGAGAGGAGCTCTTTGTCGTCATGGGGGGCGAGGCCGACGTCGTGATCAAGACCGGTGATCAGACCACGCCTGTCGCGACACTCACGAAAGGGCAGTTCTTCGGTGAAATGTCCCTGCTCACCGGAGCCCCGCGCTCAGCCACGGTCCAAGCGAAATCCCAACTGACCGTCACGGTCATCGGCAAGCACGCGATGAGCCAGGTCATCTCTCGCACCCCCGGCCTGGCAGAACAATTCGGCACCATCCTCACAACTCGGCAATCGGCCCTGGCGGCCACGCGTGAAACCGCCGATCGCGCGTCAAAACTGAGATCCGCCGCAGAAGATGGACGGTCGCTCACCGCGAAGATTCTCCAATTCTTTCGCCGGTCCGGGAGCTGATTCCCGGCCAGCCTCTGTCATCGACGGTGGAGCCATAAGATGCCAGCCGCCACGCGATACAACAAACTACTCTCTGGAGCGGCGGTGGGAGGTTCTGTATGGCTCCTCGCCTTGGCCCTGCACTGGTCGGGATGGCTCACCGTCACAGAACTCAAGACACTCGATCATCGGTTCCATCGATACGCGGATTCCACCAAAGCGGGGCACGATATCGTGCTAGTGGCGGTCGATGAGGCCAGCCTGGAATCCTACGGCCAATGGCCATGGCCACGCGACCGGCACGGCTATGTCGTCCATTACCTGAAAGAGGCCGGAGCCAAAGCCGTGGTCTTCGATGTCCTCTTTCTCGAACCGGACCGGTCGGGAGAGGAATTCGATGCCGTGCTTGCCGAAGAGATGCAAGCGGCTGGGAACGTCTACCTGCCGTTCCTGATGCAGAATGAGCCGATACCCTCCGGCGGATCGACCGCTTCCAGCGCGCACGAATATTCGCCAGACATCTTGAAAAAATCCACAATCCCGCTCAACGATCCAACCGCGCTGCAAGCGGACATCGCCTCAGCTTATACCGGCGCCAAATTGCCCCTGCCGCTGTTTGCGCAAGCCGCTCGCGGACTCGGCTATATCAATCTGACCCCGGACATCGATGGCACCACCCGCCGCCTCCCCCTGCTGGCGCAGGCGCAGCAACAGACATTCCTGCACATCAGTGCGACCGTTGCGCGCGACCTTCTGCAAGCGGATCGCGCGGCGCTGCATCCGCGTGAGCTTCGGCTAGGACCTGTAGCGATTCCGCTGACTGCGGAGCAAGACATGGTCATCGACTGGCACGGATCGCTGGAAAATCGCGTCTATCCTGTCTATCCCATTGGCGCCGTCCTCCGCTCGTTTATCGATAAACAGAACGGGAAACCGCCCCTGCTGGACCCGGCGCTGTTTCGCGACAAAATCGTGTTCGTGGCCGCCACCGCCGCTGGGACGTACGATCTCCGGGTAACCCCGCTCTCCCCCTTCGCGCCCGGCGTTCTCATCCATATGGCGGCGCTCGATAACATCCTGCGACAGCATCATCTCCAGCCGGCGTCATGGGCAGTCTTCGCAGCCTCCACACTTTTCCTCACGCTCGCCACCGCCTGGGCCTTCATGCTGATCCAGTCCCAGTGGATCAAGGCGGCCAGCATCACCGGCCTGGCCGCCGCGTACTATGGACTCGCCGTCCACGCCTTTACCTCGCACGGACTCTGGCTCGACCTCGCCATCCCCGAAGGCGCGCTAGCCGTCTCCTTCACCTCCGCCGCAACCGTCGAGTACCTCACGGAAGGGAAACGTCGCAGGCAACTGCGAACGGTCTTCGATAAATACATGGCGGCTGACGTTGTCGATGAGATCATGCGGAATCCAGATGCGATCCGGCTCGGCGGCGAGAAACAAGAACTCTCCGTGCTCTTTTCCGACATCGCCGGATTTACCTCCATCTCGGAACAGATGGATCCGGAAACGCTCGTCGAGCTTCTGAATCGGTATCTCTCGGCCATGACGGAGATTATTCTCCGCCATCGAGGCAACGTGAATAAGTATCTGGGGGACGGCATTATGGCCATCTTCGGAGCGCCGCGCGGAGAGCCCAATCATGCCAGCCTCGCCTGCTTTGCGGCGTTAGATTCGCAGGCTGAGCTTGCCAGGCTGCGCGAACGATGGAAAGCCGAAGGACAGTCGGAGATCCGCGCGCGCATCGGCATCAATTCAGGCCCGCTCGTCGTCGGGAATATGGGGTCGCAGACCAGGATGGAATACACCGTGATGGGCGATGCCGTGAATCTGGCTTCCCGCCTGGAGGGCGCGAATAAGTTTTACGATACGTTGATTCTGTTGGGTCCCCGCACCTATGAACTCGCCGCCAGCGACATCGAAGCGCGTGAAGTCGACCGCTTGCGGGTCAAAGGCAAGCAGGAACCCGTTGTCGTCTTCGAATTGCTCGCCCGCAAAGGAGCGCTGCCCGACGAACGGCGCCCTGTCATCGAGGCCTATCGAACCGGGCTCGCGGCCTACAAGCAGCGAGACTTTGCCACGGCGGCCACACACTTTGCATCCGCCCTGACACTCGATCCCAAAGACGGCCCAGCGCTGGTTTACTTGGCACGAGCCAAAGAGTACCTTATGACTCCGCCTCCCGAAGAGTGGGATGGCGTCTACGATCTCACATCGAAGTAAGCGAGGCCCCGTGAATCGCCGACATCTTTTTCTTGCGATCATGCTCGTTGTGACAATGGTCCTGCCTATGGCCAATACCGCCTTCGGCGAAACGCTGTACGTCATTGCCAAAAGCGCGCAGATGCGCTCGGGAAAGACTTCCTTGGATCCTGTCGTCGCCAGCCTCAAGCTCGGCGAGAGCCTAAACGTCGTCGCACGCGAGGAACGCTGGCTGCACGTGCGAACCGCTAGCGGTACCCAGGGGTGGATCTATGCCTCGTATGTGTCTCCATCGAAACCGGCGGGAGGAGACAACGAGCTGGCCGCTCTGGGAAAAGGGTTCAGGCGAACCGACGCCTCAAGCGTCACCGCCTCAGCCGGCGCCCGTGGGCTCGATAAAGCATCGGAGAATTATGCTCACCGGGCTGGCATTACCCAGCAGCAGCGCGACGCCGTGGATCGCATGACCGCCGACAAGATTCCCGACGAAGAGATTCAGGCCTTCCTCAAGGCTGGGAAGCTTGGTGAATATGCGGAATAGATTATCCCGCAGGCTGTTCATGACCGGCCTGGCGCTGCTCACGACCGCCGGACTGGCCGGCTGCGCGGAACTCCAGCAGGCCGCCGAAGGCGTCGCGCGAAACTCGGGGAACGAACGGCTGGCGAAAACGATTCGTGGTGGCGGAACATTGCTCGGCGGGTTGCTTCCTATCGGCTATGACGAAGAGCGCATCATTGGACAAGCGATCGCCTTGCAAGTCGTCGCCCGCTATGGCGGGGTTTATGACCGGCCCGACCTGACGCGCTACGTGAACCTGGTCGGCCGCAGCGTGGCCTTGACCTGCGATCGCGCCGACATCGACTACCGATTTGCCGTCCTCAATTACGACTCGGTCAACGCCTTCGCCGCGCCCGCCGGCTATATCTTCGTCACCCGCGGGCTCTTGAAAACGATCAAGAACGAAGCCGAGCTCGCCGCTGTGCTGGGCCATGAGATCGGCCACGTCACCCAAAGACATATTCTCGACGTCATTCAACGGTCCAAACAAATTGCCGGCGTGGCGGAAGCCGGCCTGGCCTACACCAATGCAAACCCCGACGCGTTCAAGAACGTGATCGATGGAGCGGTTAAGAAACTGTTGGACGAGGGGCTGGACCAGAGCAAGGAGTTGGAGTCGGATCGATTGGGAGTCATCTTCGCCGCGCGCGTGGGATACGATCCGGCCGCCTATGAGGCATTTCTTGAGCGATTGCGAACCCTCAAAGGCGACGACCCGGCCTTCTTCAAAACGCATCCCGATTTTTCCAGCCGGCTCTCGGCCGTCCGGTCCACCATCAGCGAGCAGAAGCTGAAACCCACAAGCATCCTCCTCGCCGACCGTTTTCGCCGCGCATCGAACGGGGCGTTGTAAGAACTCACCCCTTGAAAAGACTCTTCCCGTTCTTTTCAAATCCTGAGAGGCTGACGAGTTCACACCCCTCACGATTAAAAACAGTGATCCTGCAGAGACGAATTAGTCATCAGCTAGAAACGAGAATCACTGCGATCCCTCAATCTATCTCTCGTCTGCACAATTCCCATACCAGCGTAGAATATGTAGTCCAGTCCCTGCATCACTTAACTGCTTGAAATATTAGCAGTTGACTGCGAGAATTTTTGTTCTACCCTACAGTCTCCACATCTGTTAACACTCCATCCCCACGCAACAGCTCTAAATATACAGGTATTCGCCAACGAGTTGTCGTTTCACCGCATGGTATGCGTTTTGCTATATACGGCCACGATATGCGGTAGATAAGCCTCCGCTCGGACAATTGAATCCTTGAGTTACCCCGAAACAATATCGGGCCTGTGACAGTAACCACACTCCCAGAAGAGTGCATTTTTATGCGTACTAAAACAAATGAGCCAGAGTACCGCCATGGCAGGTAAAGAAACTCTCCGGATATGCGGAGCAATCGTCGCAGCCATTATACTGACACTCTGGAGCAATCCATCCTGGGGAGCCATGCTGACATGGAATGCCAATACGGAAAGTGACCTAGCAGGCTACTATATCTACCAATGCAGCACGCAGCCTTGCACGAAAACATCTGGCACGGCGACAAGACTCGCCACGCTGGGAAAGGTCACCAGCTTTAATATTGGAACACCGGCTGTCACCCAGTATTATGTGGTCACCGCGTACGATTTTTCTAATAACGAATCGCAGGAAAGCCTGGTTGTCACCTATCTCCCCGCGGGTACGCCACCACCGCCCGCCTCAGCCGCAGTCAGCCTCACGGTGGTCGGATCGCCGACGTTGGGACAACCCTGGTCGGTTCAGGGCACGACTAACGCATCCGGGGCCGTGTCCGTGCAAGTTTGGATCAATGGCACACTGGATCACACGGAATCCTATAGCCCCTTTTGCGCCTTCGGCGACAACAGCACCGCCTGCACTACCGTTCTAAAGCCCTATGGCACCTATACCGTAGAGTTTCGGGCGCTCAGCAATGGAATCGAAGTCGCACGCCAAGCCATCGTCATCAATGCCTCCGCCGCGTCCGGCCCGGTAGCCCCAGCGCCCCCCCCCTCCTCCAATCCGACGACGCTGACCATCGTCGGATCGCCGACGTTGGGACAACCCTGGTCGGTTCAGGGCACGACTAGCGCATCCGGGCCCGTATCCGTGCAAGTTTGGGTCAATGGCGCACTGGATCACACGGAATCCTATAGCCCCTTTTGCGCCTTCGGCGACAACGGCACCGCCTGCACTACCGTTCTAAAGCCCTATGGCACCTATACCGTAGAGTTTCGGACACTCAGCAATGGAATCGAAGTCGCACGCCAAGCCATCGTCGTCAATGCCACTGCAGCACCATCTAGCCCTCCAGCTTCGACCACGGTTGGGCTCATCGTAGTTGGGGAGCCGACATTGGGACAGCCCTGGTCGGTTCAGGGCACGACGAACGCATCCGG
Source organism: Nitrospira sp. (assembly GCA_022226955.1). Taxonomy (NCBI): domain Bacteria; kingdom Pseudomonadati; phylum Nitrospirota; class Nitrospiria; order Nitrospirales; family Nitrospiraceae; genus Nitrospira; species Nitrospira sp. The sequence goes on from CP092079.1 coordinate 1,359,625, forward strand.
AGTCGTATCCGTGCAAGTTTGGGTCAATGGCGCACTGGATCACACAGAATCCTATAGCCCCTTTTGTGCCTTCGGCGACAACGGTGCAACCTGCACCATGATTAAAAAGCCATCTGGAACCTACACAGTGGAGTTCCGAATACTGAGCAATGGAATCGAAGCCACGCGCCAAGCCATCGTCGTCACCGCACAGTAAGCATTGCTCTGGCCTTCTTAGCTGCGTTCTTCTACCTTGGAAAACCCGCGCGACATCCGCATGAAATGACTCGTGCAGCTGAAAAATTGATCTCCGCCCCATACATCCTCATAGTCACATATCCTTAACCTTTCTCCACCTCACTTTTTCCACCAATCGCAACGCACTAACATCTGTCCCGCTACGGCAAGCAACCGTCCCCTGCATTGACCCTGCCTCGGTGGCTTTCTATACTGCAACGAGATTGGAGATGCTGCTGTGAAAATTGCTATCGGCCTGGTGATCGGATTTCTACTGCTCATCGGCGTGGTCCTTGCGCTGCCGTTTCTCATCGACCTAAACCAGTATCAAGACCGGTACAAACCGCTGATCGAAGAGGCGCTGAATCGCAAAGTCCAACTCCAAGACATCCGCCTAACCATCTGGCCCCGCCTCGGTGCCCGTGTGGCCGGAGTCACGATCCTCGACGATCCGGCGTTCAGCGCCGAGCCATTTATATCGCTGACGTCGTTGGACATCGGGGTCAAACTCTTGCCGCTCCTGAGTCAACAGATTGAAGTCGAGGAAATCGTTCTGCGCGATCCGGTTGTCACGGTCATCGCCGACAAACATGGCCTAATGAATGTATCGACCATCGGAACCAAGCCAGGCGCCCCATCGACCGCAGAAACTGGCCCAGTTCCATCGACCGGCGGAAACCCCTTGCAACTGCTGGCCATATTCGCTGTGGATCGCGTCTCCATCGAAGGCGGGAAGCTGACCTATCGCGATCGTTCGACAGCGCCGGTCACCGAATACCAAGCGCAGGACCTCGAACTGCTGTTGAAGTCCGTTCGTCTTGGACAAACACCTTCGATCCATCTCAAGACCACAGTACTGCCCTACAACCTTCCCGTCACATTGGACGGCGGGTTCGGTCCGCTGGTCGAGACACTGGCCGTACAGCAGTACGACTTCGCGCTGGGACTCGGCAAGATCGCGCTTGCGGCAAAGGGCTCTTTCATCGAAAACATCTTGGATGCAACCCTGTCGTCTCCCTCTATCAATACGGCAGACCTTCCCATCGCCTTGCCGCTGCAAAAGCCGGCACAGATCAAGGATCTGTTGGTGACGGCTAAAGCACCGTACCCATTCAAGCAGGGCGCAACGCCGTTGGAGTTAGCGGATATCTCGAATCTGAGCCTGGCACTCCTCATGGGACAATCCTCCGTACAGGTCAAAGGGACGGTCCTGAATGGCCAGGCCCATGTGGCGCTGTCGGCCCCTTCGCTCAATACCGCCGATCTGCCAGTCGCTGTTCCACTGGCAAAACCGGTGGAACTGAAAGATCTTGCCGTTACCGCCAAAACCCGTGTGCCGTTCAATCCAGCTGCCCCACCCTTGGAAATCGCCGACGTGGCAGACCTGCGTGTCGCAGTCGCACTGGGCCAGTCACTGCTCCATGTGAAGGGCACCGTCCTCAACGGCCAGGCCACGGCGACCGTCACATCGCCGTCTATCAATACGGCGGACCTCCCGGTCGCTCTGCCGCTGACCAAACCAGTGGAACTAAAAGATTTCGCTGTCACGGCCAAAACCCGTATGCCATTCAAACCGGCTGCCCCGCCGTTGGAGATCGCCGATGTCTCCGACTTACGAGTCGCCGTGGCGCTAGGCCAGTCGCTCCTGCATCTCAAAGGAACCGTCCTGAATGGCCAGGCCAATGTGACGCTGTCGGCGCCTTCGCTCAACACCGCCGACCTCCCGGTCGCTGTCCCACTGGCGAAGCCGGTGGAACTGAAAGATCTTGCCGTCACCGCCAAAACTCGCGTGCCATTCAATCCAGCCGCCCCGCCCTTGGAAATCGCCGATGTGCCAGACCTACGCCTCGGGGTTGTGCTGGGAAAATCTGTGCTGTCAGTCAAAGGCGCCGTGCTGAATGGCCAGGCAAAGATCACCCTCTCATCGCCCTCGGTGCAGACCGGAGACCTGCCGGTCGAAACTGGGCTCGCGAAATCCGTGGAACTCAGAAACCTGCTCGTGAATGCCGAGCTCAAGGGACCGAACGCGCGCCTCTCCAACGCCTCCTTTCAGGTGTTCAACGGTCAGCTCAAAGCAGATGGAGACATGACGACAGGCGTGCCAGCGCCACCGTTTCGCGGGAAGGTCAAGATCGATGGGCTCCAACTCGGCCCTGCGCTGGCAGCCATCAGCCCGAACAGCGCTGTTTCAATGAGCGGGACCGCGGCAATGGACCTGGCAGTCACAGGGCGCGGCTTTACGATGCCGGACCTGATCAAGGCGCTGGAAGGGCCGGGGCATCTGCGAATCAAGGACGGGAAAATTGAAGGAATCAACCTCATGGAGGAAGCAACCACGATCTTGAAAACCGCCGGCCTCTCACCGGATCGTCTCAAAACGACCGCCTTCTCGGTCATTGAAACCGATGTGGCGATCAAGCAGGGCCTCGTCAATGTGCACAAACTGCTGATGGACAGCCATGACTTTCAGGCAACGGGCGCCGGCGCCGTCGGATTCGACCAGTCGCTGAATCTTGCCGTGAATCTGCATCTCTCCACAGCCCTCAGCCAGAAACTAGTAGCCTCCTCGCCCTTGGCCAAGCTCGCGATGAAAGACGGCCGGCTCAGACTCCCCTTCCAAATCACAGGCACGCTGCAAGCGCCCGCCTACGGGTTGGATGCGAAAGAGCTGACGGGAAAAGTCCAGGAGCAGGTGAAAGAACAGGTGAACGAAGCGGTCAAGGGACTTCTGGACGGCACGACAACGCCCAAAGACCTTGAGCGGCAAGGCAAAGATCTGCTGAAGGGACTGCTCGGCCGGTGAGAGCCGGCCTGGCGCCTCGCGTCAGCCTAGTCCACGCGATGCGTACGCGCTATGGCAGAACGATCGCCTGTTGGGCGTAACCGATCGTATGCAGCGTCGCTTCAATCTCATCGACCATCGGCGGAGGGCCGCAGAGAAAGATGGCGGTCTCGGCGCCTGGCGCCGGGAGATGCGCGCGCAGCATGGCTTCGCTGACGCGGCCGACTCCTTGAGACCAGTCGGCCGGTGGCTGGCTCAAGACATAATAGCAATGGAAGTTCGCATGCGCGCGCTGGTACGCGTCCCACTCAGCGCGGAAGATAATATCCGCCTCGGTCTTATTCGCATACAGCAGGAACAAGTCGACGTTCAGATTTCTGGCCAGAACCCACCGCATGATCGCAATCATCGGCGTGATGCCGGACCCTCCGGCGACAAACCCAACCTTCTTTGCCATCCCATCGACCCAATGGCCGCCCGAACTTGGCCCGCTCATCAATACTGTCTCGCCGACCTGCCGATCGTGGAGATAGCGCGAGATCGTGCCGGTCTCATACTGTTTCACCGTGAGATCGAAGGAGCCGGTGATGCCGGGCAGCGATGACGGTGTGTAGGGGCGCTTGACGGGCTTCCCGTCGATCGTCGCATGGACGTAGAGGTGATCGCCGGGCAGCAGGTCCAGCGTCGCATCGCTCGGAAGGGCAAAACGGAACGTCTTCGTGTCGTGGGTATCGCGATGAATCGCCACCAGCTCATACGGCACCGGCTGTTTTGACCGAAGACGCGTGACAGATGCCGCATTCATGATGTCTTCCTCCAAACCTAACTGGACCGCCAGCGATGTCGGCAAGGCCATCTCAATCTAGACGACAAGCACAAACGACCCGCGAGTTACCGCACACCGGCCGGAGCGCCGCTGTTCCCGGCATCGGGAACCTGCAACACGATTGAGCGCGCGCGCCGATCCTCACCGACCTGCGCCACAATCTTGTCGCCGGTCTTGAGCCGCCCGGCCACCACACCTTCGATTTTGGTATCGGGAGTCACCACCAGGCGCATCTCGTGACCGGAAAATTCCTTCACAATCAGCTCATCCCCTTCCCAGTACATCACATCCGCTTTGATCGCGGTTGATGCGGTCGAGGAGGAACCCTCTTGCGCGGCCACGGAAACGACTGATGCAAAGATAAGATAGAGTGCGAGCAACAGTGCCATCACCAACCTCCCTCTTAAATAGCCATCTTGGATAACCATTGCAAAAATATGCTCATCATACGTTCCCGCAGACGCGCTCGCAACTGGGAGATCGGAAATGACAAGATTGACTCAGCACGCCACCATTTGAATGACCGCGATCTACCCACAGGCCTTTAGTCGACTCCTCATGAATAAACCGGCGGCGCATTGTCTTCCATCGTACCACCCAATATAGGGGTAGCTTCTCCTTGTCATAATCACGCACACTACGCAGGCGATAGCCTGCGCATAAATGGAAAGGGTGGGCAAGAGCGATGAGACGACAATATTTCGCGGCCTGCGGACTGGCGCTGGTATTGAGCGGGTGCGGGGAACAGACACCGACAGTCCCCTCCGCATCGTCTGCTGAAGGGCTCTGGACCGGGACCACCGTCACAAACCGAACGGTGACAGCCGCTGTCCTTGAGGACGGCGCCTCCTATTTTTTCTATTCCGTCCCAGCCAATCCCACTCAAATCGCCGGAGTGCTTCAAGGCCTGGGGACGTCTAACCAAGGAAACTTTACATTGGCCAACGCGAAAGATTTCAGAATTGGCTTCGCGACACTGGATACAACCGTCTCCGCCACATATGCGGCGCGTCAATTCTTGAATGGGTCCTTCGCAGATCCCGGAGCCGGCACCGTCGCATTCACGAGCGCTTACAACGCGGCCTACGACACGACGCCGACTGTGGCCAGCCTGGCCGGCCTCTACACCGGCCAGGCTGGAAGTTCCGGAGGCGTACAGTCCGCGACAGTAACAGCCGCCGTCGACGGAACATTTACAGGAACCGAGCAAAACGGCTGCACCTTTGCCGGGAGAACGACCGCAAGAACTCACGGAAACGTCTTCGATCAAAGCGTGACATTCGGCGGGCCACCCTGTTTCTTCCCCGGCAGCACCTTTCAGGGAATAGTCTACTTCGATATCACCACCCGTCGCTTCTATACCGCCGCGCCAAATGGTGCTCGCACAGATGCGGCAATCTTTTTTGGAACAAAAATCCTGTGACGGGAAATCAGACCGACCCGATTCGAGTCTCGCCGATGGAACGCCGCAGGGCAAGTTTGTATCTGCCCGCCTAGAGGATTATGCTGAATCTATCCGGCCGGTCCCCGCCTTTATCAAGGAGGTGCCGCGATGACGACCCGTACCAGCACCCTCGCACTTATCATTGCACTCTTGGGCCTACCGACTCCCACTCCCGCGCCGGCCGGCGAACAAACCGGCATCCCGCCGGAAACCGTCGCGAACTACCTCCATGCGGTGATCGAAGCGGATCGGACGTTCTACACCATTCATGTGGTTGAACGCCTGCAGAGCGGCGGCGGCGCGGCGGCAGCCGAAAACTGGCGGTCCACGAAGAATACGCTCCCGTTGCCCGCCCAGTTCCTCATCGAATCCAGCACACTCTCAACAATGACCGGCGCATCGGTCCGTTACCGGCTCATTAGCCTCTGGCCGATCAACCCGCTCAATGCGCCGCGGAATGCCGCGGAGAAAGCGGGGCTGGAATCGTTGCGCACACAGCCCGACCAGGTCGTGACTGAAACGGTCACACAGGGAAGCGAGACATATTTTCAAGCCATCTACGCCGACCGCGCCGTGAGTCAGTCTTGTGTGCAATGCCACAACACCCACTCGCAGAGCCCCAAAAAAGATTTTAAGATGAACGAGGCCATCGGAGGCCTCGTGATTGAAATTCCGATGGGACGATAAGACGAGCCACGCATACAATTTTCGAAACGCTGAAGATGGAGAGGAGAGCAATAAAGTCCCCATCGTTTCCCAATCGGAAATCTTCACCAAGGTATTCACCTAGCGGCGCATCGGCAATACGGCTGCTAGGCTTAGGACAGGCACTCACAACGAAGGAGGACATTGCCTTGCGCAAGAACCGGTAAAGAAGTTCAGCGTCGCGTCTTCCTCATGGCCTTGTTTTCCGCTCTTCGTCCACCAAGACAATGCCGTCCTCTCACAAGGAGGTGGAGGCATGGCGTCACAAATCCACATCAGCGGATTCCCTTCCTCGTATACTAAAATCCAGATCAAGCAAATTTTCGTCCCCTTCGGAAAAGTGAAGTCGGTGCAAGTCCTGCGGAATACCCGAGGCTATTTCGTCGGAGTGGTGCAGATGTCTTCGCCAGAGGACGTCGAGCATATCTTCGGAGCGCAACAGGTCTTCCAAGTCGAAGGCAAGCATCTGGATATCTGGGAACCGGCGGAGACGGACAACGCGCAGGGGTAACTCGCCACAAGGCCTGCAAAACTCCAATCTCTCAATCTTTCATGGGAGCGTGAGAAAAAGACTGCGCGGTAGAAGAAGAACGGTAACGGTGTAAATCCGAGACTCCGCTCTATATGCATTAGCTTGATAGATCATTTTTCCTCTCGATCGAGGATGTGCGTAGGAATGCCGTCGAGGCTGAGTTGATTCTTCTCCTTGCGGTATTGCCGCAGCCCCTCTTCGCCTTTCTTGTTCGCCCACTCATTCAGCAGCTCACGGTCCTCGGCGTAGGAGAAATACGGCACCGCCATGCCGCAGGAAGTTTGCACGAGATCGAGCGTCACATCAAAAATCTGCCGCGCACCAGGCAGCGGCGGAAACAGTGAGATCAGCTCCCTCCACGTTGCACCGCCCCGGTGAACGACCGTTGCGGCACCGTAGAGGCGCAGAATCATCGGCGGCCCCTCGAAGGCACAGAACATCAGCGTCATGCGCGAGTCCTGCTGCACATGGGCCGACGTTTCATTCCCGCTCCCGGTGACATTGAGCCACACTACCCGCCGAGGGCCGAGCACACGCAGCGAATCCATCCCTTTGGGCGACACATTCACCCGGCTCTCCGCCGTCGCCGTGCCGACAAAGAACACCTTCTGCTTAGCGATGAATTGGATGTGCTGATCCAAAAGTTCGTCGTATCGCTGGGCCATAACATGATCCTTTGGAAGTTTGGGAGACTGGATCAGTTCAATCAATGAATCGATCCTCGCCCCTCACCGCTTCTTAGAAGTATCCGTTTTAACGAAATCTGAGCGAGGCAAGATTGTGGCGAGCGAAGCATGCGCTGTCAATCAGACCCAGAAGGAGAAGACCTTGATCTCAGAGCCCCGCCAGAGCGCTTTAATAGGCGCGCTGGCAAGAGCAACTGAGTCAGTTCAAAATGAACGCCCTAAGAAGCGTCTGGCCTGACCCATCCACTAGGTATATACTTGAACCATGATTGATCCGGAGATGTGGCACTCACGTAGGAATCATTCTGCCTGCCTACTTATTCATTCATTGGAGGATTACCATAATGGCGAAAACTAAACCGGCCGCTCTTAAGCCGTTGCTCCGCCTCAGTAAGCCTGTAAAGGCCACCGTGTATCGCGCCAAAGTGCGCCAGTACGATTCGGTTAAGTTTCTCGACGTGAAAGCGCTGGCTCGCGCTCGTCGCGCGCAAATTGAAATCGGGTCGATCACCACACCGTCAGGAAGCGCGACCATCGTCGCGGAGATTCGGAATGGTCAAGTCGTGGGGCTGCGGCCGAAAGAATGCGCCAACTGCAAGCCTCGGCGCAAGAAACTCTCTCTGGGCCAAGTCAAGGAACTCATCGCGCAAATCAAGGTAAAAGGAGGCGTCACACTTCCTTTACCAGTGACCAAGACCTTCGGCCCAATGGGATTGCGTATCCCGATCGGCCCCATTGTCATCGTTATCGGTGAACCGGGTTCCGGACTGTGCATCGAGATCACGAAAGCAGATGGGACCATCTGCTGGTGGTGCCTCTGGGATCCCAATGGCTGCATGAAGATGGGCCCTCCCATGTAGAGGAAGCAACGCCCGCGGTCCTTCACTGCGCGCATCCGATCTTCGGAACTTGCTCACTTTCTTCCCAAGAGGCGGCCTGGTCGATCCTCAACTGCGCGCGTCCAACGAGGGCCTTCCAAGGCCGCGCGTTGCGCGAGCACAGAAGGTCGCTCAGCCTCCATCCCCTCCCCCCCTCTCCGCTGACATCCCCTTCCCAAGTATGCTACAAATCCAGCCCACTAATAACTCGGCTTTTTAGTGAAACTCTCATGACCACAACTCTCCGTTTCACGTCCTTTGCACGGCTCATCGCAGCCGGGGCGTTCTATAGTCTGTTGCTGACCGGCTGCTTATCGCCGGTCACATTGAATCGCGCGGTCTCTTCGTACGACGAAGCGGTGACGGAGACGGTTTCCAAGCAACTGCTCATCAACATTGCCCGCGCCCATCGCCATCAGCCCATCCACTTCACCGGCATCTCGAACATCGCTGCGACGTTCGACTTCCGCGTAAATGCCGGAGTTTCCCCGGCACTGACAGGCAACGTCGGCAGCACACTCGTGCCGACCTTCGGCGGCAGCATGGCGGAGAATCCCACCATCAGCATCGTGCCGATCGAAGGGGAAGAGTTCACGAAGCGGCTGCTGACTCCGTTTCAAGAAACCAAGTTCATCCTGCTGCTCCGGCAGCGATTCGATATCGATCTGCTGCTCCGGCTAATGGCGCAGGAACTACGCATGAAACAAGACGGCCGGGAAGTCTCGTACCGCAACACGCCGGCCGACAAGCAAGGCTATGACATGTTTCGCCGTGTGGTGACGCATCTCTCGGCTATTCAAGATCAGAATCAGCTCTATGCCGAGCCGCTCATCTCCCATCGCACCTGGACGCTTCCCGCCAATTCAGTCTCAGCCGAAGGCTTCCAGTCGCTCCAGAGCGACTACATCGTTACCTATAATCAGAAAGACAGTACCTACACGCTGCGCAAACAGATCGCGGGAAAGGTTCTCATCACCAACTACGACCCCGATACCCTCTCAATCGACGAACGGACACGGTTGATCGAGGATGCCGAAGACGGACACCTCAACGACGTTTTCTTTGATATTCGCCCAGGCCATTTCGGCGGCGAGTACCCGATGAAGGGCGAGTTCCGGTTGCGGAGCTTCAATACGATCCTCAACTTCCTGGGACGCGGACTAGAGGAAGAACCCGAATATGATGTGGAGAAAGATCCTCGCACACCGTCCGTACTCGAAAACCCCGTGTACACAATGGAGCTCGTGCTGGAGGACAGCGCGCCGTCGGATGCCGACCTGTCGATCAAGTTTCACGGCAAACATTACGCCGTGAAAACAACCGGCCCACTGGCCCGTTGGAACCGCAAGGGATTCCAGTTGCTGTACCTGCTGTTTCAAATGACCATGAGCGAAGTTCCACGCGTCGGCGTCCCCAGCATCACGATTGCGAAGTAGCGCCCTGAGTACTAGGTGCTACCATACCCCTAAAGATAGCTATCTCTTGCGCTCTGCCCCCTGCTACAATTTCACTCCTACTTGCGCCCTCATTTTCCGTATACGCCTTGCCAAGATTTGGCTTGCCGCAGGTCAACGGATTTTCTGGTTTCACGTTACACACTGCATGCGACACACACCGTTCCTGACTATCTGCCTCTCTTTTGCACTCAGTTTCCTTCCCGGCTGCGGGAGCGGCGGATCGGATACTCCTCCTGCACCTGCCCCTGTTGCAGGGCCGTCCTGTTCGGTCGCCCAACTCGAAGGAGCGATGGATAGCACGCTGGCGCAGACCGCCTCAGACACGGACTTCTCTTTCTCGGTCGAGCGGCAAGATGGCCGCCGCTACACCTATACTCGCGGCGGCTCCACGCTGCTCACCTCTTATGAATCCGCCTCAACCTCCAAACTGGTTTCAGCGGTCATCATTCTTCGTCTCGTGGAGAAAGGGTATCTGCGTCTGACAGACAAACCGCAGCAGCACATCACAACGTGGCCTATCACGAGCACCGATCCGCTCTTCACTATGACACTCGACCAGTTGCTGAGCTTCACCTCCGGACTGACAACCGAGCCGCCTTGCCAGGACTTCGGAGAATCGAGCTTTGAAACCTGCGTGAACAGCATTGCGACGACCAATGCCGGGAACGGCATAACCCCAGGACAGCAGTTCTACTATGCCAGCACTCACTTGCAAGTAGCGGGACTCATGGCAATCAAGGCGCGGGGCGTTGCCACCTGGCAGGACATCTTCACTGAATTTCAAACGCAGACCGGCCTCTTCCCCACATCGACCTATGACCTGCCCTCTGCCATGAATCCCCGCCTGGCCGGTGGCATGCACTGGACCGGCGAAGAATACATGGCCTTTCTCAAGGCGCTTACAATCGGTTCGCTGCTGAATACCACGTCGATGGGCCAGCTGTTGGCGGATCACACCGCCTCCGTCGTGATCGCCTATTCGCCGGCCCTGGCCAACATAGGCGAAGACTGGCACTATGGGCTCGGCCTCTGGCACGAATGTCAGAGTCCCACATTCAACTGCACGGTCGGCATGAGAGTCTCTAGCCCAGGCGCCTACGGGGCCTATCCGTTCTGGGATCGCAGCCACGGCTACTTCGGTCTCATCGCCCGCCAAGGCGCGCTCGGGACCTTTCCCAAGGGCGCCACCATCGAACGATCAGTCAGACCCGACGTCGAGCAGTGGCTGGCCTGCCTGTAACCAAGCGGTTGGTCCAACCTGACGGCGGCGCGTACGTTCCCAAAGACCGGCTCAGAGTTTTCTGCTACTCTCCCCTCCCATGCCGCCAGCTCTTCAAGCCTTCTTGATTCTGTTCGTCGTCGGCGCCGGGCTCCGCCTATCCGGCCTGCTCGGAAAGCCTCATGCAGAGAGGCTGGGACAATTTGTCTTTTCCGTTACCCTGCCGGCGACGATTCTCCTGTCGTTAGATCGCATCACCTTTGCTCCGACAGCCTGGAAGCTGCCGCTAGCGGCCTGCCTCGTCTCGCTCACGCTAGTGCTCGCCGCTTGGCCGCTCGCGAAGCGGCTGCATCTCTCTCGCCAGACCCAGGGCGGATTCCTCCTCGCCGTCGGCTGTATCAATTCGGTGTACTTCGCCTATCCCGTCACACTGGCGACGTTCGGCGACGACGGCCTCGCCCAGGCGATCCTCTTCGACCTCGGCCAAACGGCACTCACCCTCACCCTGCTCTATGCGCTGGCCGTCTGGCATGGCACCGCCACCCCGTCGGCGCACTCGGCGCTCAGACGATTGCTCGTCTCGCCTCCCTTCTGGGCCTTCACTTTCATACTGGCCCTCAAGACAGCCGGGCTTCACTTGCCTTCCTGGCTCCATACCGCCTTGACACCGGTGCATCTCATGACGACGCCGCTGGCGAGTCTCGTGCTCGGCCTCTCGATCAGCTTCGCGGCGGTGCAGCGGACATGGCGGCTCACCTGCCTGGGTGTAGCGATGCGAATGCTCGGTGGCTTGTTGCTGGGATGGCTCGCGGCCTGGCTGCTGGATCTGTCAGGACTGGAACGGGCTGTGGTATTACTGATTGCCGCGATGCCGTCGGCGGTGACCGCCGTGATTTTCGCAACGGAAACCGGATTAGACGAAGACCTCGTTGCCTCGATTGTGGCGCTCTCGATCTGCCTTGGCGTCGCCCTGCTCCCCTGGCTCCCATCCCTCGCCGCAGCGCTGTTGGGATAGCCCGACATGAGTCGTATAGGAACGCATCCGCTCAGACCTACACTAGATTGCGATTGCCATTCGCGTTACAGACGAAGGACAGCGCAGATTATGGCAACCGGCTAACAGGTGCAGTTCAGGCAACCGTGTTTGGTGCAAACCCCACACGATTTCTCAAGCATGGCACGCAGGGCTTGGCGCGCTCGGTGGAGGCGGACGGTAAGATTGTTGGGCGTGACATTGAGATCCTTCGCCACCGCCACCGGTGACTCTTCCTCCAAATCGATGCGCCGAATAAGATCGGCATAGGCGGGACGGAGCTGGCTCACCAACGGGACGAGGCAGGCGCAGAGAGCCGGACGGATTTCATCGAGCCCCGGCATCTTGTCCTCCCCCGAGGCGACCAGCTCAGTCAGCAAGCCATCCGCTTTCCGGCGGTCGGCGGCGCGGGATCGGTAATAGTCCACCACGGCATTCCGCAGGATGCGATAAAACCAACTGACGGCGCTGTCGCGCTTATTCAGTTCGTGGCCGCGCTCCACCGCCTTGACCAGGCTTTGCTGGAGCAGGTCTTCGACCAGCGCATCATCGGGTAGTCGTTTGCGCAGAAAGGCTCGGAAGGCGGATTGCTCCGCCAATAGACGTTGGATGAGGGTATCCAAAGTCGCCGAAACGGAAGGGGACCGGTCGGCCGCGCCACGCGGCTCTGCGCGTGCGCTTCGCCGCCGACCGTTGAGCGGCGGCTTACTCGTTCGCCCCGGAGGCCGCGTCATAATACTTTTCTCGATAGATGGGACACAGGCCCTTCTGCTGCAGCGTCTTCGTCACATCGGCGATCATGCCGCCGCTGCCACAGAGATAGGCCGCGAGATGCGCGACCGACTGTACGCGCTCTTCGACCAGCCGTTGCACCCGGCCGGTCTCTCCAGACCAGCCAGGATCTGGGCGAGACAGCGTGAGCACCGTCGTCAGCTTCGGCATCGTCCGCACGAGCGCGGCCAGCTCTTCTTGGTAGTACAAATCCCGCTGGCTCCGCAGCCCCCACAACAGGGTGGCCGGCCTGGGATCAGGCCGTTCCGCGTTCGCCAGCAGCATCGACCAGATTGGCGTGATCCCCGTGCCGGTGGCGACAAACAACAGCTCGCGTCCCGGATCGTCGCGCAGCGTGAAGTGGCCTGCCGGCCCTTTGAATCGCGCCGTATCGCCTTCCTTGAATCCATAGAGCAACGTGGAGCCGGGTCCGCCCGACACGCGATTGAACAACAGCGTGACCAAGCCGGGACGGCTGGGAGTCGACGCAATCGAGTAGGCCCGCGTAACCAAGCGGCCCGTCTCCGGATGCGGCATCTCGAAGGAAATGAACTGCCCCGGTTTGAACTCAATGGCGGCAGGCTCGACCAAGCGTAAATCGAGCTGGCGCACATCGTGCGTCAGATCTTTAATCGACTCGACTTTCGCTGTGATCGTCTGAATACTCACTACGAATACACTCCTACGCCTATCGGCTCGATGTCGTCATTGATGTCCAAAACACAATGTGCTCGGGCAGCGCTTCACCAGCCGAGCTGCCATTGATGCCCCTGTCGCTCCACCAGCGCGTCCGCCTCGCGCGGCCCCCAACTGCCGGCGGAATAGAAATGGACCTCGCGTTTTCCGGTTAAGAGTGGATCGTACAACTTCCAGGCCTTTTCCGTAAACTCCGCGCTGACGAACAGCGTCTGGTCTCCGATCATCACGTCGCGCAAGAGGGTCTCGTAGGCTTCGGGCAGCTGGCCGAAGGCTTTCTGATAATCGAATTGCAATGCATGGTCGCTCAGCGTGAACGGTCGTCCAGGACTCTTCACGGAGAAACAGAGCGAGAATCCTTCGTTCGGCTGCAATGTAATCAGCAGCTTGTTGGAAGCAATGCTGCCGGGATCGATGGATGGAAACACATGGGCCGGCGCCTCGCGGAAGATGACGGCAATCTGCGTGAGCTTCCGGGGAAAGCGCTTCCCGGTTCGCAGATAGAACGGAACGCCTTTCCAGCGCCAGTTCGGAATCTCCGCTTTCACCGCGACATAGGTTTCCGTATTGGAGTCCGGCGGCACCCCCGGCTCCTCGCGATAGCCGGGAATCGTCTGCGCGCCGACCTGCCAGGAGGTGTACTGGCCAAAGACAACGTCTTGCGGCGCAATCGGCGCAATCGACTGCAGCACTTTCATCTTCTCGCTCTGAATCGCCGCCGCATCGAACGAGGCCGGGACTTCCATCGCCACGACCGTCATGAGCTGAGTCAAATGGTTTTGCAGCATATCGCGCAGCGCGCCCGACTGCTGGTAGTAGGCCCCGCGATGTTCGACGCCGAGGTCTTCGGCCACGGTAATCTGCACGTTCGAAATCGCGTCGCGTTTCCACAGCGATTCAAAAATCGGATTGGCAAACCGGAAGGCCAGCAAATTCTGAACGGTTTCCTTTCCAAGATAGTGATCGATCCGGTAGATCTGCGATTCGTCCACATACTGGTGCAGGGTGGCATTCAGCTGATGCGCCGATTGGAAATCGTGCCCGAACGGCTTTTCGAAGACGACACGCACCCAGCCACGCCCTTTGAGCAACCCCGACCGATCCAGCCGTTCGATCGCGTTGGCCGCGATGTCCGGCGGCACGGCCAGATAGAACACACGATTTTCCGGCATGGCATGTTTCTCTTCGATGCGCCGGATATAGAGGGCGAGCGCAACATAATCGGCATCCGTCCCCCGGCCGATCGTATGATAGTAGAGATAGGCGTCGCACCACTCGCGCAATTCGTGATTGTTGTGCCAGCCGGCCTGGTGCAACCCTTCGTGCGCCCAGAGCCGAAACCCGTCCTCGCCGACTTCGGGCAAAGCCGCGCCCACAATCAGCGTGTTGTTGGTTTCCAGCACCCCCTGATCCCGCAAATGGTAGAGCGCGGGCAACAGTTTGCGGCGGGTGAGATCGCCCGTGGCGCCGATGATAACAAAGACGTGCGGCTCAACCTGCTGTGGCGGCATGCGATCCGTTCCTCCTATGTCCGGTCATATCGACGGTGGTCTCGGCGTTCCCGCCACTCAACGCTATAAACCATGCAGCTCACGCCCAATGCGGCCATCGTAACGGTTGGTGGATTTGAACAATTCGAATCGCCCATCCATCGCATAGCGAGCCACGCGAGTCCGCAGGCCATGCATTTCGGCGGTCGTCATCGGAACGAAGCGCCGCACGATATCAAGATTCTGCCGCAAGACGTTCCTGGAATCGATGCCGCTGACCAGCGACGCGATCGGCAGACTCAACACATACCGCAGCGCTTCTTCCGGCGTGACAAGCCCCTGCTTAATCGGCTCGGCATTTCCGCTCAGGCTCTTCATGCCAATCGGAGCGATGCCCCGCTGCGCCAAAACCGGCAGCACCTCCTGCTCAAAACTCCGATAGGTGCCGTCGAAGACATTGAGCGGCATCTGACAGGTATCGAACGGAAAGCCTTGAGCCAGCATCTTCAGATGAATCTTCGGATCTTTGTGCCCGGTAAATCCGACAAACCGCACCTTACCCTGCCGCTTCGCTTCGAGCAAGGCTTCGGCTGCGCCGCCCAGCGCGAAGTGCCGGTCGGGATCGTCGAAATAGACCACTTCATGAATCTGCCAGAGATCGAGGTAATCCGTCTTCAGGCGGCGCAGCGATTCATCCAACTGCTGCAACGCAACCTTCTTATCGCGTCCGTGCGAACAGACTTTGGTCATGAGAAAGACCTGCTGCCGGCGGCCTTGCAGGGCTTTCCCCATCAGCGCTTCGGATCGCCCGCCGTTGTACTCCCAGGCATTATCGAGAAACGTCACGCCTGCATCGATCGCTTCATGCAGAATGCGAATGGCCTCGGCATCGTCTTCGATTCGCCCCCAATGGGCGCCGCCAAAACAGAGCGCGGAGACCTGCACGCCGGTGCTCCCCAGCAGGCGCGTCGGAATGTTCCCGGTTGCAGGGCGCGCCGGGTCCAGAGCCTCAGCCAAGCCGCGCGAGCCATCCAAGGCGGCCATTGCCCCGAGCAGGCCAAGCGCCTTCAAGAGTTGCCGGCGGTTCAGCAATCCCCTGCTGCCATCGCTCTCGAACCGTCGTCCTGTCATCGCGCAACCTCCGAGTCCATTCCTTCCTTATACCCACCGCGAAAGGTGAATGGAAGAGCCTAGTAGGGATGAACGCATGTACTGTCGAGCAACTCCCCAGCAGCACAACCGGCACTGTTCTATAACGCAACAGCCGCTGATGATTTCTCGCTTCGACGAAGCATGCGGCCTGGCTAAACCCCTTGAATCTCCATCGGTCTCACTATTTTTTCAAGTCTCTCTGCCTTGGCATTATCAATGCTTTGGAGTAGGGTACGGATGCGTGAGGCGCATCTGTCGGCTAACCAAGCGTTAGGAAATGCATTCGGTTGAATGCCCTAACAACAGGAGAGACATCATGCTGTTTCGCGATCGTCGCCATGCAGGAGTGCTATTAGCCAATCGTTTGCAGGCCTATCGAGGCGATCATCACATAGCCATACTTGCGCTGCCTCGCGGAGGGGTCGTGGTTGGCCAGGAATTAAGCACCGCGCTCCATTTGCCGCTGGACGTCTTTATCACCCGAACGCTTGCAGCGCCTGAGTCGCCGGATTATGCCGTCGGCGCCGTCAGCGAAACAGGAGCCATCTACCTCAGCCGGGAAGCCGTGCGCGAAATGCAGTTGTCTCTAGAAGATCTCGACGGGCTGGTTACCGCGCAGCGCCGCGACATCAATCGACGGCAGCTCTTCTATCGCAAGGGGCGCGGGCTGCCGCAGTTGCAGCATCGAATCGTGATCCTTGTGGATGACGGCGCCGCCACAGAGACCACGTTATTCGCCACGCTCGATGCGCTCTCCGCGCTGAATCCGTTGCGCATCGTCGTGGCTCTGCCGGTCGCGCCACTCTCGATAGCCGAACGCATCCGCGCGCTCGTGGACGAATGTGTCATCCTTTCGACCCCCGAGCCGTTTGGATCCGTCGGAGAGTTCTTCGAGGAATTCGAGCAGGTCACAGACAACGACGTACTCCGCGCTCTGCACCAAGCCAATGCGGCCTTCGTAGGCAGTTCCAGAGCTTGGCGCATGCGCTCCGCCATACCTCCGCCAAAGGAGGTACGATAGACACCGATTCAACCACGCCCTAGTCGAGGCGCCGCATGGCCGGCTTTACACAAAGGACGTCACCATGAAAATTGTCGCGGGCGTCGATTGGTCCGATGAAGCGTTTGCCGCCGTAACTCAATTGGGCTTGCTCTACAAGCCGGACGAAGTCCTGCTGGTTCACGGGGTGGATCTGGGGATCTTTCAGTCGCCGCTCATGGCCGGAGCGGCCAATCTGCAAGGGTATGACGAGTTTCGCAACTCCATGATCGACGCCGGGCGCCAGGCCGTCGAACGCGGACGAACGGTATTGCCCGCCGATATTCCTTCCGTGAAAACTGTGTCCGAGCCGCACCATGCCGCCTCGTTCATCCTCGACAACGCCGACGCCCTCAAAGCCGATCTCATTGTCGTTGGGACTCATGACCACTCACGTCTCGCGGAGCTGCTCATCGGCAGCGTGTCGCATCAGGTCTTGCTCCACACACGCATCCCAACGCTCATCGTCAAAGGCAAGGCCAGGCCCATCTCGCGCGTGCTCCTGGCCATCGAGGGCCGCGACGATGCCGCGCGCGCTCAGGCCTGGCTCACGGCATACCCCTTCAGAAATCCTGTGACGCTGACAATACTGTCGATCATCCCATCGCTCACGATGGTCGAGCCAGACATCATGGCTGGCTATCGCACTTGGTATGAGGAACACCGGCGCCAGACCGAGCGCATCGTCGCCGAGGCCGCCACAACCTTCGCCGGGCCACAGTTCACCGTCACCACTCAAGTCCGCTCGGGCGAGCCAATCACCGCGGTCTGCGAGGAGGCCAACGGGTACGATTTGCTCGTCGTCGGATCGCACGGACGGACCGGAGTAGACCGGTTCCTTCTCGGCAGCGTATCGCATGGCATCGTCCACAAGGCAGGCTGTTCCGTCCTAGTCTTACGGTAACACCATCCCTCGTTGCGATGTAGATTCAGGCGGGAGATCGACGCGGCGGCGTCATCTGACGCCCGCCGCCGACAGTTGCCTGCCTATCGTAACCGTAAGGCTGCTCCTCACAAATCGAGTTCCACCATCTTGCGATGAAAACGCGTGATGATGTTGGGATCCGGTGTCAGACGAATCTGCGTCTCCTCTTTGCCTTTGTAGGGCAGAAGATTCAACACATAGCGCAGGCTCTCAAGCCGCGCGGACTGCTTGTCGTTCGCCTTCACAATAATCCAGGGGCTGAAAGTGGCGTGCGTCTTGCTGAACATTTCCTCTTTATAGCGCGTGTAGGAATCCCAGAGCTCTTGCGCTTTCTCATCGACCGGACTCAGCTTCCACTGTTTGAGAGGATTCTGCCGGCGCGCTTCAAACCGATTTGCTTGCTCTTCCTTGGAGATGGAGAACCAGAACTTGATGATGGTGACACCGTCTTCGTACAGCATGTGCTCGAACTCTGTCACCTGCTGCAGAAACCGCTGGTGCTCCTTCTTGCTGCAGAATCCCATCACAGGCTCGACGACCGCGCGGTTGTACCAGCTGCGGTCGAAGAACACAATTTCACCCTTGTTGGGCAATTGCTGGATGTAGCGCTGAAAATACCACTGGCCACGCTCCTGATCCGTGGGCTTCGGCAGCGCGACGACGCGCATGGCGCGTGGATTCAAATGTTCCGTGAAGCGGCGAATCGTGCCGCCCTTGCCGGCCGCATCGCGCCCTTCGACGAGAATGGCAATCCGCTGCCCGCTCTCCTGCACCCATCGCTGCAATCGAACCAGTTCGACCTGAAGCTGCCGCAGCTCCTGATCGTAGAGCAAGGTCTTGCGCACTTCCTCCAGGTCGACATCTTTCCGCTTCAACAGCGTCAATAACCCTCGTCGAGTGTTGATGCGAATCAAGTCGTCGTCTGTCAGCGCATGCCCGGCGGCGCCAATCGCAGCGACGGCTCGATCGACGGGATGGGATTCCCGCCGGCGGTAGCCGTCGCCTTGTTTGGGAATCGCCGTCGGAATGATTTCCAGTTCATCGGCCAACAGTTCGCCGTCGGCGCTTAATTCCTCTCGGATTTCTTTATTATTCTTCGATTTACCGGTCGACTCGCCTTCAGCAGCCATGCTGTCCCCCCTGTTAGACTCCAGCCCTGCCTTAGAACAGGATCCTACCATCACACCAGACGCCGCAGCCCTATAGAGGAATATTTGCAGCTTGCGCCCCGGCAAGCAAGTCTTTTAACGGAGTCCGATTCACTCCTGTTACATGATCGGCCGTGCGCGCATTACTTCGGCCCTTTGAACGTCGTCTTCAAATAGGCCATGACATCCGCCACACCCTGCTGTCCAATAGTCAGCCCCCAATAGGGCATGTTGGCGGATTTGCCCATCGCGGCACCGCCATGATTGATCATATTGTAGAGATATTCCGTCGGCACTTCGCTGAAATTGATATTGGCGTGGATCGCCGGCTTCGGCTCCAGCGTGGCCGCGGCCGGCCCGTCGCCTTTCCCAGTCGCTCCGTGGCACTGCATGCAGTACTCTTTATAAATCACTTTGCCGCGCCCGGAGCTGGCCTTGGAAAATTCCGGGCTCGTCCAAGGCTCGTAATATTTAAAATCCGGCACGCCCTGCACCATCAAGTATCCAATCACCGCGCGCAGTTGCGGCTCCGTCGCATCGGCGAGAAACTCGCCGCTGTGCGGCGCAAAGTCCTGCGGATTCAACCCGAAACGGAACAGCCAATCCTGGTTGTACCGTTGTCCGGCTTTCTCCAAGGCGGCGCTCTGCTGCCCGCCGATGAGCTTCCCGTTTTCCTCGACCGTATGACAGCCGAGACAGGCATGAGCCTTGTAAGCTATTCCGCCGAACGCCGCGTCGAACTTCGTCACTTTGGCCAGGTCGAACCCGCCGACTTTCACACGCGAGTCCTTATTGTGTTCCACCAGATAATCGGCAATCCCGTTGGCCTCAGCCTCCGAGACCGTCACATGCTTGTGCGCATCTTGCGATTGATCCCAGCGATACCCTTTGACGTACAAGGGCGCCTCTTTACCGGTCAGCCATCGAATCAGCCAGTCCCGATTGTACTTGCTCCCTGCCCAGATAAGATCGGGTGCCTTGAGGTTGAACCGGGAGTCGGCCTGGCCTTCCATCCGATGGCATTGGACGCAGTTCTGCTGAATCAACTCTTTCGCCTTCGATTGGTCGGCTCCGAACGACACTCGTGGAGCCGACATCAGTCCCACCAACGTCAGCAATGCCCCTCCGACAATCATGCTCCGTCTCACTCTCATGACTGCTCCTTTCGGCTGTGATGAATATCGCGCTTCGCTATTTCGTCAGTAACCAAGTATGGACGTCGGCAATATCTTGTGCGCTCAGCACCGATCCCCAAGCCGGCATCGGGCCGCGCCCATGCAACACCGTTTCCCAGAACAGATCGTCATGTTTCAAGATCGGATTCTTCGCCAGCTTCGGCCCCATCCCTCCGGTCGCTCCGGCGCCATGACAGGCCTGGCAATTATGCTCGAAGATGCCCGCGCCTCTGGCCGCCAAACCGACGGGCGGACCGGTGTCCTCGGGCTCTTGCGTCAACGGCTCCGCGTTTCTCAATTCATGATCGAAGGGCGGCAGCTGATCCGGCGCAGCCGGGTGATAGCGGGCGGAGAGATACCGCACAAGCAACTCGGCTTCATCGTCGGTAATCTCCGCTCCCCAATGCTTCATTTTGTCGACGGTCGCCGCCCAGCGGTCTTTCGGCAACCGCTGCTGCGCAATCAAGTCGGGACTGTGGCAGACGGAACAACGCGCGATGATCAATCCTTCCGCGCGTGGCGCCAGCGCGGCGCTCACCGACGCCAGATCGTCTTCCTGCGCCGCGGTCATCGCCGCCAACCCTGCGAGACCCAAGACGAATAGGCCGATAAGTGGAAGGCTCCGCCTCATACCGCCACCGTCACAGCAACGCGGTCCCACCCGTTCCACAAGAATCCGCTGGGATTCCACGGGCTCTCTTGCGGCTGCGTCTGCCCCGCGGCATCCGTCGCGCGGCAGAGGATTGTTACTGAGCCGGCTGCTGCGGGCTTCCAGACAAACTGCCATTGCCGCCAGGCATGGGGCTCATCCTCGCCGACCAGCCGGGCCTGATCCCAGGTCTTGCCGTCGTCGAACGAAAGTTCCACGGTCGCGACAGCGGCTTCTCCGCTCCAGGCCACGCCCTGGACAGTGACCGGTCCCCGCCCAATCTGATCTCCCTGCGCCGGCGAGGCAATGAGCGATTTCACCACCATCGCTTCAACGGGAACCATCGAGGTGCCCGGCAGGCCTGAGCTTGGCTGAATCGCCGTGACCGGCACGCGATAGGCCGTCTGCATGTAGTAGCCTTTGGCTTCATCTGATCGCACCGTGATATCCGTCAGCCACTTGATGCACGAGTCCGCCATCCAATCTGGAGTAATGACTCGCAGCGGCGCGCCATGCAACAGCGGCAAGGGACGCCCGTTCATGTCGTACGCCAGAATCGTATCCGGATGAACGGCCTTCTCCAGTGGAATACTTCGAACGAACAACGGTACCGACGCAACCACCGGGCGGTCGGCACCTTGCAGCTGCACATGTTTTCCGTTGAGCCGCACGCCGGCCTTGGCCAGCACGTCCCGTAGCCGCACGCCGGTCCACTGCGCGTTGCCAACCGCGCCACGCTCCCATTGCACGCCCGGCACTTTCGGACGATGAAACGCGCGCCCGTTCCCGCTGCATTGAACGACTGCCGTGATCGTCACCGGTTCGAAGGCTTTGAGATCCTTGAGCGTGAGTTCCAGCGGATGGTCAATCAATCCTCCGACATACAGCCGCCAACTCCCCTCGGCAATCGACTCAGGCGCGGGTGGGCCGAAATGACTGCGCACGAAAAACCGATGATTGGGGGTTATATAAGAGGTAAATTCACGCACCGGCGTTTCCGCGTCGTACGGCCGCATAACGCGCACGGTCTGCGGCCCGGTTTCCGGTGAAGCCGCCTGCTGAGCCAGCGCCGGCCGCGCCTGGCGCCAGGCCGCGAGCCCGCCGATCATGACAGCCATCCGCTTGAACAATGTCCGACGAGAGACTGACGCGGACTCGCTCATGGGCAAACCTCAGCGGCAGGTGAGTTACCGCCACCGGCTTCCTCCGGCTGTTCGGTCACCACACGATGCCGACCGCTGATGATGTCGTAGCGCGTACCGCCATGATAGACCACCGTAAGATTCATCGCGCACCTCCCGCATACGACGGTTTAGTACGGCACATCCGCCGGTTTGCCGCCCTTCGGCCAATCGCGCGCTTTGCCAGGAAAGTCCGGGCGAGGCTGACTATTCACATAGGCCGCCACGTCGACGGCTTCCTCGTCGGTCAGTGTCCAGCCCAAGCCTCTCGGCATGTTGGACTTGATAAACGACGCCGCCACGCTCACCCGCGCCATCCCCGCTGCAATCGTGTAGGACTGCGGGCCCCACACCGGCGGCGCGGCCATGGTCCCCTGTCCGTCCGCGCCATGACACAACGCGCATTTCACGGCGAACTGACGTTGCCCATTCGCGACATCCGGAATGTGCGTGGAGGTCAGGCGTGGAATCCCACGCCAGGGCACCGCGTTGCCCGGCGGAACGTTTTGCGATAACCACTCGATGTAGGCCACGACGGCCTGCAACTTAGAACTATCGGAGGAAAGCGCGTGCCCGTTCATGCTGCGTTCGAAACATTCATTGATGCGATCCGCCAGCGTCATCTGCCGATCCGCTCGCGCCCGATACTCTGGATACAACCGGCTGATCCCCACAAAGGACGCGGCATTCGGATTCAGGCCGGCATTGAGATGACAATTCGTGCAATTCAACCGATTGCCCACGTACGGGCGTCCATACTCCTGCGTATCCACCACGATGGTGTAGCCTAAACGAATCTGTTCTCCTCGCCAATCGCCTGGAATCATCTCCGGCGACGGAGGCGCGAACACCATGTCAGCAGAGGTCAGTCCGCCACCGCCATGGCCTTGCGCAGAAACAGTGGCAGCTTTCGGAGTCGGCGTGCATCCACCGAGTCCGATCAAACATCCTACCGCAAGGAAAGCGGTCCAGGCCTGCAATCGCATCGGTTCCTCGCTATCCCTTTTTCCCTGGCGTGACCGGACAGGTATTGATCCCGAAGATGCTCCAGAGCGGGCACACCCCAATTGCGCCTGTCACGAGGGCAATAGTCCCAACCACCAACGCCACCCCTGTCCCCACTGACGGCAGCTCCGCAAAAGCTCCGATGCCCAGCGCAATAATACCGATGACGATCCTGACTGGCCGCTCAATTCCGCCCACGTTGCATGCCATCACGGCACCTCCTGACTAAGGGAGAAAGAAACTCTCTGTGCGCCTGTTTCATTGGAGACGCGAAGCCAAAAAGAGATTCGCCTCATCTGCATTATCTTTATATGAGGAACTCATGCGAGCGATGTGCCATCGGCGTGAAACGCTGACGACAACGCAAGTCAAGAATCCCATGAGGTTAGCGCTCGCACAAACAACGCGGCAAGACACAGAACCTTTAGCTGGCGAGAAACACCCCAGGCCGTCTTTCACACACTGTCCCAAGATGCCCCAAGACGAGGATATGAACAAAAGGTTGGGGTGAGGATGCTCTCCGTCTTCATGTCAATGCCCAGCGGCAGAGACTCGTGCGGCACTCATGATAGTGCGATTGTGAGAGCTGATAGAAGAACAGGTGGGTGCGCATGCTCATTGCCGAGCATGCGCGTGGAACGCAGCAGAGCTAGCCAGCTAGTTGTAACAGGACAGGCCGTCCCCACAGGGAAAGCCATCCCAGATTTCGAGGCCGGTCAGCTGGCTGTGCACTTCTGGATAACCGCCGCTGTAGGAGTTGTCGATAAATATTCGCGTAATAGGCAGCCCGAAATTGCCCATATTGGGGCCTCGGTGGTCGGCAATCACCCGGCCGTTGACCGCCGCCCAGTAGCGGCCGTCCGCTCCATTAGACCGATGCCAATACCCCTCAAATTTGAACCACTGATCCACCGGCACAGGCACCGTTCGATTATCCTCGGTCCAATAGGTATCCTTCTCCAACGGGCCGTAGGGTCCATTCGCCTGATTATCGCCACTGGTCCTCCAATACAGGGAGCCATTAGTAAAATCCTTCATCACATTGGTGGTAATCCGGTAATCACCGCCAGACGTATTGTTGTACCCCCCAGTCTTGAACTCGAACTGCACTCGCCAATCTCCGCGAGAGCCATCCGGTTGGACCGTCGTATCCAGTTGCGTCTGCAAATCCGATTGATGCTTGAACCAATAGGTGATGTACAGGTCCGTCACCTCGCCGATCGTCCACGGCCGCTTAATCAGGAGCGGCGCTTGCGAGTACCCGTGGCCCACGGGGCCTTTATTTTTCACGGTCTGAAACAATTCACGGACCGGGTTGCCGGTTGGGCCAGGCACCGTTCGGATCTCATTCACAATATAGTTTCCCACCGTACCCGCATCGATCGGATCGACGGTAATCAATTGCACCCCGGAGAATTCCGCGCCCAAGGCCGCCACCGGCCACGCATAGCCGGTCTCGTTATCTGTCCCTATCAATCTTTGCCAGGCTCCTCCCCGGCTATTCCCAATGGTGGCATAGAACCCTTCGGGTGCTCCCAATGACACTCCAGGGCCAAAGTTCGATTTAAACAACAGATTGGCCGCCGGCCCCGAAGAGACCACAGTCGTCAATGCAGATGACGAGGCCGGGCCTTCCCCACTGCAGCCCGCGAGGAGAAGCAGCCCGCAGAGGAGTCCGCATCGTCCGAACCAGGCTCCCCCCTTCCCATAAGAAAGCCCCGCAGAGATCAGAGGATGTGTCATGCGATAAATCCTTTCTTCCCGGCTGCGACAATACTGGCGTATCCGGCCACATCCAGCGGCTGCGAAAACTATGCCTTCTGACTCCCACTTCTAAACGGCCAATTTCAGGCCATGCCAGGGCAATGTTCAACAGGACTTTCCCGTACGTGCCAAAATATATATGCCCACATACACAATGGAACCATCGCTCTTGACGTCTCCCCTATCAACGGCACTGTTGCCGTCAATATCTGACAGTCCATCGTGGGCGGTCATTCAAATAGATATCGTGGATTTTGGCGGGATGTTTGTCTTCACCGGGATCGACATCTACGCCAAGGAGGCGAGGTAATGCTCTGGCCCGCGTTGACGAGTGAAGATGGGGCGGCCTTTTTGCGGACCGCGATGACGCGGCGTTTTACGGGACGTGTGGCGGTGCTGCAAACTGACGGGGCCCGGAGTTCAAAAGCACCTTTGCCCAACAGGCTCGTGTCTATTGTGATCGGCACTGCATCACCCGGCCGTAGCGGTGAATGCGTGCCTCGCGTCGCCCGAATCGAGCGCCCGGTACCGCCAGCAGCCGCGCATTCGTCAGGCCGGTCCGTGGGCATCCAGAATCGTTTTCAACTCGCTCCCGCTGATGACTTCTCGTTCCAGCAAAACCCTGGCGCCTTCGACTAATGCCGCGTCGCGTTGCTTGAGCAACTGCTTCACCCGCTCATACTGTTCGTCAATAATCCGCCGCACTTCACAATCGATGTCCCGGGCCGTCGCTTCGGAATAATCCCCCTTTTCGAACGCCCCCTGAGCCTGCATGAACTGCGATTGCCGTTCCGGTTCCAGTGTAATCGCGCCCAGCTTCTCGCTCATCCCATAGGCCTTCACCATGCTTTTGGCAATATCCGTCGCTTTGACCAAATCGTTCTGCGCGCCGGTGGAGATCTCGCCGAAGGTCAGCTCCTCGGCAATCCGCCCCCCTAAGAGCACCGCGATTTTGTTTTCCAGCTCGGACTTCGTCATCAGAAACCGGTCTTCCGTGGGCAGTTGCAGCGTGTATCCGAGCGCCGCCACGCCGCGGGGAATAATCGAGATTTTCTGCACCTGATCCGAACCCGGCAGCGAGATCGCCACCAACGCATGGCCGGTTTCATGATACGCCACCCGTTCTTTCTCCATCTTATTGAGGACCCGGTTTTTCTTTTCCAGCCCGGCGATCACCCGTTCGACTGCTTCCTGCAATTCAGAATGCCCCACTAAATCCTTGCCGCGCCGCACAGCCAGCAAGGCCGCCTCATTGATGATATTGGCCAAATCCGCGCCAGAGAACCCGGGTGTCATCGCCGCAATGTTCTCGAGATCCGCGTCGGGCCCCAACGGCACGTGCTTGGCATGCACGCGGAGAATGGCGAGGCGCCCAATCTTGTCAGGACGGTCCACCACGACCTGACGATCGAACCGGCCCGCGCGCAAGAGCGCGGGATCGAGTATTTCAGGACGGTTGGTCGCCGCCATTAAAATGACGCCGATGCGCGGATCGAACCCGTCCATCTCGACCAGCAATTGATTGAGCGTCTGTTCTCGCTCGTCATTCGTCGCGGGCCCCATGCCCCGCGCTTTCCCCAGCGCATCGAGTTCGTCGATGAAGATGATGCAGGGCGCCTTCAGCTTCGCTTGCTCGAAGAGATCGCGCACCCGCGCAGCCCCCACCCCCACAAACATTTCCACAAACTCCGACCCGCTGATGCTGAAGAACGTCACTCCGGCCTCGCCGGCGACCGCCCGAGCCAGCAGCGTCTTGCCAGTGCCCGGCGGACCCACTAACAGGATGCCTTTGGGAATCTTGCCGCCCAGGCGAGTGAACTTTTCCGGCGTCTTGAGGAACTCCACCACCTCGCGCAGCTCCTCCTTCGCCTCATCCACTCCGGCGACATCGGCGAAGGTGACTTTGACATCGGTGTCCGCGTAAATCTTCGCTTTGGATTGCCCGACCTGCATGAAGCCCCCCTGGGCTTGCCCCAGCCGGCGAATGAAGAAATACCAAATGCCGCCGAAAATGGCGGCGGGAAGAATCCACGACAGCACGTCGCGCCAGAAGGTCGTCTCGATCACTCCGACGAACTTCACCCCGTGCTGGTTGAGCTCTCGGACAAGATCCTGATCGTCGACCCGGATGGTCGAAAACAGTTTGGGCTCCTTGGCCTCGCCCTCCGGCTTGAGCGTCCCCGTCAAAGCCTGGCTGCCGACCGCCACCTCGGCGACTTTTCCAGCCGCCACAAGCTGCCTGAATTCACTGTAGGGGAGTTCTTCGATTTTCTGAAGAGCATGGATCAAGTCATGGACGAGAATCACCGCCCAGATGGCGAGAAATACGTACCAGATGGAAAATGACACTTTCTTATTCATCGTCGGTCTCCAGGCCATGTCCAGTTGCGAACCTCTGGCAGGTCTTCGCCATGTTCGGCAATATAGTGCTTGTGCTCGATCAGCTTGTCCCGAATCGCCTGCCTCGCATAATCGGCGCGGGACCCGTGCAGCGGCACCCGGTCGATGACGGCTCCGGCCAGATGAAAGCGGTCCAGATCGTTCATCACCACCATGTCGAACGGGGTGCTCGTCGTGCCTTCTTCCTTATAGCCCCGCACATGCAGATTTCCATGATTGGTCCGCCGGTACGTGAGTCGATGGATCAACCAGGGATAGCCATGGAACGCGAAGATCACCGGCTTATCGACGGTGAAGAGCGCATCGAACTCCTTGTCGCTCAGCCCATTCGGGTGTTCCCTGGCCGGTTGCAACTTCATGAGATCCACGACGTTGACGACCCGGATTTTCAATTCAGGCAAATGCGCATGCAACCAGGCCACCGCCGCCAGCGTTTCCATAGTCGGCACATCCCCGCAGCACGCCATCACCGCGTCCGGCTCGCTGTCCTGATCGTTGCTCGCCCAGCTCCAGATACCGATTCCGGCCGTGCAATGCGTGACCGCGGCCTCCATGTCGAGCCACTGCGGCGCGGATTGCTTGCCGGCGACAATCACGTTGACGTAGTTGCGGCTGCGCAAACAATGGTCCGTGACGGACAACAAGGTATTGGCATCGGGCGGAAGAAACACCCGGATCACTTCGGCCTTCTTATTGACGACGTGATCGATGAAGCCAGGATCCTGATGACTGAACCCGTTGTGGTCCTGCCGCCAAACGTGAGACGACAACAGATAATTGAGCGACGCGATCGGCCGCCGCCAGGGGATATGGCGGCAGACCTTCAGCCACTTCGCATGCTGGTTGAACATCGAGTCGATAATGTGGATGAACGCTTCATAGCAGGAAAAGAATCCGTGCCGTCCGGTGAGCAGATAGCCCTCCAGCCACCCTTGGCACTGGTGCTCGCTGAGCATTTCCATCACCCGGCCATCCGGCGCCAGGTGATCGTCGTATGCATAGCGCTCCGCCGCCCAGGCGCGATCGGTCACCTCCAGGACATCCTGCCAGCGATTCGAGTTGTTTTCATCCGGGCTAAAGAGGCGAAAGTTGCGGCTGTCCATGTTGCGCGTCATGATATCGCGCAGGAACTGCCCCATGACCCTGGTGGATTCCGCTTCGACTCCACCGGGCGCGGTCACCGTGACGGCGTAGTCGCGGAAATCCGGCAGGCGCAAATCCTTGAGCAGGAGCCCGCCATTGGCCTGGGGATTGGCGCTCATGCGCCGCGCCTTCTTGGGAGCCAGCGCGGCGAGTTCAGGCTTGAGCCGGCCGGTCAGGTCGAACAACTCCCTCGGCTTGTAACTCTTCATCCACGTTTCGAGCGTCTTGACATGCCCCGGCTTCCCCATATCGCCCATGGGCACCTGATGAGAGCGCCAGTAATCCTCCGCGCGCTTGCCGTCGATCAGCTTCGGGCAAGTCCAGCCCTTCGGCGAGCGCAGGACGATCATCGGCCATCGCGGACGGCCGGTGAACCCTTTCGTCCTGGCGGCGCGCTGAATCTTCTTGATCTCCAAGACGGCGGCATCCAATGCCGCCGCCATACGTCGATGCATCGTACGCGGCTCCCGCCCTTCGACAAAATACGGCCTGTAGCCATATCCTCTCAGCAGCTGGTCCAACTCCTCGTGGCTGATGCGGGCGAGGATCGTGGGATTCGCAATCTTATACCCGTTCAGATGGAGAATGGGGAGGACCGCACCGTCTGTCGCGGGATTGAGAAACTTATTCGAATGCCAGCTCGTCGCAAGCGGGCCGGTTTCCGCTTCGCCATCGCCGACCACGCAGGCCGCAATGAGATCGGGATTGTCGAACACGGCGCCATAGGCATGCGACAACGAATATCCCAATTCGCCGCCTTCATGGATGGACCCCGGTGTTTCCGGCGCCACATGACTCGGAATACCGCCGGGAAATGAAAACTGCTTAAAGAGCCGCTTCATTCCCGCTTCGTCCTGCGAGATGTTCGGATAGACCTCGCTGTAAGTGCCTTCGAGATAGGCGTTCGCCACAATGCCAGGCCCGCCATGCCCAGGACCCGTGATATGGATCATATCCAGGTCGTGCTGGACAATCATCCGGTTGAGATGCACGTAGATAAAGTTGAGCCCCGGCGTCGTGCCCCAGTGCCCCAACAGCCGCGGCTTAATGTGCGCGCGCGTCAGCGGTTTCTTCAGGAGCGGGTTGTCGTAGAGATAGATCTGGCCGACCGACAGGTAGTTCGCCGCCCGCCAATAGGCATCCATCTTTTTCAGCAGATCCGATGCGAGCGGTTTCTTTTTTGTCGGCGCCATCGTCTTCACCTCGCTCCTATCCCGCCTGCGCCAGCAATGGAAGCACGGATTGCGCCATCTCGCGCGCTTCATCGGTGTGGATGACCCGCACGATCGCCCGGCCATCCTCCGCCGAAATCACGGCGTCATTCGCCTCGTTGCGCCGGCGGTCAATCGCAATCCCCAGAAACCCCAAGCCCTCGCAAATCCTGGCGCGGGCGACCGGCGAGTGCTCGCCGATTCCGGCGCTGAACACGAGGGTGTCCACCCCGCCTAGCGTGGCGGCCAGCGCGCCAATGGCTTTCTTCGCCTGATGGCAGAACAGCGCCACGGCTTCAGCTGCCTGTGGATCATGCGCCTCCAGCGCGAGCAAATCGCGGATATCGGAACTGCGCTCCGACAGGCCGAGCAGGCCGGACTCCGAATTGACCATCTTGTGGAACTGTTCCACGGTCAGGCCTGCCGTTCTCGTCAGATAGGACATCACACCTGGGTCGAGATCGCCTGAGCGCCGGCTCATCGGCAGGCCCGAGGCTGGCGTAAACCCCATGGTCGTTTCTATACTCTTCCCGCCCAGCACCGCTGTCATGCTGGCTCCGTTGCCCAGATGCGCAAGAATGACCCGCCCCTCGGCCTCTCCGGGCCTGCCAACTCTGGTCAACTCCTTCATCAGAAAGGCATAGGAGAGTCCGTGAAATCCGTACCGCCGGATGCCCGCGTTGGCATACGTTCTCGGGATCGCCAACAGCTGAGCCACCAGCGGCATGCCGCGATGAAAAGCGGTATCGAAACAGGCGATGTGCGGCACCGATGGATAGCGCCGGGAGAATGCTTCCATGAGGCCGATCTCTG
Organism: Nitrospira sp.; assembly: GCA_022226955.1. Lineage (NCBI taxonomy): Bacteria > Pseudomonadati > Nitrospirota > Nitrospiria > Nitrospirales > Nitrospiraceae > Nitrospira > Nitrospira sp. The sequence continues at coordinate 1,389,965 of CP092079.1, forward strand.
CAGGCAGATGTTCCGGATCGTAGGGGCTGATTCGCCGCAACTCCGCAATCATGGCCGGCGTCACCGGCTCAGGCTGGCTGTACGTCATGCCGCCATGGACGATGCGATGCCCCACCGCCAGCAGCGCGAATGACCCAACTCGTTGATCGATCCAATCCATCAGAGGCCTGACAGAAGCCGCATGATCGGCCCCTGGTATCGCGACCTCCTCTGTCCGGTTGCTGAGGATATCCGTCATCGACAGCCACGTGCCGGGCAATCCGATGCGTTCGACGTGCCCTTCCATGAGGCGCGGCAGTCGTGGCGTCGCCTCAAACAACGCTAGCTTGATACTGGACGACCCGGCGTTGACCGCCAGAATGCCAGGAGCTGGCTGAGGGGATCGCGACATCAGGCCCTCTGCTGAAGAGAAGATGGCCCCGCTGAGTAATCATGGTCCAATAAGTCGCCGATACGCTCGATCGTCAGATCCGGCGGCGGATACCGGCCTGGCAGCTGCGGATCCAAGGCATAGTGCCCCTGACGTGGAAACACGGTCGTGACCCGTGAGCCCCAAGTTTTTTTCACTGCGGTAAGAATGCGCAATTTATCGTCGATCAGCACATACTGCCGCGCGGGAAACCGCTGCTCGACATCGCGCAACTCCTGCTCCTTATGCACATAAATCAAAACATTCCCCTCGACGGCCTCAAACAATCCCGACCGCTCGACTTTTCGAGGCTGAAACACCACATCGCCATCGGACAGAATGACGGCCTTGCCCCACTGCTTGACATGTTCCACGACCGCAAGCGCTTTCGGATACAAGCGGTCGGCAAACGGATACTGAATGAGAAACCGTGAGACGGTGAGTAGATGGGGATCGTGAGGATACTCGATGCGATACTGTTGCAAGGCGCCTAAATAGTCTGCATACCCCAGCTTGCCTCGTAACTGTTCGAAGATGATCCAATAGCGTTGCTGCCGCTCGTGCCCGACTTCCTGATCGAGGTAATCCGCAAGATCCTCTGTGACCCGATCGTTGTCCAGCAGCGTGTTATCTACATCAAACAGGAACACCACGTCCGATGACGACATAACGAGCTTCCTCTCAGGTGAACACTCCCCTACTGACGAATCATCGTTCTTCCCAATTCTCCCTATCGAAAGAACTCCGCATAGGGATTGACTCCATCGATCACGGTGTTTTCTTCAGACTCAGCACATAGCTCGTCAGATCGTTCAACTGCGGATCGGTGAGCGGAAACTTCGGCATGAACGATCCCGGCGACACGGATTGAGGATCTTTGAAATGCTTGAGGTGCCATTCACGGTCCGGCCTCTTATCGCCGACAAAGGATAAATCCGGCGCAACCGCCCCTCCGACGCCATGAATCCGATGGCAACCTGCGCAGCCGAATTGGGCAAAGAGCGCTTGCCCTCTCGCCACCGCCGGATCGACGCGCGGAACAGCGTAGAGATTTTTAAGCGACAGCCCCAACAGGGAGAACACGACAAGCAGAAACACCGCGCCTGCGCCAAGCGCGACCGGCCGTCTGATCGGATTCCTGGCAGGGTTGCGATCGATGAACGGCCAGAACAACATAACCAGAATCACGACCATCGGAAGAATCCACGTCGCCAGCGGCTCCAGCGGCCCATGGACGTACTTCAGCAACTCGTAATAGAAGAGGAAATACCACTCCGGCACCGGCACAAAACTCGTGTCGGCCGGATTTGCCTTGTCGGTCAGCGGAAACGGCACCAGCAACGCAAGGCTTGCAATGACCGTGAACACAACCAGCATGGCGACGGCATCCATATAGACCTGCCGTGGATAGAACGTCTCGCTGCTGAGCGACGCCCGCGCATCGGTCCAGGGACCGGCCGGTCCTACACGCCGCAAAATAAAAAGATGCGCGGCAATCAAACTGACCAGGAGCGCCGGCAGAAAGAGCACATGGATGGCAAAGAACCGGGACAGCGTCAGCGCCCCCAGCACTTCCCCGCCTCGCATGACCTTCATCAAGAACTCTCCGACCACCGGCACCGTGCCCACCATATTGAGGCCGACCTGCGTCGCCCAGTAAGCCGTCTGGTCCCAGGGCAACAGATACCCGGTAAAGGCAAACGCCATCACAATGAGAAAGAGCACGACGCCGACCATCCACATCACTTCACGTGGCGGCTTATACGCGCCATACAAGAAGGTTTGAAGCATGTGCAGTCCGATCGCGACGACCATGCCGGAGGCGCCCCAGTGATGAAGGCCGCGCACAAACGCGCCAAAGGTAACCTGTTCTTCGATGAACTGAATGCTATCGTAGGCGTGATCGGGGGTCGGCGCATAATACAAGGCGAGGAACATTCCCGTGATGGCTTGCATCAGAAAGAGAAATAAGGTGGCCGAGCCGAAGACATAAATCCAGCTAGTGCCGCCTGGGATGGGTTCGTCGAGAAGAGTCCGTTCCACCGACTTCAGATTGAGCCGGCTATCGAGCCATTGATAGATTCGCATAGATACTCCAGGCTAATGGTAAGGGACGAGGGTTCAGCACTGGCCTCACAATTCGACGGGATCCTTGGTTCCGGGCTTGAACTCTTTGAACACCACAAGAAGGCGGCCGTTCTCGACCTTGGAAGGCAAGCGATCGAGCGGACGCGGCGCGGGTCCTGCCACTACGTTCCCTTCGATATTGAACACGCTGCCGTGGCACGGGCACTTAAACTGCTTCACCTCTCCGTCCCAACGATAGCCACACCCGAGATGGGTGCATCTCGGAGAGAACACCTGAACCTGTCCGTCCGGCTGCTTGACCGCCCAGACCGCATTCTGCGACTGGGCTTTCAAATATCCGTCCTGAATCGTCGTGACATGGTCGAGCTGTTTGGGATCGCCGACAGGCAGCTCGTCCGGGCTGGCGACATCCACCCAAGGCTGCTCCTTCCGCTTCAAGGCCGGGGAAATGACATACCCGACCAACGGCACCGCCAGTCCGAATCCAATGAGGCCTGCCGCCACCGTGGTGACCCAGCCGAAAAAGGTCCGCCTCGTCCCAACCGGTGTATAGGCCCCTCCTTCTCCACCGTCCCCCTGATGTTCGCTCATAAGAGTCCTCCCTTGATCGTCCAGAGATTGCGGACATGGCGCGTCAATCTCACGCCAGCTACTGGCCCACACTAAACCGGTACAAATCGTGACACGTCGTGCAGCGGGCCGTCAGGTTCGCCAGACGCTGCAAGATTTGCTGCGGCGTTTCCTTGTTTGCGACCGCATCGGCCAGCGCATCCATGTCGCGATGAATCGACATCCCCATCTGCTTGAACGGCAGCGGCAGTTTTTCCATGATCGCCGGATTGACATCCACCGCCATGCCCATCCCCGCCGCACGCGCCGCCTGTTCCATCTGTCGCCGGCCGGCCGACTCATCCTGGTCTGCCAATCCCGTCACCACTCCATGAACGGCTTTCAAGAGATGGCGCATCTCGCCAAGAATCAGGTCTCGTTCCGCCGGCGCCAACAGAATCGCTGTGCGCCCGTCAGTGCTCTTCGCCGTCCACCCCGTCACAAAAAACCATCCGGCAGCACCGATCATGATCATCCATAGTGCAACCGCACCCATGCAGAAACGTGTCTTCATCCTCTTCCCTCACCGCGCCTTCATCATATGACCCGCCATCCCAGCGTCATCGTATGTCGTGCCGGCAGCGTGGGCTTCCGGACAGGTGTCCAAAAACTCATGGCAAAACCGTTGAACTGGCTCGCTTACTTTCTCACGGCAATTCCGTGGGTATCGGCGGTTTCCTTCTCGTCCTTCTTATTCGTGATGACCGCCTGGCCCTTGTAATGCCCGACCTTGCCGCCCGCATCGACATGGACCACCCCGACGCCGGGAATCGTCCCCTTCGCGTTATGCACACCCTTGTCGTTGCCGGTTAATGGATTGGGGCCACGAAGGCCGACAAACACATACTGTCCATCCGGCGCGACGTCCATCAAATCGGGGGCCGGATCCGTATTTCCTTCAGCGACAAGATCGATAGTGCCCACGCTCAGATGGCTCACTGTGTCGATAATCTCGACATTGTTGCCTGCCCGATCCGCGCTCCAGACATAGCGGCCGACTCCGATCATGCCGTGCGAATCGGCAAACTTGTCGTCCCGTTGCGAAATCAGCTTGGCCGATACTGTGGCCGGCAGGCCTGAGATGTCGAGCGCGTACACATCGTAGGACAGCGGCGCCACCGGCCATCCGCCGCCGGAATTCACGTACATGGTGCCGCCGGCCTGAACGCCGCCGCAGCCAGCCGGATGAATCTGGTTATTGTTCAACATCGCCACCGCCGTCATCGGCGTCGCCGTCACATCAAAGACGAGCAACCCTCCGCCGCGCAACGTCACAAAGGCATAGCGACTCGACGATTCGGTAATCGGGCAGATCGGCGACGTATCCGGCCGCTCGCCCCCTTCGAAGGCGGCCAGGTTCACGACGTCTTTTTCAAGATCGAAGGTGAACTTGTGCGCCGCGTAGTCCGTCCAGATCCGGATGAATTTCTTCTCCGCGATGTTCGCGGCGATCGCCATCTTCTGATCCGGTGTCGGCCAGGCGGCATGCACGTTTTTCCCCATGGAAAGACAGGCATCCGGTTTCTTCGTCGCCGCGTCCATGAATAGGACATGGCCGCTCAGGAACGAAATGATGGCATGGTCCTGACTCTGATTGAAGAACAGCATATGCGGGCGGCGCACGGCCTTCTTGGTCGTCTCCTCGCAGAACTTGCCGATGTCGCCGGCAAAGTCGATAGTCATCGTGGGCTTCGCCGAGGCCGGATTCGCCGCCAGCTGCGCGCCGTCATAAATATGGAGATACCCCCCACTCTCCTTGCCGGTATCGGACTGATCGGTCAGCCACACTTCATACGCGGAAGCGGGCGAGCCGCCAATGCAGGCTGCCCCCAGCACGACACATCCACTCACCGCTATGGCACACAGTGACCTCCGCTGATTTGCGGCAGCTTGTTTTCTCATCGCTGGCCTCCTTCTCTATCGCGCGACGCGCGCAAGACCGATTCCCCGCTCACCCCCACAGGCATGGCAGACCCTAGCTTAGAAGTATTACGGAACGAGAGCAACCAGCCAAGGCTGGTATTCGGAGATCGTTAGGACCGGACCAGCGAGACTGCGGCAAACAGCACGGCCAGTGAAAGCAGAAGCGCCATGCGCGGCAACCAGGTAGCTGCGGCAAGAACCATGCGATCAGACGCCGTTCGTTGGTTGGGGGCATGAACGAGGATGGCCCGGACGCGCGGGCCGAGGACAAGATCGTGGGCAAGGGTCAGCAGCAGCAGCGCGGCCACGAGCGCCAGCTTCACTCTCAAGGGAGACGGCCATTGAGCCGGCTCGAAGAGCGGCCATCCGTGGGAGAAGGCCAGCATCGGCCCGGTCAATAAGAGAACGGAGGCCGCTCCCCACACCACCAGGCGAAACCGCTTTGCCGACGTTCGGAACAGGGCTCCGGCATCGGGCTTCGATGCCATGGCCCGATAGGACGGGGCTAGGACAAGGGAAAGAAAAACCGTTCCTCCAATCCAACTGACTGCCGCGAGAAGATGTATCCACACGAGGGCCACTTGCGACATGCTGTTGCGACTCTATCGTTTCTGTAAAACTCGTATCACGGCGCTGCCCCGACTGAGACTCGAGGCGGTGGCAAGGGCGCGCTGAGCCACGCTCAGCGCGCCGAATGCATCGTCCACTTTGTTCGCTAGAACGAAATCCCCACGTACGGGCCGACTTGGAAATAATCGTTGATCGTGTTGGTCATCCGAGCCGTCAGGTGATAGCGGGCATCGACGCCGACCTTGAACGCCTTCCAGACCTGCACCTCGAATCCCGCGCCGAACTGCAGGCCGGCATCGAGATATTGCGTCTTGTTCGACGGTGGACTCATCACATGAAAATCGAGACCGACGGGAATAATCCAAGGCCGGAACGCACTGCCCTCCATGAATTTGATCTTCGGCGAAACGTTAATCGTCAGCAGGGTCAGCTGAACTTCCTGCGGATCGACCGTGGGACAGGTCCCGCCAAGCGTACAGGTTGCAATGCTCCCTGCGGCGTTGTTGACCCGATGGGAGTTAATTCGGTTGAGCTGCAACCCGATTTCGCCAAGGACCGACGTCTTGTCCAGTGCGCCCCAGACATCTTTGGACATCATCAAGTCGAGCCCCGCGCCGACATACCATCCGGCGTTCCCTCCATTGACACCACCGGCTCCCAAGACGCCGTTCGTATCGGTAAAAATCTGCGTGCCCCGGTCCTGGTTTAAATTCATGAACCCGCCTTTAAAGAAGACCTGATTCCCGGCACCGATCTCCTCAGCCGAAACCGGCGACACACCAGAGGCAGCGAGCCCCCCGGCGATCGCAACTCCGACAGACCACACTCCAATGCTCCGCACGATTGTCCGAACCTGCATGATGTCCCCCTCCTTGCGCGCACTGCGAGGAGCACGGCCCTTCCTGCAAGCGCTCATGTGATAGACGCTCGCCGGCCCGAGACATCAGCCTAATAAATAAATCCCTCACTGCTGCTACCTTATCCTACTTCACCGCCATCGACACCTTCGTTCCTGCCCCATCCTGCGCATCGCGGGCGCACCGGAATCCCATCCAGTTGATCTTGGTTTGGGGATCGGTCCCGTTGCGCATCGCAACACGCATCGTCGTCGTGCTGTCCATCCATCCACCGCCGCGGAAAGCCTTTTGCGTGCCAGTTGCCGGCCCTTTGGGGTTGCGATCAGACGCGGACGCGTAATAATCCTTGTCGTACCAGTCGGCCACCCATTCGGACACGTTGCCGATCGTCTGATAGAGCCCGTACGGGCTCACCGCTTTGTCGTACCGGTCGACGGAAATGATCGGAGGATACAACAACAACCGCTCCGGACGATCGCGTACAGGCCCGGACAGCCCGGTCCGTCCGAAATTCGCCCTCGTCGGTCCGGCGAGTTCCGGCCCCCATGGAAACAGCCGCCCGTCCGTTCCGCGCGCCGCCTTTTCCCATTCCGCTTCGGTCGGCAGCCGCTTCCCCGCCCACTTGCAGTAGGCCTCGGCATCGTACCAGGACACATGCATGATGGGATGGTGCGCCATCGTGTCCTGGAAGTTTCCGCCGTCGTACCGCCAGTCCAATTGCGGCTTCCGATCGGTCGCCAGAACAAACTTCAGATACTCCAGCGCCGTCACTTCGTACTTCCCGATCTCGAACGCATCCAGATAGACCCGCCGCTGCGGCATCTCGCCACGATAGGCCAGCCGGTCCGTCTTCTTGTCGCTGCCCATGATGAATTCGCCGGCAGGCACCAGCAACATTTCATCCTTCGTCTTCCAGTTGGCCGCCCGTTCCATCGCAATCTTTTTGCCTGCCTCGGTCCACTCGATCACGATGTCTTGCGTATCCAATGCCTGCGCAACAGGAGCCACAACTAGCAATGCCGCGGCCACAATGACCGCATTCACCGCCCATTCCCATCTCTGAAACGTCTCCCCTTCCTTCTGCTGCATACCAGGCCTCCTTTTGTATGTGATCAACTTTCAATAGCCAGCCGCTTACGGAGTTTGCGTAAGCTGATAATTGCTCGCGGCCGGCTGATTGCCCGCACCGGATTTCGCACAGCGAAATCCGGTGAGATAACTCTTTCTTGTCGGCTCTCCGCCGTTGCGTCCGGCAGACCGCGCGACTTCCGGGTCTTCGTTCCAGGACCCGCCGCGAAACACTTTCAGTTCACCGTCATCGGGGCCTTGAGGATTCTCAGTAATGCCCTTGCGGTAATAATCCGGGTCGAACCAATCCGACACCCACTCGCTGACGTTGCCGGCCAGCTGGTAGACCCCGTAGGGACTCACCCCTTTGTCGTAGCGGTTGATATTGGCCAGCGGCGGGTACTTGGCGCCCCGCTTCGACCCGGGGTGCGCGATGTTGCTCTTGATCCAGCCGGCCGGCTCATCGCCCCAGGGGAACATGCGGCCGTCCGAACCCCGCGCCGCCTTCTCCCACTCCGCTTCGGTCGGCAAACGCTTGCCGGTCCAGCGGCAATAGGCATCGGCCTCCTGCCAACTGACGTTGATCACCGGATGGGTGGCCATTTTGTCGGGGAACGGCTTGGCCCGCCAGAACTGCGGCCAACTCGCGCCAGTGGAGAGCACGAATCTGAGATATTCCACGTTCGAGACTTCGTAGCGATCGATCTCGAACGCATCGAGAGTCACCCGGTGCAGCGGCTGTTCTTGCGGACCTGCCGCGGGATCTTTTCGGGGATCGCTCCCCATCAAAAACTCACCGGCCGGCACCATGACCATGCCGCCCGGCACATCCGTCATGGCCATCTGCTCGACTTCGTCCAGCGGCGTCCAGAGCGGGGGCTGCGCCGACGATTCATGATCGGCCAGCGAAACGCCCACGGGTTGAAGCATCATCCACAGTGCCACCGCCACGGCTATGCTGAACGTCACCCTTCTGGCCATACCTACCTGGCTGTCAGGCTGGCAGCCGTCAGCTTCGGGAACAAGAAGCTGAGAGCTGCCAGCCAATCGCAAACTCTGTCAATTCGCCGCGTCAGTGCTCCTGCTTTTCAAGCAGCGGATCGATTTCTTTCTTCGCTTCCTCGGTCACGTTGTAGCGAGTATACGCATGATCCAACACTTCGTTGGCGTAGAGCCGTCCCGTTGGAGCCGGTACGCTGATCGCCGTTTCGACGGTGGCCTTGGGACCAATCGTAACGGTCTGCTCCGTTGTGGTCCTGACATAGGGATGCCACACGACCAGCTTGTAGGTGCCCGGCGGCACATCGGTGATGGTAAACTGGCCCTGTTCGTCCGTTTTGGCAAAATAGGGGTTATTGATAGCCATTCCCCAGCTCTCCATATAGGCATGGAAGCCGCACTGCATGACGAAAATGCGGCGGTTCTTGCTGAGATTGACCAATTGCTTCATCGGCGGCCCCGCCATATGTTTGTGATACATCCCGGCTTCGGTGCGATCTTTAAAGTTGCGCGGATGCTGCGGATTCATCGGCAGGGGCACGTTGAAAAGAACACGCGCGCCTAAATTCGACGTTTCATAGGCTTGAATATCGTGCATGACCGGATCCATGTTGACCACGGTCACCGATTGATCGTCACGCACCACCGTCGTGAATGGTAAAAACAAGCAATCTTTCGCCTCGATCTGCGGCACCATCTTTTCCTCGAACGGTTTGCCCTTCTCCACTCCTTCTAAATAGACCACGACGTCGCGAAACTCTCCGGCAGCCCCAACCTGAAACGGCTGAAGAATCCGCCAGCCTTGCCCGTCGGAAATACGCCCGCAATAGAACGGGTCTGGCAACGTGGTCAGGTTATACCCTTTCGGCTTGGGGACCGCGCCATCAAGCTTCACGGTCCCTGTGATAGTCCCGCCTTCTGTCACGATGGCTTCTTCATAGGCCAAAGCAGGGCTCCCCAGAGCCAGCGCCAGTATTCCGGTCATCAGTTGTGTCTTGATTTTCATAGTTCGTTCTCCGGCCTCCTTCAGCAGATTGAGGTTAAGGTGAAGACTGCGGTTGAGTGCTCCCCAGTATACAGGGATTTCGCCCGCGATCTCAGCCTCAACCTTCCTCTTCAAAACACACGTGGGGGAGCCGCATGTTACTGGCGGCCCCCCCACGAGGTGTTACACCATCCCCACTCCGCTTATTTCATGGCGGTCGGAATGGCTTTCACTGCGGGCTCCACTTCCGCCTGCTTGGCGCCCATACCGGCTGCACCAAGCGGCTGGATCCGTGAATCGCCTGCCGGCAACACACGGAGGTAGCCCCACTGTCCTGACTGCGTGTAGGGCAGCCGGGCGTTGGACCAGACGAAATCTCCCACCTGACGATACGGGCCGCCCGCACCGCCACGAATGAAGACATCGAGGACTTCCGATCCGGCATACTCCACAACGCTGATCATGTCGGCACCCGGCATGTACGGCTCGATCGGCCACTCATGGCCTTCGACGCCGAACATTCCGTTCTGCTCGCTATTCGCACCGATGACATGGATGCGAAGCGCGTCACCCGCATGCGCCTCGATGAGAGGCGTGACGGGATCCTCGGGCTTATCCACCGCACAGGGCTGGAAAATCTTCCCGAGCGAGCAGCCTTGCTCTTCACGGAACTTGTACGGTTCGGCGCGGTAGTTCACCGACGTCAAACCGGCGACGTTCTGCACATAGGGCATGAACGCGGTTCCGATGATGTTGTCTTCATCCTGGAAGAACAGGGCGACATCGCGATAGTTCCGCTTGCCGGCATTTTCGGTCAAGCTCGTATCGACAATGACGTCCGCGCGCCAGGCATTCTTCTGCGAGATATCCGCACCGGTCACCGGATCGCGGTACTGCGACCCACGCGGACCGACGACGATGGCACCGTACAATCCGTTGCGCGGATTCAGCACGATGTTGCCGCCGTCCCACACCAGCGACGTCGTTTCCTTATTGGAAGGATGCGCGTAATAGGTGTAGACGCGGCCCTCGCCCGGAGCCACAGTCTGCTCGCCGGCGTTGTTGCCGACATTCAGGCCCTGGCTGTCCTTCGGATCGAAAGCCAATCCCGGCGCAAAGAACGACGCCCGGCTCGCCTTCATCTTGTTCTTCAGATTCACCTTGATACAATCGCCCAGGTTGACACGCAGCGTCAGCGGATTCGGAGTCAATCCACTGGCCACGGTCGTGGCTTCCTCTTCCAGCGCGAAGATCTTGCCTTCCGGCATGGTCATTTCGATCTTCCGCTCGAAGTCCACCTCGATTGCGTCCGGCGCCTTCGGATGGAGCTTCATCGGGCGATCCAACGCCACGACGTTGAAGCTCTTCACCGGAGCATTGGCCGGGCACACCGAGCTGGGAGTGGCGGGAATCCCGAGGGGATTGGTCCCCTTGGGCAACGGCTTCAGGTCCGCCGTTTCCTTATCGAGCACGCGCACGATACCCCATCCACCTTCGGCGAAGTGTGACGTTCTGCCGTTGAAGTGAATGTAGTCGCCCGGCATGCCCTGGAATCCGCCCGCCTTGGTCACGAGGTCATACCGCTCGGCGATCCCGACGTGAATCGAGTTCTTCCGGTTGGCATCCGCCGCATACCGTTCCGTGAGGAAGGTGTGGCCGGCGATCGTCCAGACGTGGGATTCGTTCATCAGCTGGTGCAACAGGCGGAACACCATGGTGTCGCCCGTGTACGCCCGCAGGAGCGGGGTGCCCGGATCCCCATGGATCGCGCTGCTGAACAGCTTCGACGTATCAGGGTTGTTCGAGAGGCGCTGCGCAAACGGAGCCGCGCGGAAGTTGAACCCGCTGCCGGTCGTATGCGTCCCGCCGTTGATGTACTTGTTCGGCGCGTTCAAGATCTTATCGGGCATCTGGAACGACACCGTCTTGCCTGCTTCCAACGCCACTTCGATCGGCTGTCCCGGAGGATTGCCGGCTTCGATGACGTTCACCGTGTGCGGCACCGTGTCGTGGATGGAAACCATCAACTCACGGAAGCTGCCGCTGACACCGGCACCGATCGGCTCGTTGCTATGGATGTCCGCGATCGGACCGCTCCACACCAGCTTGCCGTTCTTCGGATCGTGATAGGTGGACCCGAACGGCTCCACGATCGTCACGCCGAACCCGCCATGCGGCCAGGTCGTCGCGCCGAACGCGTGGTCATGCCAGAACACGGTCCCCATATCCACGTCTACCCACCACCGATACCGCACAAACTCCGGCGACACGAGGTCGTTGGCCGGATGGTTGTTCTTCAACGGCTTGAAGAAGGTCACCTGATCGCCCTTGATCTCCTTGATCCGGGCGACTTCGGAGCAGCTCTTATCCCGCGGCAGTGACGCCGTGGCATCGTTGCCCTTCTCCAAACAATCCATGCCCACCATCAATTCGGTGTTCACATGGAACTTCGAGGCACCCGGCGCCATCTCGATCTTGATGGAAGAGGCTCCGGCCTTGGCTCCGCCGACGATCTTGGCGACCATCGGAGCGGGCAAGCCGTGCTTGGTCTTCTTCCCCCACATTGTGAAGGGGCGCACGGACATTTCGTACTCCATCCCGGAAATGACTCCGTCCGAGTTCCCTGTATCGAACTGGAAGAAGTGAGGATGGATGTTGATCTTGGACGACTGGAAATTCGTGTAGTCGTCGTCGTCCCACTCGCTGGTGAGCACCAAGTCCACACAGTCATACACGTTGGCGCGAATGACCGCCGGGAGCTTGAGATCGTCGTTCGCTCTGGTCAACCGCTCTTCTTCATGGAGCAAGTAGATCAGACCGTCTTTATCCACCATGGCCGGCTCTTTCCCCTGCTTTTTGGCAAGAGTGATCGGCATGCGGACAAAGTGAATGTTGTAGAACTTCCGGTTCGCATTCACCGGGCAGAGACTCCAACGTCCCTGTTCGCCAGGAATGGCTGGCTCGGAGGTCCGCTCGCCATTGGCATCCTGGTGGATCGGCTCCAGCCAGGGGGCGCCACTATGGTTCGCGGAGAACGGCACACGCTTGCCGAAGTGCGGCTTGAACAACGGCCAGGCCATCTTGCCCGTGGTCGGGTCGAAGAGAATAGCCGGTCTGGTGCTGTCATCCCACTTGGCTGCCCATGGATACTTCGGATTTGCGGCGGTGCTTTCCCGCTCGCCGCGGGCGATGTTGCCGTCCCACTTCCAGTCCCACACCGTCGAATCGTAGGCCATGATCTGGCCCTTCTCGTCGTTGGTGTGGCCCGGTTGACCCTGGGCTGGCACGAACATCTCGACCCAATCCTTGATATTCACCACCACCGGATCGGATTTCCAGTTCGTCTTCTGGCTCTTGTCGACGATCTGGAAGGTCTTGCCGAACCAATCGACAGTGGTGCCGATCAGCTTGTCCGACGAGACGCCCTGCTTCATGCGGCCCACACGCTCCGGCAACTCACGCATATCCGGCATCGTGTCGGTATGCGCCGCGCCAACTTGCAGCGTGTTGTAGAACCGGCCGTACCCCCACATGCCCGCGACGTAGTGATGCGCCACATGACAGTGATAGAGGAACTCGCCGGCCAGATGCTGACAGCCACCGCCGCCGCACTCAGGCTCCAGGTCGAGCGCTTCTGACGGCCCGATGACTTCCACGTCCACCCGATCGGACTTGGTCCGAATGACCGGATATTTCACCGGACCATCCTGACCCATCGCCCACAGGGTGTTGGGTTCGGTGCCAGGGCTGCGCTGCCAGCGGATGGTTCCGCTATGAGGATGATGGGAGTGAAACACTTCCGATCCACCATGCACCACCCGCCACTTGACCGGGTCACCCATGTAACCGCGCGCCACCGTGGTGGGAGGATCGCCGAAGGTGTACGCACTGTACGCCATCGACTCATCCTCGAATCCAAAATATTCATGCTGCAAATGCATCTGATCGATGCCGAACGGCTCGCTGCGATAGTTGATCGCGCGACCGCCTGGGCGGTACGCATCCGTCAGCGGATCGCGCTGCGGCAAGAAGTCGCCCTTCTTGTTCAGCGGACGGAACGCTTCATCGCCGATTTCGTGATAGAACAGCACGAATTCGCGGAAGTCCGGTCCAGACCCGTTGTCGATCATGACCTGCCATCCGCTGTCGGTCTCGGGCGCGGCGCCCGTGCCGAGCGGATCGAGGTATTTGGAGCCCTTCGGCTCAACGATGAAGGCACCGAAAAGACCCAACACCGTCAATTCGCGGTCATGGCTCCAGGAGTGGAACTGCCGCACACCTTCCTGCATGCTTGGATAGATGTACCATTCGAATTCCTGCGTCTTGCCCGGCGACACCACCGTATCGGGGTTTGTCGTCGTGGCGGGCTTTCCGGTCGCGCTCACGATCATGCTGGAGGCCTGGATGACCAAGCTGCCATCCTCACCTTCCATCTGATTGCGCAACGTCATCTTGACGCAGTCGCCCTGATTGGCGCGGAGCACCAACGGCTGAATCGCATCGCCCTGGTTTCCAGTCGTAACCGCGCCCGGATCGAACCCATCCTTCTCGCGGGCCTCCTTATTCTTGGCCTCTTCCGCGCGAACCTTATCCAGGTCGTGGGTATGGGCATACATATACCCAGGATAGAAGTCGAGCCAGCGATTCAACGAGACTTCCACGTTGATCATCGAGACATCAAACTTCTTGACCGGGGCATTGGCCGGGCACTTGCCGCCGGACGACAAGACCGGCTCGCCCTTGCCGGGATCCGACATGAGCAGGAAGCTGCTGCCGTCCTGCCCCATGTACTGGTGCATCATCGACATGTCGTTGAACGCACCGGAAGTCGGGGTCGCCTGCGCGTCTTTCTTCGCCTGGTTCCCCAGCTTCTCCATCAACCGATGATGCTGCATCTCCATCTTCTCGGCATTACCGGCACGACCTTCCATGGCGTTTTCCACCACGGTCTGGCCCTTGAGCTGCTGCGTCCAGCCTGGCATCGCGACCGGAGTCGCGTGGCCGTCGTGCAACGGCTCAGCGGGTCCTGCCGCAAACAGCCATGGTGTCGCCACCAGGCTGCCCGTCAGCAACACGCTGTGCAGCATCAACGACAGGCGGCTACGCCTCCGCTGACGCTGAGATTGAAGTTGAAAAACCCTCATATCGCGGCCTCCCCCCTGTTATGACCGCCCCCTGGGCGGACTGTTGAAACACACCGACAATGGATACTCGCCAGATACCTTCCAGGTACTTTATCTGCGCGATAAAAGTACCGGCCTCCGACTCTCTCCGGCCTTTCCTCTGGAGGAATTTAGAGCTGGTGAAGGATCCTTCTCACGAAGGAGTGGGTCATTCGGAGGCCGGTCCAAAATTACCCAGACCTTCACCAGCGGAGCTTTCTATCCGCAAGCGTTATGCCTAACTCACCGTTCCTCCAGCATATTTTCGATTTCTCAGTCCTGGAGCGGCTTCGATAACACTCACTGTTCCATCAGGACATTGCACCCGAATGGCATGATTCCACAGGCCTAGACAGACAAATACACAACAACTACTCGATGCTAGCGTTTTCAGTAACTTATACTGTCCATCTTGATAGACAGACAGGAAAGATGAGTTGGGGCAAATGAGGGCACTGAAAGACGGACTAGAGGGACTAGAGGGACTATTGGAGGCCGTAATCTCGCAGCTTATTGTAGAGACCAGCCCGACTGATCTTCAGTAACTTGGCGGCTCGAAGCCGATTCCCGCCAGTCTTCCGCAAGGCTTCGACGATGCGTGTCCGCTCCGTGAGACTGACTGCGTCCCGAACCACCGTGCGCAGCCCTTCCTCCGGCGCCTTTGCTCTCAAAGCCACCATATCGCTGCACATCAGATCTGGACCCGTCGTTGTCACAACCGCCCGCTCGATGTAATGCTGCAACTCGCGAACATTCCCCGGCCACACCGCCTCGCTGAGCGCTTGCACCACATCGGACGAGACCGTTCTCAGCGACTGCCGATGGCGCTTGCACGATGCGGCGAGGAACTGGTCGACCAACAATGGAATATCCTCTCGCCGCTCTCGAAGCGGAGGCAACGACAACGGCAAGACCGCCAAGCGATAATACAGATCCTGCCGGAACGCCTTCATCTTCACCAACTCACCCAGATCTTTATTCGTGGCCGACACGACTCGTACATCGACCTTGACCGGCTGATTGCCTCCGACTCGTTTGACTTCCCCTTCTTGCAGCACACGCAACAGCTTGGCTTGAAACGTCGGCGTCGTATCGGCAATCTCGTCGAGGAAAATGGTGCCGCCGTCCGCTTCTTCGAACAGACCCCGCTTATTCGCCGTCGCACCGGTAAACGATCCCTTCATATGGCCGAATAACTCGCTCTCCAGCAAGGTCTCCGGCAGCGATCCGCAATCGACCACCACAAACGGCTTGTCCCGGCGATCACTGAGGCGATGAATGGTCTTCGCGACTAACTCTTTACCCGTGCCGCTTTCACCCTGAATCAACACGGTCGCCTGGCTCTCCGCGACCAATGCAATCATGTCGAACAACTGCTGCATCGCCGCGCTGCGGCCGATGAGATCGCCCAAATGCTCTCGCACCATCGGAACCGGACGGTCGTCCGGCTCCTGAAACACCGGTCGAAGAGCTGGCTTAGGAGAGGACGTAAATAACACCAGCATGGAGGCGACCTGCCCGTCGCTGGCGACCAGTGGAAACGCCTGATGCATCCCGCAAGCAGTCCCATCGCCCTCTACGCCGCACGACACGGACTGGACATCCGGCGATTGAAACACTTTCGTCGCCGGGCAGGCGCCGCAGGGATCGGGGCGACGCGCAAACGCCTGATAGCACTTTGCAGGATGCGAGCGGGATTCACCGGACACAGGCTCGGCCCATGCCGCCGAGTTGGCGTACACGACGTTGAACTCGCGATCCATCACCGCGACACGATCGGATATTCCACCCGCAAGCTGCCGAATCGCTTCGACCCGCGCGGCGAGAATGGGATCGTTGAAAGGGGAAACGACACACACCTCTGGCTGAGATCCGGCCATCTCTCTACTCCCTATCTATTTGAACGGAAGCTACCGAGCCGCCTCAGTCGCCGTCACGCGCTGAAATCCACCCCTATCTCCCTTAAGCAATTGTCTCACACAAGATTTCAGCTCCGCCAGATGCACCGGCTTGCTGAAATACGCCGTCGCGCCAGCGCGAAGCACTTTCATCCTGACCTGCTCATCGCCGAACGCCGTCATGACGACGATCGGACAGTTCGGAGCGACGGCTCTGAGGCGATTGATATAGTCAACGCCTCCCGTGTCAAAACGAATCTCCGTCAGAACCAAATCCGGCATAGCACTGAGAACGAGCTGAAAGGCCTCTTCCCCGCCCCCGGCCTCACGAAGCGCATACCCTTCTCTCCACAAACTGTCGCAGAGAAGGCTGCGCATCTCTCCGTCGTCGTCAACCACCAGCACCATCGGCTTCCCCTCGATCACGACGCCTCCTTCACAAGCGCTTCCCCTTCACCCCATCATCCGCTTGGACCGAAGTAACGCAAAGACGGTGCCATTCGGCAGCCCCATCGCTTTTCTCAATACTAGCTATTTTGCTGGGAATCCTCGATGAACGTCCGTCCTTGAAACCGCAAGCTGAAGAGAAACACCCCAACACCTGAACGTCCGACTGTTGCAAGACGCCCCAACTGGGACAAGACGCACTCGACAAGCCCTATCCACCCTTCGGGAGCAGAATCGTAAACGTCGTCCCCTGTCCCTCCAGACTTTCCGCTGAGATCGAACCCTGATGCTCTTCGATAATGCCTTTCACCACCGTAAGGCCAAGCCCCGTTCCCTTGCCAAACTCTTTGGTCGTAAAGAACGGGTCGAAGACTCTGGCGATCACCTCCGGAGGAATCCCACTGCCCGTATCCGCCACCGTGAGCTTCACCATGCTGTCCGCCTGCGCCATTCCGATACGCAATTGCCCACCGTCCGGCATCGCGTGAACGGCATTCATGATGAGATTGATGAGCACCTGATTCATCTGGTCGGCATCGGCCTGCACCTTGGGACAGGCATCATCCAGCTGCATCTCAACCTGCACGCGGTTTTTCGCCAGCCGTTCCTGAAACATCTCGACGCTGCTTTCAATGACGTCCCGCAAGACCAGCGAGCCTCGCTCAGGCGGCTTGCGCCGGGCAACCGCCAGGAGCTGATTCATGACACGCGTAATGCGTTCCACCTGCGCCACAATCGTGTGCAGGCCCCGCTTCACCGTCTCATCCGTCACGCGATCCATCAGATATTCCGCGCGGCCTAGAATGACGTTCATCGGCGTTCCGATTTCATGCGCCATTCCGGAGGCGACCGTCCCGAGCTCCGCAATGCGTTCCGTCTTGCGCAACCGGTCCTGCAACCGCTTCCGCTCACTGATGTCGCGCAACATCACCAACATCGCCGGACCTTCTTCGTCGAAAAACCCCGCCGCACTAACCTCGACATCGATCGGCACGCCATCCAGCCTGAGAATCCGCTCCTCAACCATTGGAATCACCTGGCTCCCGCCGAGCAATTCATCCGCCCGCTCGCGCATGGCCGCGTGAGAGTCCTGGTGAAAGAGATCGACAGAAGACCGCCCGACAATCTCCTCGGCCTTCACCGCGCCGAATAGTTTCAGCGCCTGATCGTTCGCAAAAATAACCCGCTCGGCCCGGATCACCAGGATGCCGTAGGGCGACACCGCAATCAGGCGCCGATACCGCTCTTCGCTTTGCCGGATCAGCTGCTCCACACGCTTGCGCGCGGTCACGTCCTGCGTGGTCCCTACGATACGCGTCACCCGAAGGCCTGTGCCCGTCCCTTCAAAAAACACCTGTGCCCGCACCACCATCCATCGCACTTCCCCGCCGAGATATCGCATCCGGCACTCCGACGTAAACCGTGCGTCAGGCGAGTCAGGCCGATGCGTCGGCGCCATCAGTTCCTGCAAGGCGCGCAGATCGTCGGGATGCATAGAGGCCATCATCGCTCCGAGCGAAACACCGGTCCCGCAATGATGCAGCGCCTGAGCGCGGACATCCAGCTGCACCAGATCCGCCGCCACATCGTATTCCCAGGCCCCAAGCTGGCCGGCCTCAAGAGCCAGCCGAGACCGTTCTTCGATTCCACGCAGATGCGCTTCCGCGCGCAGCCGCTCCGTAATGTCCCGAAGGATGACGGTATAAAACGTGGCGCCATCGACCACGATATGGGAAATCGCCGCTTCGACCGGAAACTCTTCGCCGTTCCCGCGCAGCCCCATGACCGTCCCGAGCTGCCCCATCTTCCGGCTGGTCACGTGGGATCGCCCGAACTTCTCCACATGATGCCGATGGGCCTCCCTGAATCGAGCCGGTAAGAACCGGTCCAGCGAGTGGCCGATCGCGTCGCGAGCAGAACATTGAAACATCCGCTCGGCCGCCTCGTTGAAGAGGAGAACCTGCATCCGATCATCGCTAGTAATGATGGCGTCCATGGCGGACTGGACGATCCCGTCCAGCCGAAGACTGCTCAGCAACAAGTCCCGCGCGACTTGCGACTCGCGGTGCATGGCGCCCGTTGCGCTGGCTTCCGCCAGCTCGCGCGCCGCCACGGCCGCTTCCCGCCCGGCCTCCGCCTGCGCTTGCGCCGCCCGGGCCCCGGCAAGCTGACTGCGCACCTGCCGCTGCCGGACGATCATCCACGTCATTCCCCACATCACCGTCAAGCCGAGCGCACGGTTCATCACCGCCATGACCGGATCAATGCCGCGCGGAGAAAAGTACCCGCCCAAGGCCATCAACAGAGTCACCACCGCGGCAAAGCGGTAGGAATCACGGTCGCGCGGGGATTGCAGGACAAGCACGAGCGGGATGAAATACAAGAGCCAGTCGGCCCATCCGAGCGGCGTCAGGAGATCGAGGACAAAAATAGAGGCAGTGAGCAGGGCAACCAGCCCAGCCCCTAGGCGGGAGAAGGCTTCAGATGGTGGACTCACGAGGGTCTCGGACCGGCGTGCATGGTGAACGATAGTCTACTCGTGCGTCTTCGCTTCTTCAATCTCGCTAAGCTTGCGATAGAGGGTTTTCCGGTCGATGCCCAAGGCCTGCGCGGCCTGATATTTATTCCCGCCGGTCTTGTCGAGGATCTTCTTGATGTACTCTCGTTCGATCTCCTGCAGCGGCAGCATCTTTTCCGCCGCTTCGTCGAGCACCCGCCGGTCTCCGCGGGCGCCCTGCACCGCCTGGGGCAGATCGTCCGGCGAGATTTTTTCGCCGCGATTGAGCGTCACCGCCCGCTCCACCACATTTTCCAACTCGCGGACATTGCCTGGCCAGTTGTAGTCCATCAACATCGCCAGCGCCGATTCACCGACTCCTTTGACTTCCTTGTTCCGGGCCTCGGCGCATTTCTTCAAGAACTCTTCCACCAGAATGGGAATATCTTCCCGGCGATCCCGCAACGGCGGCAGCATCACTTCAATGACATTGAGCCGGTAGAACAAATCGTCGCGAAACCGCTTCGCCTTCACCTCTTCCGCAAGATGCAAATTGGTCGCGGCAATAATCCGCACATCGACGGCGATCGGCTTTGTGGCGCCGACCCGGCGGATGTCCTTTTCTTGAATGGCCCGCAAGAGTTTGGCTTGCAGCATAATCGGCAGCTCGCTGATTTCATCGAGAAACAACGTGCCCTTTTGCGCCTCTTCAAACAGGCCGCGCTTATCCGTCTTGGCATCCGTGAAGGCCCCGCGCATATGGCCGAACAACTCGCTTTCCAGCAGCTGCTCGGGAATCGCAGCGCAATTGACCGGCACGAACGGCGCATCCTTGCGATCGCTATTATAGTGAATAGCTTTCGCCACCAGCTCTTTTCCCGTTCCGCTTTCGCCGGTGATCAGCACATTGGTGGGGCTATCCGCGACGCGGCGGATCAGGTCGAAGACCGCCTGGATCGCTTTGCTCTTCCCGAGGATGTGATGAAAACTGTACTCCTTATGCACTTCCTTCCGGAGCCGGCCGACTTCCCGCCGCAACGCGGATTCGCGCACCGCGCGCTCGACCACTCGAATAATCTCCTCGGTCTTCACCGGCTTCGTCAGATAGTCGCTCGCGCCTCGCTTCATCGCTTCGACCGCCGTTTCGACGGACCCGAAGGCAGTCATGAGAATGACGCCAATATCGGGATACAGCCGCTTGATCTCAAGCAGCAATTCCGTGCCGAGCATCCCCTTCATGCGCAAGTCGGTCAGCACCACGGCGAAATCTTCCTCGGCCAGGAGTTTCAGCGCCTCCTGCCCGCTTCCCGCCGTCGAAATCTGATGTCCGCGATCCTTGAGCACGTCGAACACCAGTTCGCGCATCTCGGCATCGTCGTCAACGACCAGTACCGCGCCCCATTCTTCCGTCATGCGTCACTCCTTCTCGACAGTTATCAGAGTGCAGCCTCATCCATCCGACGACACGCCGACGACACGGAATTACGGAACGCGCGGCTCCATTGAACGGATCGCCGCGGCGATCTCTTCGCTCACGACGGCGAGCGCGCGGCTGTAGGCCGACGCAATCGCCCCGTACCCTTCGCCTTCTACGGGAAGACGGACGTTCGAACGCCCCTGCTTCTTCTGCTCTCCCCCATCCGGCAAAGCACGCTTGATCGCCCAGAACGCTTCCAGCCAGACATCTTTTCCATTGTTCGTTTCAAACCGGGGCAGATCCACCGCCAGGCGATACCCGGCCGGTCCGCTTCTGTGCTGGGGATAGACCCAGACCTCTTCGGTTCCCAGAATCCGCCCCAGGTTCTCCGCAAGGACGCGAGGGATGTCTCGCTTCAGAGCCTCCGCCCATCGATGCTCCTCGATAAACGACACGGCATTCGGCCCGGATCGCACGACGAATTGCGGCCGATCGACAACCTCCGAGAGCGTCGTCGGCTCAATCGCGATCCGGACACCAGTCTTTCCTGCGGCCTCGCGCCCTGCCGGCGCTTCCGCGCTCAAGGTATAAAAATAGGTCGGTGGCGAAGACAGGCATCCGCCCGTCGCCCCAACGACCGCCACTACCACGACCGCGCGCACGATCCGCCGCATCATTGCGCACCTTCCTTCTTGCCGCGCAGCAGCGCTTCCGGATGCCGTTCAAGATAATCCGACAACAACCGGAGGGATTCCGCGGTCCGTCCCAACTCCCTCAAGGTGTTCTGCAATTCCACCTGTGTCGGCGATCCATCTTCGAGTGTGCGCTCGGCCACTTTCAAGGTGTGGCGCAAGTCGTCGAGCGTCTGCTTGATCTCCGGAGTCACGTCATCTTGGAACTGCTCAATAAAACGGTCGCCCTTTTCAAGCGTCTTGGTCAAGGCCTGAAGCGCGGTCCTGAAATCCGTCCCAATCCCTTCAAACGGGAACGTGCGAAGCGCTTTCGATAAATGCACGACCAGTTTCTGAATCTCTTCGGTGAGGCCCGGCACCGTCGGGATGGCCGGCGGATCGTGCGCCCAGTCCATCTTCGCGGGCGCGGCCCCAGGGAAAAAGTCCAAGGCCACGTATAATTGACCGGTCAGCAAACTCCCCACTCCCAATTGCGCGCGAAACCCATTCGCTACGACTTGGTCCCAGCGCGTACGCAGGCGCTGCTGGTCGCTCTCCAGAAAATCTGGCGAGGCATGCTTCATCATCGCCACCAACCGGCTGGGATAGAGTTCCACCTCGACAGGAAACCGAAACACGGTATTCGACTCGTCCGTTTCCACATTCATGGATTTGACTTCTCCAACGATGATGCCCCGAAAGTCCACGGGAGCCCCGACCGTCAACCCTCGCAAGGAATGCGGGAAATACATCACGAAACGTTCCACGATCAAATCCTGATGCTTCATCGCTTCTTCCCGCGTCGCCGCGAGGCGAAACTCCTGCCCCGCCGCCGCGGGCTGGTCCAATTCGGCTCCAGGCGGCATTTCAAACGTCACGCCGCCGATCAAAAGGGACACGAGCGATTGCATATCGACTTTCACGCCCGTGGCATTGAGCGAAACATCGACCCCGCTGGCATTCCAAAACCGAGTATTCGTCGTGATATACCGGTCATAGGGCTTGTCGACAAAAATCTTAAACGTGACGCCTTGCCCGTCCTGATCCACTTCATGCGCAATCACTTTCCCCACGGCTTCTTGGCGAAAAAACACGGGGGACCCGACTTCCAGCGACCCAAGCGTTTCAGCGCGAAGTACGAACTGCCGGCCAGGCACGTCTCCCGTCACAAGAGGCGCAACCTCCAATCCCTCAAAATCCTGCCTCGGGGTGGTGGAATGCCCGATATCGACGCCGATATGAGAGCCAGAAAAAAGCGTCATGAGGCCCGAGACTTGCCCTCCGGCGACGCGCGGTCGCACAACCCAAAACCGCGTGTCCTCGACCAAATACGGCGTCATGCTCTTATCCAATTCGACCGTGACAATCACCTTGCTAAGATCGTCGCTGACCTCAATCGTTTTGACTTGCCCAATGTCCACATTTTTGTATGCGACCTTCGTTTTTCGCGCTTCGAGCCCTTCGGCCGTTTTGAATGTGATGGTGATCGTAGGCCCCTTCTCCATGATGCCTTTGATCATGAGCCAGCCGGCGACAGCGGCCGCAAGGATCGGCACAATCCAGACAAGCCGCGCAGACCATCCCCAGGTGCGTTGGGGTCGAGCCTCCGGAAGATTACGAATGTCCATCAGTGCTCTCTCGCAAGGAAGGTGCATCGGCCTGCGAATCCCAGATCAGTCGAGGATCGAACTGCTTCGCCGCGAGCATCGTCAGGACCACAACGGCGCCAAAGGCGACCGCCCCCAATCCTACGCTGACCGTCGCAAACGAGTGCATCTGGACCAACGCCACCGAAATTGTCACCACAAAAATGTCCAACATGGACCACCGGCCGATAAACTCCACCACGCGATACATCTTGGTCCGGTCGAGCGGGTCCCAGGTCGACCGGCGCTGAACCGACAGCACCAGGAAAGTCAGGATGGCCAGCTTGGCCGCGGGCACGAAAATACTGGCGATGAGCACGATGCCGGCGAGCGCCCATGAGCCGGAGGCCCAGAGATAGACGATTCCGCTCATGATCGTGTCGGACTGAGCGGAGAACAACGAGTCGGTATGCATCACCGGCAGGATATTGGCAGGAATGTACAACAGGTATCCCGTCAGCAACAAGGCCCAGGTCCGGCTGATGCTGTTCGGCTTCCGCCAATGCAGCCTCTCCCCACACCGGCTGCACCGCGCGTCGGTCGCACCAGGGATGGACTCCGTCACGCGATGGCAAATCGGACACCCATAGAAGCCCAGTTGCGCAGCCGTCATGACGCCGCCGTTCATGACAGCGCCCGCACTTTCGCCCAAACCTCATCCGGATCGAACGTCATCCCGCCGACGATCAGGATCGGAACCATCGCGGCAAACGCCCACAGCGCAATCCCGATCTCCACCTGCGCCAGTTGCTCCAGCTTGAAGAGCGAGACGAGCACGCCGAGGAAAAAGACTTCCATCATGCTCCATGGACGGACGGCCTCCAAGATCCGCAAAACCGGCACCGCTCCTTGGATCAGATAGTTGAAGTGAAGGGGAACCAGGAGAAACAGCACCAGTCCAATTTGAATGCTCGGCGAGACGATCGTGGTCAGACCAACCAGCACCGCCACCTCGGCATGCCCCTCCTGCCACAGCACCGAAACCGCGTCATACAGGCTCGCCGCCTGCCGATGGCCCTGCATGTCAATGCCTGCGATGGGATAGATATTCGCGATCAGGAATAGAAACAACCCGGCCACCGCATACGCCAAGGTATGTTGAAGGCCGTTCCGGCACGAGCGATAGAGAACGGCATCGCATCGGCCGCAGTGGGCCGCGCCGCCGAGCGGCAATGACACTCGCCGCTGAAGACAATCGCAGTCGGGACACGCGATTAATTCGGAGACATCCATCGGCCGTCCATCAGAGTGAGCCTGTCCGTTTCGAGCGTCGCATGACCAATGCGCAGAAGCGCTGTCGCCTCGGCCGGCGATCGATCACACGAGACTGATTCTACGCATTACTTTTGACCACGGAGTGAGATCGAGGCAAGAGCAGCACCTCTTGTCCAGCCGCTCTAATTCCGTTATGGTCAGTCGTATGAGCGACATGACCTGGCAACTCTTGATGTCCGCCATCGTGGGGCTGATCCTCACTATTGCCTACCGGCTCTACCGAAAGCGGGTCCATGCCAAACAGGCCGACAAACTCCTATCGGATGTCGTGAAAGGCATGGACGCATTTCGCCGCCGCTGACGCGCGCTGCCGCAACGCCCTCGGACTCAGTAGACGAGGGGGATTTGCTGCGCCAGTTCGAACCTTAACAGCGTGCGGATTTTGCTTTCCATTTGCAGATACCGCGCGGTTTTTGTCGCCGGCAGCACCTTTCCGACTTTATCCGCATACGTGCGCCGC
Organism: Nitrospira sp.; assembly: GCA_022226955.1. Lineage (NCBI taxonomy): Bacteria > Pseudomonadati > Nitrospirota > Nitrospiria > Nitrospirales > Nitrospiraceae > Nitrospira > Nitrospira sp. The sequence goes on from CP092079.1 coordinate 1,414,946, forward strand.
AACTTGGCTTCCGTGTCTTCGACGGCAAGATATTCGTTCAAAAGCTGCTGGGCCATGTCTTCGGTGATATGCCCCTTCCCCTCTTCGTAGCCCTGCGCATAGGTCATAATCGTCCGACCGAGGCGGTCATTCAGATCCTTGAGGTCGGCTTGATAAGACTCGTAGATGGGCCAAAACTGCTTGGCCTCCGCTTCGGTGAGATCCATGTTTCCAGCGATCAGCAATTTTTTGTCGGCTTTGAGTTTTTCTTTCAAAATCTCCATGTTGGCATCAGACACGCCACCGCCTTCCGCCATCACCGCAACCGGTGCAAGCAACACCGCGACAAATAGAAGACTCGCGCATTTCATCATGGCCATTCTCTCCTTATTATTCCGAAATATAAAAAGCCGACCCACTCGCACAACCGGCACCGTCCTAACACTCTTCGGATGATAACGCTTACTCGCTCGGCATCAATATTGTCAATGGGCCGATCCTCTTGGACCAAACAGCGTTGCCTCCCCTCTCTGAAGTTTGCTATCGTGCGCTCCGCCTCCATGCCCTGCGCGCAAGATGAATGCCGACGGGCAAACTCTTCCAAGAGGCTACTACCCGATGAATCATTTCATAAGCACCCGATATGCGGTGACTACATCCACAGGACTGGCTTGCATCCTTTTATGGGGCTTGGCCAGCCTCATGCCGTGGCTCAATGCGCCGCTGGCGGTTGCGGATTCGGACCTCAGGATTCCCAAGCCCACCGACACGCTCCTGCCGCCTCCGCCGGCGCCGGAAATCCCTCCATCGGTGGTGCATCTTACGGTCAATGCCACATTGGAACATTTAGATCGGGCACTCGCCAAATCCGTCGATGTCCATCACTATCATGAAGGCGAATGGATTCCGGCGAAGACACAGATCGACGGCAAGCCCTTCGGCTACCAGTACTATCTCTGGCGAGGCCCTCAAGAATTCAAAGTGGAAGGGAATCGGGTCAGAACGACGTTCCCAGACGTGCGCTATCGATTGCAAATCCGTGTGACGGACGCCCAAGATCGCGCCCATACCGGGTCATGCGGATATGGCGGCGCGGAACAGCTACACCGATTGCGCGTCCATGCCGACTCCAACTTGCACTGGAAAGACGATTGGGGCCTGCATACAGAGACCCGCTTCAGCGAGCCAGTATTCGAAACCCCTTGCCGGCTCGCTCCGCTCGATATCGATGCCACCGACCTTGTGGCAGAGTTTCTCAACGAGCATTTTCCTCCGCTCGCCGCAGCCATCGACCATGTCGTCCTCGCGCAGGTGGAGACAGAACAACGCGCGGCGCTCATCTGGGCCGCGCTGCAAGAGCCGCTCGAAATTCAGCCTGGCATCTGGCTGACACCGCGCCCCTCAGAGCCTCGGGCTGGCACGCTGACGGTCGACAGTAATCGTATCGTGCATACCAGCGTCAGTATGGCGTTCACCCCCTCCATCAGCGTCGGTCAAAAACCGATCGTGAACGAACGTCCGCTCCCTCCCCTTGCCACGGGGCCACTGGACACCACCGGCTTCCACCTCGCGGTTCCGATGCGCATCCCCTACGGTGAACTGAGCAATCTCCTGGGGAAGGAACTCATCGGAAAAACGATCAGCTTGCCCATCGGGTCCGACATTCGAATCACCGGGATGCAGGTCTATGGAAGCCACGATCGTCTCATCGGCGCAATCAGAGTTTCCGGGGGAGTGAATGGCGAGTTGTACTTGAGTGGGCAACCGGCCTTGGCGGATGACGGACAGACGATGGTCTTCCATCGATTCGACTTCACCGTCGACACCGGCAACCTCTTGGTCAACGCAACGAACCAGCTGATGCACGACAAGATCCGATCGCAGCTCCTACCCAATACGCGACTCGACCTGCGAGACCGTATTCATGCGCTTCGAAACGGCATTGAGCGGAAACTGAGCCGCCCGCTGGCACTGGGAACGACACTTGACTGCAAGGTGACGGCGTTGAAACCAGCGGCCCTGTACCCAGTACCCGAAGGCCTGGAAGTTCTGTTCATCGTGGACGGGACATTGACATTGACGACGCAGTAATCGCTGCCGCCGCTCATATTCAGTTCACGCTCCCTTGGCTGAAGCCAAGAGCTGACCACGTTGGATCAAAGAACCAGCCGTTTCTTCGATCACTGCGACTCTGAAAAATGAGCTGGTTGGCGCGGGAAAATTGGAGCATTGACTCGGAAGTAATGGCTCCTGAAGTCGTTTTCAAACACATATTCGCCCGGCATAGAACGGGAGCCTTTTCGTGTATGTTCGTTCGCCCCATAGCCCAACGCCCGCGCGCTAAGAACCGCGGAAGCAGCGATGCTACGGTTGCAGCTCTCAGTTGAACACGATGGTAGGCTGCTTGCGCGTCATGACAGCGTCAACTCCAAGTACTTAGTGCCTAGCACTGGGTTAAACCGATAGGGGCTGGTGGGCTTGAACCCCAATGACTGATATAGCGTTTGTGCCGCATTCATGGCTGGCAACGTATCCAAGAGCAGACGACGATAACCTAACATCTTGGCCCGGACTAAGACTCCGCCAGCAAGTAATCGCCCTACCCCTTGACCTCGCGCCATAGAGCGCACATAGAGCCGCTTGACTTCCCCGACGCCATCAGAGAATTTTCGCACACCGACACAACCTAGATAATTGAGCCCTTCCTGAGCCAAGATAAAGGCTCCCGAAGGAAGAGCATACTCCGCCGAGAAATGCTCCAGTTCATGGCCGATGTTCTGGAACGACAAATCCATATCCAAAGAGCCAATATACTCCTCGACGAGCTGACGAGCCGCACACCAGTCTTCGGCGGATTGTGGTTCAACCAAGCGAATAGCCATATTCATACTCAAGCACTCTAACCAGTGTTTAGGCCGATCCGCATAAGAGCCAGATTCATCGTATCTATCCGTATAACACGTCCCACAGTTTGAAACAGTACGCCTTCGCTGAGGTCGTTTCAATGCGCTGGGTCTGTGGGGTTATTTGTCACGACAACTTGCGGATCGCGCATCGCCCTCTTTCGGTCTCTTGCCCGAGGCTGAGACGACGAAGTCTTGCAACCGCGACGGCACGGATCAAGGAACACTACTCGACTGCGACAGGATCAAAGGGAAGACTGGTAAGCCCGAGACAAGGATTCCGGAGTCGGATAATAGTCCTGGGAATCTTTTTCAAGCCTCGATCGATTGTTGAAGAGACTGCCGTAGGTGCCTGCCTCGTTTTTGTGAGACTATTCGACGAGAAGGGTACAGGCGCCAAATGGATTGGCGATTGTGCCCACAATCAGCCGTGCAGGAATAGCCAAGGTGTGCGATCTCCTTACAAACCACTCACAAAATACGCCTCCAATGCCACGGACGTGGCCGCCCCGCTACCATCCGCAGGCACGCACCACAGATCTGGCTGGCTAAAGGCTCCACGCGCAAAACAGGCAAACGAGCCCGTCGATCCACTGAACCAATCGAACCCATTGCTCGTTAACTGGATCAGCCCACTCCCATCCGCCTTGAGGCTCCAAAGCCCCGTGGCACGTCGGAGAATTATGCGATCCGCAACGAATCCCACCACAAAGTCATCGTGAGCGGAAAGTAGGAGTAGGGGCGTTTCAACTCCACCGCTTACGGGGATACTGAAGAGTCTATCCGTGGCCCCTCCACGCTGACTGCTCCGGATAATGACCTGCCCTCCCACGGCTCCCTGCACGTAATTAATATATGGCGTAGTTGTCAGTGCTACTCTCCCTTGCCCGTCACTCAACACACTGAAGACATCGCATTGGTCCGGTACGATGTCTAAATTGGCTAATGCCACGAGTTTGCACTGGTTATAGGCCACTCGGGTGTCTACGACCGCTCCAAAACTTTCGAGTTTGAGACCAGCACCTAACTTCACGGTCGGCCCGCCACGCACTGGCACGGTGAATAACTTCGGCATTCCCTCTGGCGATGTAGACGAGGATGGAGAGCGCACGGTGGCATAAATGGCTTTATCTGCCACAACTCCGCGTATGCCCAGTAACGCCGTAAACGGATCGTTGCCTGGGACTATCAATGGAGGATAGGCCGTTAATTGACGGAGATCACTGCCGTCAGGAAGCAGGCTAAAATAATTTCCCTCAAACTCAATCAGTGCCCGTCCCCCCGCTTGGCGTGCATAGATGGGTCCATGTAACAGGTCGCCCTGTCCAGTGGCTGCCACGAGAGTGCTTGACGAATCCCCATTAAGGAGAATGCTGGCGAGCGATGGTGACGAAGGAACAGCAGAGGCATGTAATTCATACGTGTACAGCACCCAGGGTTCAATCACATCCTTGAGCTGTATTTCATGAGTAGGGTCATGCACAACAAGATGTCGGTCACTTCCATCGGTTTTAACCGCCCAAATGTCGTTCCCGTTAAATACGGGTGGAACCCGCGGAGTCTCATAAACCACGTTCGTGCCAGAAACCACCGTAGCAGTAATCTCAGCGGGCTCATCGGCCAGTAAGATCTGCCCACTCCCATCGGTCTGGCCCCGCCAAAGCGTATTCCCATGTCTCCATATCAGACCGGCTGAAGGTGGAGGCCCTTGCACGCTAGGTTGTTGGATTTCCCCCGGCGTAGCATCGCTACCCCCGCTACAACTAAGAAGGGTCAGTGGCAAGAGCAGGGCGAGGATATTGGTGGATAATCCGCTCATTAGTATTCGCATAGATCTGGACCTACTTGAAATGACACCAATAGAACGTCACACCGGCGCAATGCAAAACATTGCTGGAACTAGAGTGCCTGGAGTAGTACCACTAGTCATATCCTTTTAATGACTGTTCTCCTGTGACTAGGCTAGATGCGATCTATCAAAAGGATACTGGCACAAGCCTACGCTTGGAGAGATTAAAAATCACTACCCCTAATGGGGGAAGCACATTTGAATCACTAAATACATGTAGGTATAATAACTGAAGTATTAAATAAGAGAAGGTTTCACCTAGCTGATCACCCCCCTTACCGCTTCCTCCACTCCCCTAGTGGTACAGCAGAAAGGCCAACCCACAACCCTTTCTTAGCCTCCCTCGCTTCCACCTATAGCTTCTCCAATTTGGCATTCCCCGGCGCATACTTCCGATACCACCAGCATCTACCGCCTTCGACCAACTCACGGTTGACGTTCATTCCATCCAGCAACGCACATCGGCAATGGTGCGTCCGTAAGCGATTGGAAGACCTACCTGAGCGATTCTCACGGCAGGTGTCACAGGCCCGCCAAAGGTTCAGGAAATTCCTGGATGGAGATATTCTGTGCGAGCCGATCATGAAGGACGGGAAGCTCGGATATTGCTTCACCGCAACGGAGACACGTGACCGATACTGTCAGGAATTGAGGTTGTCGATGGAATTGGTGGAGGGCAGGGGAGTTGAACCCCCGACCCCTACGTTGCGAACGTAGTGCTCTCCCAACTGAGCTAGCCCCCCACCTGGCGGAACTGAAGACGCGAGCCGTGAATCCCGCAGGGTTGGTTGCGCATCAGCGCGCACACTCGATGCTGCGGTAGAAGAACGGGGAGGAAGGGTGGCTCGCAATCCTCTCGCAGCCGGATTATACACAACCGCTTCGTGAGTCTCTAGCAGGAAGCTGAAAAAAATTGCCCGCGTCGTTCTCGCTTCGCTCAGATCCTCACCGTACCCCAGCGGGTACGCTTTCGGCCCTTCGCTCGCTGCGGCCTTGCTGACAATCTTTTTGAGCATCCTGCAAACGTATTTTTCTTAGCGGCACTTTTACGACGGGCCGATGACGGCCTCCCCGACCGGTTTCCCCTGCTCGACGAATACCCGGCGCCCCTCGACGCGCAAGCGGCCTTCGGCAAAGAGTTGCACGGCGCGGGGATAGAGCTTGTGCTCCTGCACCAAAATCCGCGCGGCCAATGCCTCGGGAGAATCGTCGTCCAGAATCGGCACGGCGGCTTGAAGAATGATCGGCCCTTCATCGACCCCTTCGGTGACAAAATGGACGGTGCAGCCCGCGAGCTTGCAGCCCCACTCAATGGCTTTCTTCTGCACATCCAATCCTGGAAACGACGGCAGGAGCGACGGATGGATGTTCATCATGCGATTGGCGTAGGCGTTGACCAAAACCGCCGTGACAATTTTCATGTACCCGGCAAGCAAGACCAATTCGACGTCATGCTGCTGCAAGATGGCCAAGAGCGCCCGGTCATAGGCTTCACGGCTGTCGGGCTGGCCGGCGAACGGCTTGGGATCGACGAACAGATCTTTCAGTCCGTGTTTCCTCGCCCGTTCAAGCGCCACGGCGTCTTTTTTATTGCTGATGACGGCGGCGATCGTCGCATGGACCTGGCTGGCTTCGATGCCGTCGATGATAGCTTGGAGGTTGGACCCGCGTCCGGACGCCAGGACGGCCACTCGCAGCGGAGTTGTTCGCTTAGCCGACATACTCTACCGATGGCTGGCCATCAGTGGCGGCCACGATTTCACCGATCACATAGCCTTGATCGCCCAGCGTCTTGGCCCGCGCAATGACCGCGTCGGCCTCGGCAGCAGATACCACGAGGATCAATCCAATTCCCATGTTGAAGACGCGATACATCTCATCACGCTCGACGGCACCCAGCCGGCCGATCAGCGAACAGATCGGTGGCACGGACCAGCGATCTCGATGAATCCTCGCCCGCACACCGGCAGGAAAGACACGCGGCAGATTTTCCGTAATCCCGCCGCCAGTAATATGCGCGATGCCTTTGATGGGATGATGTTGAATGAGATCCAGGATCTGTTTGGCATAAATTCTGGTCGGCACCAGCAAGGCGTCGCCGACGGTCGTCGCGAGTTCCGGCACGCGGCTAGTCACAGTGAGCTGGGCCTGTTCGAGCAAGACCCGTCTGGCCAGGGAATAACCGTTACTGTGCAGCCCAGACGACGCCAGTCCAACGATGACATCCCCCGGCACAATCGACTTGCCATCGATAATCTTCGGCCGGTCCACCACGCCGACGGCAAACCCAGCGAGGTCGTACTCTCCGTTTCCATACATCGACGGCATCTCAGCCGTTTCGCCGCCGATGAGCGCGCAGCCGGCCTGGCGGCAACCTTCGGCAATGCCTTTGAGGACTTCCTGCGCTTTCGGAACAGATAGCTTGCCCGTGGCAAAGTAATCGAGAAAAAAGAGCGGCTCCGCGCCGCTGACCGCAATATCGTTCACGCACATCGCCACAAGATCGATGCCGATCGTGTCGTGCCGGTCCATGAGAAAGGCTACGCGCAGCTTCGTGCCGACCCCGTCGGTGCCGGACACCAGCACCGGGTCTTCATACTTCTTGGCCTGGAGGCGGAACAGCCCGCCGAATCCGCCAAGATCCGTGAGCACTTCCGGGCGAAACGTCGAACGGACGAGCGGCTTAATGCGGTCGACAAACTCGTCGCCCGCATCGATATCCACACCTGAGTCGCGATAGGTCGTCATAAGAGGGTCGCATCTTATACGGAGCGTCTCATGAGGGTCAACGCACGAGTTTCGGCGACGACTTTCCAGCGCTTGACAGAGACAGTCAACCGGCAACTCCACTATACTATGACGAGCGATTCCCACCGGTTACACAAAGGAGACTGACTGTGCGGCAACTGACTCCCTGGCTAGGCCTGTGCTTCTTGGCACTCACAGCCTGCGCCGAACTCAAGCAACCGCTTCAGCTCCTTGGACTTCCCGCGCCGGCGGGCCTCACGCAGGAACAAATCGCCGCCGGACTCAAAGAGGCCCTGCGCGTCGGAACCGAACATGCCACCGCCCTCACGGGAAAACCGGACGGATTCTACCGGAATTCATCGATCAAGATTTCGATGCCGGAACAGTTGCAGGCGTTTGAGAAAGGCCTGCGCGTCTTCGGCTTCGGCCCGCAAGTCGATGAGTTTGTGCTGAGCATGAATCGCGCGGCGGAACGCGCGGCGCCGCAGGCCACGGATATTTTTGCGGGCGTCATCGCCCAGATGACGTTTACCGACGCGCAGCAGATTCTGTCTGGCTCCGACCAGGCCGCTACGGAATACTTCAAGGCCAAGACCTCGGCCCAGCTGACGGCCGCCTTCCGCCCGCATGTCGAACGAGCCATGAACCAAGTCGGCGTCACTCGTCAGTATAAAGAGCTTGTGCAGCATTTTCGGTCGATCCCCTTTCCTAAAACCGAGATCGTAGACCTCGATCAATATGTGGTGGGAAAAGGATTGGATGGGTTGTTTCTGATGCTCGGCCAGGAAGAACAGGCGATCAGGAAGAACCCCGCCGCTCGCGTGACCGACCTGCTCAAGCAAGTGTTTGGAAAACCATCCTGAGATATTAGTCGGTCCCAGTCGGCAACATCGCCCTGACAGAATGTATCCGAGGCGAGAACGCCGTTAGCAGGCTTTTTTAGCATCCGACTAAACTTCCGGACGCATCTCTACTTCCAACAACTTAATCTTGCGGTGAAGATGGCTGCGTTCGATCTGAAGATCTTCGGCCGTCCGCGAAATATTCCAGTGATGCTCGCGCAACTTCCGACCGATATAGTCTTTCTCAAATGCATTCCTGGCGTCGCGCAGCGACTCGTAGGATTTCGTGAGTAACGGGCTGTTCCCCTGGGCACTGGCTGCCGCGCCCTGGCTGCTTCCCCGCCCCTGCAGCGACAGCCCCGCCTGCGGCGCATCGATCACCGCCCCCGGCACCATGATCATCAGCCGTTCGATGAGATTGCGCAATTCGCGAATGTTGCCAGGCCATTCGTACTGCTGAAACACCGTCATGGCTTCAGGCGTCACCTCCTTGATGCGCAGGCCCTGCTCCTCGGCATGAATCTTCATAAAATGCCGGACCAGCGCGGCAATATCCTCGCGACGTTCCCGCAACGGCGGCACAATGATCGGCACGACATTCAGCCGGTAATACAAGTCCTCGCGAAACGTGCCCTTGGCGATTTCTTTTTCCAGATCCTTATTCGACGCCGCCAACACTCGCACATCCACTTTCATCAACTTGCCGCCGCCGACTCTGGTGAACTGCTGCTCTTGGAGCGCCCGCAACACCTTGGCTTGCGTGGCCAAACTCATATCGGCAATCTCATCCAGAAACAGCGTGCCGCCGTCGGCCTGCTCGAACTGCCCCCGCTTCATGGAGGTGGCGCCGGTAAACGACCCCTTCTCATGCCCAAACAATTCGCTTTCGATCAATGTCTCGGGAATGGCCGCACAGTTGACCGCCACAAACGGATGCTCCGCCCTGGCGCTGTGGGTATGAATCGCACGGGCGACTAATTCTTTCCCCGTCCCGTTTTCGCCGCCGATTAAGACCCGGCTGTTGGTCGGGCCAGCGGTCTCGATCAATTGCCGCAACTGCTGCATGACCGGCGACTGGCCGACCAGCTCAAACTTTTTTAGCACTTTCGTCTTGAGCGTCCGGTTTTCCTGCTCTAAGCGGTATTGATCCAATGCATGTTTGACTCGAAGCGTGACGTTCTCCAGCGACAGCGGCTTTTCAATATAGTCGTAGGCGCCCAGCTTGATCGCCCTGACCGCCGTCTCGATGGAGCCATGCCCCGACATCATGATCACTTGCGCCGTCGGCACAAATCCTTTCACCCGCTTCAGAGTCTCCAATCCGTCCAATTCTGGCATCCAAATGTCCAGCATCATGAGATCGGGCGGATCGGTCGTATACAGCTTCAGCGCTTCGGCCCCGCTGCTCGCCACGGTGACGTCATAACCTTCGTCCTCAAGAATGCTGCGCAAGGACGTTAAGATGGCGGTTTCGTCGTCGACGACTAAGATCGATGCAGACATGCGTCCCCCGTAATCCGTGAGTCTCGTTTCAATCCGGCGTTCATCCTTCGCGCCCTACACCGGCAAATCGAACGTGAACAGCGCGCCTTTCGGCTGATTATTGCCAGCCTGAATCTGGCCGTCATGATCCGTAATGATCCGGCGGACAATGGCCAGCCCCAGCCCCGTTCCGGTCTTCTTCCTCGTGAAGTATGGCACAAACAGCTTCTCTTGATCTTCGGGCGTAATTCCTACGCCTTCGTCGGCCACGCTCACGACCGCTCGTTTGCGCTTCGTGTCGTACTTCGTGCGGACCCAAACCCGCCCCGCATGATTCATCGCTTGAATGGCATTGTCGAACAAATTCACACAGACCCGCTTCAATTGCTCACGGTCAAAGTTGAGCATCGGAAGGTCCTCGTCCAGCTCAACGTTGAATTCGATGTCCTTGTGCGCCGGGCGATAGAGCGTGAGCACCTCCTCGATCACATCGTGCAACGATTGCCGGGCCATCTGCGGAGCCGGCAGGCGGGCGAACTTCGAGAACTCGTCCACCATATGCTTCAAGCTGCCCACTTCCGTCACAATCACATTAGTAGCCTCGTCGAAGATCTTGTCGAAATCCGGCGACTTCTCGAAAAACTTCTTGCGCAACCGCTGGGCCGAGAGCTGAATCGGCGTGAGCGGGTTTTTGATCTCGTGCGCCACCCGGCGGGCGACTTCCTGCCAGGCCGCGACTTTCTGCGCCTTGATCAATTCCGTCAGGTCGTCGAAAATCAGCACGAACCCCAAATCCTTATTGGCCTCATCTCGCATGCGCGAGCCATTGAGGCGAATCCGCACCGGCTTCCCCTGCACATCCACCTGGCCTTCCAACGACCAGTCGTCCCGGCTATCGGCCTGCATCCGGTCGTAGACGGCCTGAAACAGGTCGAGGTCGAATTCCTTGAAGACCTCATTGGCCGGACGATCGCGAATCCGATCGGCCTCGAGCCCGAGAATCCGCTCTCCCGAAGGATTGAAGGTTGTGACGATCCCATTCCGGTCAATCGAGAGCAAGCCGGCGGCAATCGTCTCCACCACGGTTTCGATGTATGCCCGGCGGCGGTCCAGTTCGACGTTCGTTTGCCGCAGCGAGCGGTTGGCATCTTCCAGCTTGAACTTGCTGCCTTGCAAGTCACCCGTCATCCGGTTGAACGACTCGATCAGCGTCCCGATTTCGTCCGTTGCCTTGGCCTCGATCTTCACCGACAGATCCCCTTGCGCCACCGCCTCGGTGGCTTCGGCCAGGCGCTGAATCGGCACCGTAATACTGCGCGCGACATAAAACCCAAACCAGGTGGCGCTGAAGAGAATCATCACCGTCACAACCGCCACAAAAAGGTAGGCGCCGGCCTTGATCGGATTCTTCATCGCCTTGATCTGCTTATACTCTTCGTATTGCCGCCCGATGCCTTCCATCTTCGTGAGCAACGATTCCGGCACATAGGCCTCGACAACGACGACTCCGGCCAGTTCGCCGAGATTATTCCCAGCTGCGACCGGCACCCCGGCCCGCACTAGCCGACCAGTCTGCGCCTCCTGCACCGAAGTGAACTCCTGCTTCCCGTTGATGACTTGCAGCACCAGCTGACTGACTGGAAGATCCAGCACTCCGGCGGGAATGTCCGCATCGAGCGCTTTGGTCAGCGTCTCCATCTTCGATGAAAACACCTCGATGCCCGCCACGCCATACTCCATCCGCTTGCGCGCCATCGCCGCGATCAATAAGTCGCGCTGCTCGGATATCAGCATGTCCTCGCGAAACAGTTCCTGCCCAATGGCGCGCGCGCTATTGACCGCGAGCGCGATATGCCCGGCATGCTGCATGCGCGCCACTTCGTACGAATCCTTCATCACCCGGTCGATCTGATCGCTGAACCAGACATCGACCGCTTTGGTGACTAATCCACTCGCCACGATCGCCAGCAAAATCGTCGGGATCAGCGAAAAGCCGATGAAGGCCGCGATGAGTTTCGTGCGAAATCCCGACCCCATCAGCCGGTGCCGCCGCTCAAAATAGGCTTTGATCAGGTTGCGCGAGAGCAGCAACGTCAGCACGACGAAGCCGATCAAATCGAGATTCAGAAGGAGCAGGACAAAGGCATAACTCGTTGTCGGCAGAAACGAATCGGCTTCCCCCCCGCCGGGAACCGCCATTTGTGAATAGTAGAAGGTCAGCGCCAGACTGGGAATGAGTAAAATGAGGACGATCCAGACCGGACGGAGATGGGGCGCTTTGCGCTCAGGCTCGCTGGAACGGGGCGGCTTGCCGGAGTCGGCAGCCCCGGATGGCTCTGCGCTAGACAGGCGTCGCTCTATTCTGCCAGGCCCGGCAGTGGACGGCACATGTAGTGGCTGTTCAGAATCCGGCATGCTGGTCGCCTTAGCTCAGAGGCCTGTTCACACAAACACCTGAGCCCACTATAACGAAATGCGCGGACCGTCTCAAAAGTTCCGACATGAGCGGATCCACCGACAACGGGTGAGCGCGCCCCTCGAATCTATTTGCCGGACGAGAGGGATACGTATTTCATGCGAAGCGCGTAGAGCATGTCCCGTAAGACCGTCTGCTCTTCCGAGGTGAGATTCCCTTTGGTTTTCTCTTCGAGCACGGAGAGTAAATCGATAATTTCTTTAGCTTGCGGAAGATTGACGGGAATAGCCTGTTGCTGTGGGTCCAGGGTCTCCCCCATCAGCATCAGCGACGACGAACCCAGCGAAATGACAAAAGAAGAGAACGTCACAGGGAAGGCAGGCGCCTGCTGCGCCGCATCCGGCTCCGACAGCGCCGGCTTGTGCGAATCGCTTGGATCGGCAGCTTTCGCGGCGGCCTCGCTGCCCCCGCCACGCCGGTCTCGAACGACAAATCCTTCTTCCTGCTCCGCCATAATTCCTCGCTCAATAACGCTGAATCAACAATGAATCCGTGCGCGGTACCCTACCACAGGCTCCCGGAGCTCGCAAGCCGCAGACAACCGTTGAAGCCGTTGTTCCTGTCAGTATAGAGTGGGCCCTCAACAGAGGACGGTATGTCTGAACGTTTTTCACAATTGATCGATCTTATGGCGGCACTTCGGGCCCCGAACGGATGCCCATGGGATCGGAAGCAAACGCACGAATCGCTGAAGCCCTATCTGCTGGAAGAGGCCTACGAAGTCCTGGAGACGATCGACCACCAAGACATGACCAAGCTCAAGGAAGAGCTCGGCGATGTCCTGCTTCAAGTCGTGTTTCACAGTCAGATTGCCGCCGAAGCCGGCACCTTCACGATCGACGATGTCGTCGATCAACTCGCCGCGAAACTCGTGCGGCGGCACCCGCATGTGTTCGGCGGCCAGGACGCGGCGGCGAAGAAGCCAGCCAATGGCGAACAAGTCCTAAGCCAGTGGGAAGAGATCAAGCGGGCCGAACGCCAGGCGGCCGGCGGTGCGCAGTCCGCCTTAGACGGCGTCCCCAAAGCGCTCCCCGCGTTGCTCCGCGCCTATCAAGTGCAAGCCCGCGCGTCGCGGGTAGGGTTCGACTGGTCGCACGATGCCACGGGGCTGGCCGACGTCTTCAACAAGATTGCGGAGGAAACTGGCGAGCTGCAAGCCGCCCTCGCGGCAGAGGCCTCATCCCCATCCGCCGCACGCCATGACGACGTCGTGGGCGAGCTCGGCGATCTTCTCTTTTCTCTCGTCAACCTGGCCCGGTTTCTCAAGGTCAATCCCGAAGACGCGCTGCGGCTGTCCACCAACCGGTTTGCAGACCGGTTCATTCTCGTGGAAGCCCAGGCGGCCGAACAACAACGTTCGCTCTCTGGCATGACCGCGGCCGAATTGGACGGACTCTGGGAGCAGGCCAAGCAGCGGCTTCGCGAAGCCGCGATACAGCCGGACTCACTGATCGAGACAAAGGATCTTCCTTCATGAGCGATGAACAAAGCCCCTACCGAGAAGGCCAACGCGCCGGCGCCCACCCGCTCGTAGTGGTCTTCGCCATCTTGCTAGGGCTCTGGCTGTTTGTGGCCTTAATCGTGCCTAGCTCGCGCAACAAACAAGCAACCGGGACGGAAGGGCCTACCGTATCGGTCGTGGAAGATCCCGAAGCGACACCGGTCATTTACAAAGTCCAGGCCAGCATCCCAGACATCAACCTCGTCGCGCTTGTGGTCCCGCCGGAAGCCACCGACAGCCAAGTGGCCGGGCTCTTACGGCAGCTGAAGAACGAACGACTGGCCGGCACGCTGAGCGATCATATTCCGGCGACGACACCGGGGCACCAGCTCGGCGATCATGCGATCGCCGACATCTATGTATTTTCCGACAAGCAATATGCCGTACCGGAAGCGCTCAAGACGTTGGCGCTCGGCGCCCATGCACCCGGCACACTCATCCCGCGAGCGATTCCATTTGAGGTGACGATGGAAGAAGTGCGCGGCCACTACCGGATCGACCTCAGCGATACCGGCGCGCCGGATAAAGGCTCACTGGGTTACACGGACGATTCTGGCGTCCACTCCAAGCGGTATCGATCCATTTTCTAAACATCTGTGTGCATAGAGGGCGGGGAGCACGCCGCTATAACCCGACCCGTTTCCTGATTTCTTCCCGCACCGCGGCCTTCTCCTGCTCGAACAACCCTTCAATTTTTTGAAACAGATGGCTCAGCGGGCCGACGAATGGCGCGAGCATGACGTCACGCCGCTCCACCATCATCCCTTCCGCATCGGCCACCTTCACTTTCCAGTCGGCGATGGTGCGAGACAGCACTTTCCCGATCACCAGTTGCTGTCCAGGAGACCCAGTCACTGGCCCAAGCAACCGCTCCCGCAGCACATCGAGCTCATCGGGAATCGACACCTTGACCCGAATCCCATGCGGGGTCGCCCAATTCGCACGCTGCACCGAATAATCGTACGAGAATACCGGCTCGCGTGGCTCGCGAAACGGCCCGCTTACATCAAAAATGGTCAGCTTGTTTTTCATATGCCTTATCCTATTACAACAGTGTGAGTCATGCGCGTCCGATGCAATGCCCTTACTTATCCACGCCCCTAGCCGGACAACGCGGCATCGCGGGACATGAATAGATGACTAGTCACCTTTTCCGCCGCAATGGCGCCATCGCGAATACAATCGGGAATGCCCACGCCGCGATAGGCTGCTCCCGTCAGCACTAACCCGCCGTACCGGCTTAAGGCGGCATCGAGTTGTGCCAGCCGGTCGAGATGCCCCAGCGTATATTGCGGCATCGCCTTCCACCAGCGATTCACTTCGACATAGCCCGGCTCGGCCGTAATACCGCAGAGCGCGGCGAGATCCGCGCGGATCTTCGCAACCAGTTGCTCGTCGCTGAGTTTCAGAATCGCCTCCCGTCCCACTCCGCCGACATAACAGCGCACCAACACCTGACCGGCCGGCGCCCGATGAGGCCACTTCAGCGATGTCCAGGTTGCCGCAATCAGATCCCGAGCCTCCGCGCGCGGGACAATAAAACCGAACCCTTCCACCAGACCCGCGACGGCCTGCGCCGGAAAAGCCATCGCGACCGTCGCAGTCGACGCATAGGGAATGAGATCCAGCAATCCGCCGGCAATTGGCGTCAATGGACGCAGCAGCTCAGCCGACACATAGGCCGGTGTTGCTAGAACCAGCGCCTCCGCTGAGAGCGCCGACCCATCATTGAGAATGAGATCGTACATCCAGCGGCCGAGCTGATGAGACCGCACTCGCAACGCCTCGACCTGGCAGTTGGCGCGTAATTCCACGCCTTGCTGCGCGAGCCGCGCCGTCAACGCCGTTACCAGATCGCCCAGCCCATTGCGCAAACTGACGAACATGGTACGTTTGGCTCCGCCGACCGGAGCAGGTGGCTGTTTTTTCTTGGCCGCCATCATGCCACGAATAATGCTGCCGTACTCCTGCTCTAACTCAACAAAGCGAGGGAACGTGGCCTTCACACTCATCTGCTCCGCATCGCCGGCATAAATTCCAGCCATGAGCGGCTCCAGCACACGCTCGAAGGCCTGCGACCCGAACCGACGCCGAAAAAACGACGCGAGCGATTCATCGCCATCAGAAGGACCGCGCGGCACCACCACATCCAGCCCCATACGCGCCAGCCCAGACCAACTCAGCAGACCGCTCCGGAGAAACGGCCCCAGCTGTTTCGGCACGAAGGTGATGAGCCCTTCGGGCAATTCATGCAGCCGCCCACGCGAGAGGACAAACGCCCGCTTCGCGGTGTCATTGGTATTGATCAGTTGATCGGTCAGGCCGAGCTTCCGACAGAGCTCAAGCGCCGCCGGCTTTTGCGAGAGGAATGAATCCGGCCCGGCTTCGGTGGTCAGCTCGCCGATACGATGCGTGACGATCTTGCCGCCCCAGGACGATCCAGCCTCCAACAGGACGCAGCGAATAGACTGTCCGGCTGCGGTAGCTCGCTCCTGAAGAGAGAACGCCGTGGCCAGCCCCGAGATGCCGCCGCCGACGATGACGATTGTGCGTGGAGCGGTCACGGATGACTGGCCAGTGAGGATTGATGCGCATCGATGACCGATACCAGAGTCTCGATCAGTGCCGAATCGGCGTTGAGCATGGGCATCCGCTCCAGCTGCATCCCCAGGTTCGCCGCCCGCTGCTTCAGCTCAATATCGATATCGAACAGCGTTTCCACATGATCGCAAATGAAGCCGATGGGAGCGACCAGTACATGCCGATGGCCGTCCCGGTGCAGCGCGTCCAGCGCAGACTCCACCGTCGGCCCCAACCAGGGTTCGCTCGACCGCCCCTGACTCTGATAAGCGAACCGCGACGGCTGCTGGCCTAAGCGGGCCGTAATGGCCTCGACCGTGCCTGTCACTTCATCGGGATAGGGATCGTTCATGGCCACAATCCGCTCCGGCAGGCTGTGAGCCGTGAAGAGAATCGGCACCTGCGCGCGAAGGTCGGCGGGAAACTTCAGCAGCCCTTGCCGGATATTCTCGACCATCGCGGCAATCAGTTGAGGATGCCGGTTCCAGCTCCCCACATAACTCACCGCGCAGGCGCTTTGAAGAGCCGCTCGCGCTTCTTCCACTTTTTTGCGATAGGCCCCGGTGCTCAGCGAAGATTGCTGCGGCGCCATGCAGAGGCCAATGACCTGTCCAGGCGCATCGGCGAGCAACTCGGCATAGGTCTCCTTGATAAAGGGATGCCAATGCCGCAATCCGACATAGACCCGAAACTGTCCAGATTCAGACTCGTTCAATCGCCGTTCGAGCTTCTTGGCAACCTCTTGCGTAATGCCGGGCGCGGGCGACTTTCCGCCGGTGGCGCGATAGCGCGCGCGAATTTCCTCGACCAGTTCAGGAGGAGTCGGACGCCCGCCGCGGACATCCAGCAGGAACGGCTCGACGTTATCGAGGGAGTCGGGTCCTCCCATCGCCATGAGCAGAACCGCGACCGGACCGTTTGCATCCGCCATGAGATGACTCTGGATTAGCGTTGGCTGAGTTTGTGGATCATGTCGATCGTCGCCGCCACATGATCGACCGGAGTCGTCGGAAGGATGCCGTGACCGAGATTGAATATATGTCCTGGCCGGTTGCCGGCCCGCCGCAAAATGTCTTCCACCCGGCGTTCGATTTCATGCAGCGGGGCATGCAGGACCAGCGGATCGAGATTCCCCTGTACCGCGCGATCATGTCCGATCATCGCCCAGGCTTCATCAAGATGGATGCGCCAATCGACGCCGATCACATCGCCGCCCGCTTCGCGCATCTGCCGAAGAATCGCCGTGGTGCCAGTGCCGAAGTGGATGAGCGGAACGCCCTCGTACTTGAGCCCCTCGAAAATCAATTGCACGTGAGGTTTCACATACTCGGCGTAATCCCCCGCCGACAGGCAGCCGACCCAGCTGTCGAACAATTGAATCGCTTGCGCCCCGGCCTGGATCTGGCGGCGGAGATAGCCGGTAATCACCCGCGCGAACTTGTCCATGAGCTTGTGCCAGCTTGCGGGATCGCTGTACATCATCTGCTTGGTATAGAGATAGTTCCGCGATCCACCGCCCTCAATCGCATAACTCGCCAGCGTAAACGGCGCGCCGGCAAATCCGATAAGCGGCACACGTCCATTTAATGCGCGGCGCGCCTGTCGAATCGCTTCGGCGACATAGTCCAGTTCACTGCCGTCCACGACTTTCAATCGCTCAACCGCCGCACGGTCTCGGACCGGATTGTGAATCACCGGCCCTTCCCCTTCGGCAAACTCCAGGCTCAGCCCCATCGGTTCCAAGGGCAGAAGGATGTCGGCAAAAATAATAGCGGCATCGAGCGGAAAGCGATCGATCGGCTGCAGGGTGACTTGCGCGGCCAGTTCAGGCGTCTTGCACAAATCCAGCATAGAATGCTTGGCCCGCAATGCGCGATATTCAGCCATGTACCGCCCAGCCTGGCGCATGAACCACACCGGCGTGCAATCGACCGGCTCGCGCCGGCAGGCTTTGAGAAATCGGTCATTCATAAGGCGCGCATTCTAGAGACGCACAGGCAAGGGTGTCAAATACAACCAAGTGTAGTGCTCCCCAGAAATAAACCCAGGTGGCTTGATTTATGGGGGGCACTACAAAAGCAACCATCACAAACGTGCGCCTAGCGCCTAGTCACCTTGCCTGTAGGGAAATCGCTTTCTGTAGTATCTCCTTTAAACTCAATTTCCTTCGGATCAATTATTTTTTCCAAGTTGCTATAAGCCTTAGGTTTGCATTTGGTGTTCCAATCCTCATTGCTACAATTATTCTTCTCCTTGGCTTTGCGTAACGCATTTGTATAAGACTCATCCCAAGTGACATCCGTTAGTATATCGTCAATGTATAACACAACCACTGATATCCCTCCCCCCGATGCCGCAATGCTGCAATTACCGCCCATGGCTTTATTGCATGCGGTAAGCACGCGCGCTTCGGCATCTTTGAGTGAGATCGGATTACGGCGAACCACCCATACTTCGTTTGCATGTGGATGCCATGCAACCGCAATAAAGCTGTCTATCTTCCCATACTTCTTGTACTTCTCTAAGGGATCCACAAAGACAGGTCCTTTCAGTTGTTCTACCAAGTCTTGATTATTTGTCGCTGGCCCCGATGGAATGGGCATGCAGCCACCGCCGCCAATGGGTACCATTCCTACTGGGCAGTTGCCCTCTGCTATGGCGGCCACAGACCACATAAAAAATATTAAAATACTAAGTAAAAAAACATGTAATTTTGGCACTTTGCACCTCCTTCGGCACAGCCGTTGAGCAATTGCCGCATTAAAACGTACTTAGCATGATTAATTATTAGGCAATATCACCTGTCTCCGCAAATTGCAACTCAGAGTGGCGCTCTTACGCCATCTGTAAATTTACTTGATTGGGGGCAAGGTAGACACAATTATCTGCGCTATCTAAACCCACATTGGAAAATCCATATTTATCAGCAATGGCTTCTTGAGTGCTAACTCTAAGTGCAATACGACAAGCCCGGTTGGGCTAAGGTGTTGCCGTGCGAACGAACGGCTATACGCCTCGACGGAAACCATCTACGCGGCCTTGTATGTGCTGCCACGTGGCACGCTGCGTCAGGCGCGCAAGGCGCGCCGCCCTCGAGCGCGAGGGACGGATCGACGCGACCACATCCCGACCATGACGTCAATTGCTGCGCGCCCGGTCGAAATCAACGCACGAACGGTGCCGAGCCACTGGGAAGGCGACCGCCTCAAAGGGAGCCGAAACGGCTCGGTGTTGGCACCTTGGTGGAGCGAACGCCCCGCCTGGTCCTCCTAGCACGCATGGAGGGGACGGATACGGTGAGTGCCCGAGAGGGATTCACAAAGACACTCCGGCATGTACCCGCCCCACTTCGCAAGACGCTGACCTATGATCGGGGCAAAGAGATGGCCGAACATGACCGTCTGGTCCAGGGACTCGCCATCCAGGTGTTCTTTGCCGATCCGCACAACCTCTGGCAACGCGGCCCCAATGAGAACACGAATTGGCGATGCAGAGGTCGAGTACTGGAGCGAGTCTCGCGAGAATCTGGGCAAGCTGACATTGAAGAGAAGCGCCGACTATTTCCTTTTTTACCAGTCCATGTATAATGATCATCTGATATCAAGTTGGCCTCTGTTAGCACAAGCGGGATATCCAACATCGGCGGCCTGCCCGTTCAGATTTCCTCAAGTGCCCCGATCATGACGAGTAGAATCGGGATCCACCTTCACCTGCATGGCATCCCGTTGACCATGCCACAGCATCCCTGACCTGGAGGTAGCGAATGTCCGACGTGAGCACCTTGCAACCGACACAACCGACCCGAGGTCAGGAGCTGTGGCTGACCGTCCTTCGCTGGTTCGATTCCTGGGCGGGTTTGGAACAGATGAAAACGGACGGCGTGCCGAAGATGGACTGGATCCGCTGCATTCCGTTGATCGCGGTGCATCTGATGTGTCTCGGCGTCATCTGGGTCGGCTGGAGCTGGACCGCTGTCGCCGTCGCCGTGGCGTTTTATTACCTCCGCATGTTTGCCATCACTGGCTGGTATCACCGCTATTTTTCCCACCGGACGTTTAAGACCTCGCGCGCCGTGCAATTTGCCTTCGCGGTGCTGGGAGGCTCTTGCGCCCAACGCGGTCCGCTCTGGTGGGCCGGGCATCACCGGCATCACCACATCGCCTCGGATACGCCGGACGACGTGCATTCTCCCCGTCACGGCGGGTTTCTCTGGTCCCATATGGGGTGGTTTACCTCGCAAACCCATTTTGCGCCGCGCCTGAAAAGCATTCAGGATTTTGCGAAATTCCCGGAGCTTCGCTTCCTCGACCGGTTCGACATTCTGGTTCCAACCCTTTCGGGATTCGGCATGTTCGGCCTGGGGAAATTGCTCGAAACCTACGCGCCGGGGCTCGGCACCAACGGCCCGCAGATGTTGATCTGGGGGTTCTTCATCTCGACCGTCGCCCTCATCCATGGCACCTGCACGATCAATTCGCTGTCGCACGTCTACGGCTCGCAACGCTATGTGACCGGCGACGATAGCCGGAACAACTTCATCCTCGCCCTCATTACGATGGGCGAAGGCTGGCACAACAACCACCATTACTATCCCGCCTCAACGAGGCAGGGATTCTATTGGTGGGAAGTCGACATGACCTACTACTGCCTAAAGATGATGGAAAAAGTCGGGCTCGTGTGGGACATCCGCGACGTGCCTGATTACGTGCGCGAGGGAAAGAGCAAACAGGAATCGCTCACGGCCTGAAACACAAGCAGATCTTCACCGCTTAGACCCAATCGGACTCTTCGCGAGCCGGTTTTACTACCATCTGACCGGCCAGCTGCGCTCGAATACGCTGACTCTGTGCGTCGAGCGCAGCGACCGCCTCGCCCGTCACAATCCACGCATCGCCAGGCTCCAGCTCGAACCGGTAGTGGTTCTTGCGAATAGAAAACCACTCGATATACGGATGCGGCACCAGATTGGGATGCGGGTCGAAAGACATGAGATTCACGTCGCCGATCTGCGGATTTTCCATATCGCCGATCACCTGCCCGGCCACGTCGTCGTCCTCAAAGCGGCGATTGCGGAACTGAATCAGCTGCCCGGCGATCTCGCCTTTGAAATTGCCGCGCAAGTAGACATCGACCGATCCGATCACGGCAAAAGCGATGCGGCCGACCACCGTCCCCTCGACCCGATTATCCAAGAATCCTTCCTGCACCCACCGGCCGTTTCCAAATTTCTGCGCCATGCTAAACCCCTTTCATCATGCAGCCGGAGAAGCGTGAAGCGGGTGATCGGGTTCAGGCACACTCGCCCCTAATGAACCGATAATCACCGCGAGTAAAATCAAGCCGCTCCCGACCCACCCCAGCCAGTCGAGCGACTCCCCGAGAAAATACCACGCCAGCCACGCCGCGTAGGCCGGTTCAAGCGAAAAGATCAGCGCCACTTGCTGCGCAGGGAGCAACTGCTGCGCCCACATCTGCACCGCAAAGGCCAGTGTCGCCAAAACTCCGGTGACCGCGAGCCCGATCGCTAAAACCGCCGTCGGCTCGAACGAGCTCAACGTCGGATGTTCCCATACCATGGCTACCAACATGAGCCCGGACATGGCAACCAACTGCCACATGAATAGCGACGTCGCATCCAACTCTCTCGTATACCGCTCCAAACAGGCCATGTGAGCGGCGAATGCCACCGCGCACCCAAGGGTTAACAAGTCTCCGAGATTGACGCTGGTGGCCGGCTTGACCAAACACCACAAGCCGACGGTCGCAATCCCGGCCGCCAGCCACGAACGCGAACCGAAACGCCGCAAGATGAGCGGCACAAATACAACGTAGAGCGTCGTGATAAACGCGGAGTTCGACGCCGTGGTATACCCCAGCCCCACGGTTTGCAGGACATACCCAAGAAAAAGCCATCCCGTCGCAATGGCGCTGGCGCGGAGCACCGCCCGATCGGTCGAAACCGGCCTGGCCATCAAGAACAGGCACAATCCTACGAGAATTGTCCCAAGGAGAAACCTCAAGAACAGAAACGACAAGGGCGGAATCTGATCGAGCGCCGCTTTCGTTGCGGGAAACGTCGCTCCCCAAATGAGCGTGGTCAGGAGTAATGCAAATCGAGGCATGGAATTGAGCGAGGGCTGAGATGTGAAGGCTGAAGAACGGGTCTGCTGTTCAGGGATTGACTCAGAACCGCCTGCTACGGCCGGCAGAGCGCACAGCGCCGCTGCACATTAGTCCCGGCCTGCTCCATAGCCCGAAGGGCCCGCTCTTTATCCGGATAGTCGAACCAGCCGCCTTCCCAAAAATCGCTGGAGAAGACGTTCGCGGGAACTTCCGAACAACGTTCTTTGTGGAGTGTCACGCGATCAATGGAACGGGCGATATGGACCCAATAAATCATGGCGGCCAATCTACAGTGGAAAGAGAGCGCCGGACGGCATCACCGACGTAATGATTCGATGATCCCGCCCGGCAACTGAATTAAGGAACGAGAATCCATTCGTCTTTTTCGATGACGACCTTGACCCCGGTTTCCAACTTCTTCACATCATCCTTGTCGAAAAGCCGCATATACCGTTCAATGCGATCTTCGTCATCGATGCGCTCTTCCTGCATCATCCCATTATTCCCTTTGTACTTTCTGATCAACACCGACATCGACAGCCTCCTCTGATTCGCTCTGGCAGTTCAACAAGATGGTTGTGTACAATAAGGCAAAGCTCGTCGGCCGGTCAAGGGACCGGTGGGGGACTTGCCGAGATTTATCCGTGTGCGAAATGGCCCGCCTGGGCGGAGCTGCCAAGGGAAAGGAAACGCGATCATGCCGGTCTACGAGTATCGATGCGGGCAATGCACCAAGACCTTCGAAGCCACGCAATCCGTGCATGCGCGGCCGGAAGATACCGAATGCCCCTTCTGCCAAGCGATGGACTCCTCCCGGCTCCTCTCTTCCTTTGCCTCAACCGTGAAGGGCGACCATAAGCCGGGCTTTGCGGAAATGAAAGCCGGGTCGATGCTCAACGAACGCATGGACCGATTCGCCAAACTTCCCCCCTTGAACGCCAAACGCAATGTTCCCCAGCCAAACGCCACGTCGGCCTCAGATCCTGGATCGGGCCCAGGGGCAGACTCCTAGGCTATGAGCGCGGGGTGGCACCCATATCGACTCAGTCTCATCTCGAACACAAGGGAACTGGCATGATCGTCAGACTGCTGCTGGCCTGCTGGGTGAGCATTATCGGATTTGCGGCCCTCCCCTCCTCCTCTCATGCCGAAGTGGCGGGGAGCCTGGTCATTGCCGGCAATGGGCCGGAGAACAACACCATTGAAACCTTGGCGCGCGCCTTTGAAAAAGCCAACCCGCGGGTGTATATCGATCTCCTCTGGGAAGATCATTCCAAGCCAATCGACATGGTGAAATCGGGACAGGCACAGATCGCCGTCACCGGTTCGGAAGACGCCGCGTTGGCCCATACACAGATCGGATGGGACGGAATCGGCATCCTCGTGCATCTTTCTAACTTCACGAAAGAAATCACCACGCAACAGGTCGCCGAGCTCTTCTCTGGAAAATTCTCAACCTGGGCGGACGTCGGCGGACCGGACACGCGAATTTTATTGATCGATCGCCCACGCAACCAAAATATCCGCGAGACCTTCGAGACGCAGCTAGGAATTGCCGGGAAGATCTCGGATACGGCGAAAGTCATCGGCTCTGATGAAAAAGCGGTGAAAACGGTCGTCGGCACACTCCCGCCGCTCTCGGCCGTCACCTATATTTCGCTCAGCACCGGCCTTTCAGTCGTCTCGACCGGCGTAGCCGTCAGGCTCCTCCCAGTGGACAAGATCGAACCAGAAGCGCCGACCGTCAAAGATGGCCGCTACCCGCTGCGACGGCCGGTCTTGCTCCTTTCCAAGAAAGAAGCGAACCCTCTCGTCGATGCATTCGCGCAGTTTGCCCTGTCCGCTCCCGGTCAAGCCATCATTGCTGAAACCTATGTGCCCATGCCGAGCCGCTAGCAGACTGCGGGAAACCCGATTGATACCACCGATGCACCAAGATCGTTCAGCCTGGGGCCAAGCCACACACCACCGCAGGATGCTCAAAAAGGCTGTCCAGCAAGGCCGCAGCGAAGCACAGCGGCGAGGCGTACCCGCCGGTACGTTGAGCCGCGGCGCGATGCGAGAACGCCGCTGGCGGACTTTTTCAGCATCCTGCGAGATCTTCATCAAGGAGGTCCATATGCAGTCCCGGTTATTATTCGCGCTCTTCTTACTCTTCGGTTCATTCTCCATCCTTCCACTCTCATCCACCCAGGCCGTAGCGGAGGACAATAACGGCACCTTCGTCGATGGCGCAGGCTTTACGCTCTACGGCACAGAATCCATCAAGGGATCGGGCTCCGACAAAGTCGAGCACGATCCGGTCTGCGATCGAAGCAAGCGCCCCAAAATATTCAAGGTGGAACCGGACGAGGCCAAGCCTGGGCAAAAAGTGAAGATCTCGGGCGAGAATTTCGGAACCAAAGAATGCTTTCACGGCGTTGCCTTTAGCGCCGCTGGACCGACCAAGATCGACTATACCTTCGTCAACGACGCAACCATCGAAGCCACCGTGCCCGATGTGAAAGCCGGCATGTCGTTCATCGATGTCGTCGCCGGCGGCGGCAACGCCCGCTCCAAAGGATTCTTAGTCCAAGCCAAATAATCGAATGCTGAAGAGGGAGAGTTCTCCCTCTTCAGCATTCTGAATCCGTTCTTCTCTCGCTGCCAATCTCTCGACAGGACTTTTGCGTCTATGCTAGGTTACGCGCTCTCTTGCGCCAGATTCGGCTCTGTGTGAGGTCTGCGGTGACCCAAGCCAGTTCTCGTATGTTTAAGAAAATTTTAGTCGCAAATCGCGGCGAAATCGCCATGCGCATCATCCGCGCCTGCCGCGAACTGAATATCGCCACGGCCGCGATCTATTCCGAAGCCGACTCGACTGGCATCTACGTCAAGAAAGCCGATGAGGCCTACCAGGTCGGCCCCGGGCCGGTGAAGGGGTTTCTCGACAAGCAACAGATCGTCGATGTGGCTCTGCGAATCGGGGCGGACGCCATCCATCCAGGGTACGGTTTTCTCGCTGAAAATGCGGAATTTGCCGAGCTGTGCCAGGCGTCGGGGATCACCTTCATCGGCCCCTCCCCGTCCGCCATCAATGCCATGGGCAGCAAAATCAAAGCCCGCGACCTCGCAAAAAAAATTGGCGTCCCGGTCGTCCCTGGCACTGAAGGCGGTGTCACGGACATCGAAGAAGCGCTGGCCTTTGCTAACGCAGCCGGCTATCCCGTCATGATTAAAGCCAGCTCCGGCGGCGGCGGGCGCGGGCTCCGTGTCGTCCGAACAGACGCCGAACTGCGCGAGAATATGGAAGTGGCCTCCCGCGAAGCGCTCGCCGCCTTCGGCGACGGTGCGGTGTTCATTGAAAAGTATGTCGAGCAACCCCATCACATTGAATTCCAAATCCTGGCGGACAAGCACGGCAATATCATCCATCTGAATGAACGGGATTGTTCGATTCAACGCCGCCACCAGAAGCTCATCGAAATCGCCCCGTCGCTGATTCTGACTCCAGCCCTGCGAGCCGAAATGGGAGAAGCGGCCATCAAAATCGCCAAAGCCGTTTCCTACGACAATGCCGGCACGGTCGAGTTCCTGCTCGACCAGGATGGCCGCTATTATTTCATGGAGATGAACCCGCGGATTCAGGTCGAACACACCGTCACGGAGCAGATTACCGCGATCGATATTGTGCGCAACCAAATCGTCATCGCCTCAGGCAAGCCACTGCCAATCCAGCAGTCGGACGTCACCATTCAAGGCCATTCCATTCAATGCCGGATCAATGCTGAAGACCCGCGCAACAACTTCATGCCCTGTACCGGCACCATTACCGCCTACCTCTCGCCAGGTGGCATCGGCGTCCGCATCGACGGCGCGGTCTACAAAGATTACACCGTCCCTCCCTACTATGACGCGTTGCTCGCGAAGCTAACCGTCCGCGGACGGACCTGGGAAGAAACCGTCAGCCGCATGCGCCGCTCGCTGGAAGAATATGTGCTGCGCGGCGTGAAGACCACGATCCCCTTTATGAAGGCGATCATGCAGGAAGAAGACTTCGTGGCCGGGCGGTTCGACACGTCATATCTGGACACGCACCAAGACCTCTACGACTACGACGACCAGGAACCGCCGGAAGACCTGGTCTTGGCGATTTCCGCGGCAATCGCCGCCTACGAAGGCCTGTAACCGGTTCGTCCCAAGATACCCGGCAAACATGGGCACCACACTTCATAAGGGTACGTAACGACGATGGCGGCACGAAAAACAGCGAAGTCGAAGAAAGCGGCGGTCAAGAAACCCACTCGCGGACCGGTCGTGCGCACCTCGCGCACGAAGGCGGTTAACCCGCCCGAGGTTCAACTCCAGCCGTCCCCAGGACACAAGGTCCTGATTACGGATGTCGCCCTTCGCGACGGACACCAATCCCTCCTCGCGACGCGCATGCGCACCGAGGACATGCTGCCGATCGCGCAAAAACTGGACGCCGTCGGATACTGGTCTCTCGAAGTATGGGGCGGCGCCACGTTCGATACCTGCTTGCGTTTTCTCAAAGAAGATCCGTGGGAACGGCTGAGGGCGCTGCGGGCGGCCATGCCCAACACCCGGCTTCAGATGTTGCTGCGCGGACAAAATCTCGTGGGCTACCGGCATTATGCCGACGACGTCCTGGAACAATTCATCGAACGGTCGGCCACCAACGGCATCGATGTCTTTCGCATCTTCGATGCGCTCAATGACGTCCGAAACATGGAGCGGGCCATTCGCGAAGTCAAAGCCTGCGGCAAGCATGTCGAAGCGGCGATCAGCTATACGGTCAGTCCCGTGCATACCGTGGACCGTTTCGTGCGCATGGCCAAGCAACTGGAAGATCTTGGCACCGATACCCTCTGTGTGAAAGACATGGCCGGCTTGCTGGAGCCGATGGAAGCCTATCGCCTCATCAAGCAACTGAAGAGCGCCGTGAAGGTGCCGATCCATCTGCACTCCCACTACACCTCCGGCATGTCCTCGATGTCCGCTCTCATGGCGATCCTCGGCGGGCTCGATATGCTCGACACCGCCATGTCGCCTTTAGCCGGCGGCACATCGCACCCGGCCACGGAAACGCTGGTGGCGTCCTTGAAAAACACACCTTACGACACCGGATTGGATCTGGCCACCTTCTTGCCGATCACCGAGCATTTCCGGACCGTGCGCCGCAAGTATCGCCAGTTTGAAAGCGATTTCACCGGGGTCGACGCCGAAATTCTGACCTCGCAAATCCCCGGCGGCATGCTGTCGAACCTGGCCGCGCAGTTGACGGAACAAGACGCGCTGGATCGCATGCGCGAAGTGCTCGACGAAGTGCCACGCGTTAGAAAAGACATGGGCTATCCGCCGCTGGTGACGCCAAGCAGCCAGATCGTCGGCACGCAAGCGACGCTGAACGTGCTGACCGGCGAACGCTACAAGGTCATCACGACGGAAACGAAAAACTACTTCCTCGGACTTTATGGCCGCGCGCCCGGCCAGATCGATCGGGATATTCAGGCGCGCGCCATCGGCGATGAAGAACCGATCAAGACGCGTCCGGCCGACCGGCTGGAACCTGAGATGGAAACCAGCAAGAAGGAGCTGCCGGCATCGGCCAAGTCTGTGGAAGACCACCTCTCCTTCGTGCTCTTCCCCGCTATTGCGCGCGATTTTTTCGAGGCTCGCGAAAAAGGCGAGCTGATCCCGGATCCGCTGGAAACCACGATGGCTAAAGGGCCCGCTGTGGCAGGCGAGCTGCACTTAGCGCCGATGGAATACAACATCACGGTCCACGGTGAAACCTACCACGTGAAACTCTCCGGCTCGGGCCGCAAAGTCGACGGGCGGAAACCCTACTACATCCGCGTGAACGACAAGCTGCAAGAAGTGTCGCTGGAGCCGATTCGGGAAGTGTTCGCCGGCGTGCCAGAGGCGCCTGACACCGGCGCGAGCTCAAAGCCCAAGCGGCCGCGCCCCGTCAAGCCTGGCGATGTCGCGCCGCCGATGCCCGGACGCGTCGTGAAAATCCTCGTTGCGCAAGACGATCACGTAAAAGCCGGCGATCCCCTCCTGATCATTGAGGCCATGAAAATGGAAAGCCGGGTTCCCGCGCCGATCGACGGCAAGGTCTCGGCCATCCTCGCGGCGGAAGGCGATAACGTGAAGACCGACGAGACCGTCATCCAGTTGGAATAAACCGATCGGCTGCATCCACATCCGGGGTCGTCTGTGCAGGCCTTCCTTCGCATCATCGCCGGTGGGATTTTCTGCATGCTCGCTACCTCCTGCGCCACACCCGACACCTTGCCGATCTGGTTCGAGGCCGTCGAACACCTGCCCGTCAACAGCGTCACCGTCAATGGCCAGCGCATCGCCTACCTCGACCGAGGCACCGGCCCGCCCGTGGTCTTGATCCACGGATTCGGCGGATCGATGTGGCAGTGGGAACATCAGCAGGCGGCGCTCGAACCGCACGTCCGGGTCATTACCCCGGATCTCCCAGGATCGGGCCTCTCCGATAAACCGGACATCGCCTATACACCGGAAGAGATGCTGCAATTTCTGGTGGGATTCCTGGATGCCCTGCACATCCGCCAGGCCTCACTGGCAGGCAATTCCATGGGCGCAGGGCTCGCCATCGGCATGGCGTTAGATCATCCAGACCGGGTCTCGAAGCTGGTGCTAATCAGCGGGCTCCCGCCGCAGGTCATGGAACATTTGGCCAATCCCTCGATCAAGCGCGCGCTGACCACCAGCACGCCCTCCTGGCTCGTCTCGTTCGGGAACTGGCTGTTCGGCGGCCTCATGACCGACAAGATCCTCAAAGAGATCGTCTACGATCACCGCTTGCTCACTCCGGCAGTCCTTGAACGATCGAATAGGAATCGCCAGCGCCCGGGGCTGATCAAACCGCTGTTGACTGTGGGCGCCAATCTGCCGGCATGGGAAGAGCGCTATGCACCGCGCATCGATACAATTTCTCATCCCACTCTGATTCTCTGGGGTGAAGAAGACCGCGTATTCCCCACGAAGGCCGGCGCACTCCTGCACAGCCTCATTCCGCAATCGACATTCACCGTCATCCCCAAGGCCGGCCATATTCCTCAATGGGAACAGCCGGACCTCGTGAATGCAACGCTCCTGTCGTTTCTCCAACCTTGAGCGTTCGACAACGGCAGGATATAATTTCCCCATTGTCTATCTTCCCCACACCACGATGGAGCGCCCGATGATACGACGCAACCTTCACGCGCTTACGATCACTGTGCTCCTGACCAGCGGACTCGCCGGTTGCGGAAGCTCCGGCCGGCTTCTGGACTCAGGATTTGCCTATAAGGATTTGCCTGTCGCCGACGGCACGGTCGCCGCCGGGGAGGGCCATTCTGTCCTCTTCAAAGGCAGCCCCTTAATGCTGTCCGGCACCGGCATCAAAGTCGGAGATCAATTGCGGGACGTGAAACTGACGGGTCGAGACCTCACCCTGGTCAATATCGCCCAGACCGCCGGATCCGGAAAGGTCCGCATCATCAGCGTCGTCCCTTCGATCGACACGAAAGTCTGCGAACAACAGACTCATCAGCTCAGCGAAAAAAACCGCGGCCTGGACAAGATGGTCGAGCTCATCACCGTGAGCATCGACACCCCCTTCGCCCAAAAGCGCTTTGCGGAAGAGGCCAAGATTCGCAACGTCACGTTTCTCTCCGACTACCGCGGCGCCGATTTCGGCAAGGCCCATGGTCTTTTCCTGCGCGAGCCTTATTTCCTAACCAGAGCCGTCATGGTCGTCGATGCACAGAATGTGATTCGCTATTTGCAAATCACTCCGGAGCTCGCTCAGCTTCCCGATCTCGACGAAGCCTTCACATTCGCCCGCACCCTGGTCACCACCGGCTAACATGGCGAACTACGATCTCCTGGTCATCGGCACCGGCCCCGCCGGGCAAAAAGCCGCCGTGCAAGCGGCCAAACTCGGCAAGAAAGTCGGCATCATCGAGCGCAACGCCGCCGTCGGCGGCGTGTGCATCAACACCGGCACCATCCCCAGCAAATCGTTCCGCGAAGCCGTCCTCTATCTATCCGGTTTTCAGCAACGCACCCTCTACGGAGCGGGCTATCGCGTGAAAGACCGGATCACGGTCGAAGATCTGGTCTTCCGGACCACCCATGTCAAAACGAATGAAATCCAGACCGTCCAGAATCAGCTGCGGCGCAACTCCATCGATATCATCTACGGCACCGCCAGCTTCATAGACCCACACCGGCTGTGCGTGCGTCAGGGCTCCGAGACCGTCGAACATACCGCCCACTTCATCGTCATCGCCGTCGGCACCACCCCGGCCAGGCCGCCCGAGATCCCGTTCGACACAACCTCCATCATCGACACCGACGGGCTCCTCGCCTTGAAACAAATTCCGCAGTCCATCGTGATCGTCGGCGGAGGCGTGATCGGCACAGAATACGCCTCGATGCTCGCCATGCTCGGCGTGCCGGTGACGCTCATCGACAAGCGGCCTCGGCTGCTCGAATTCGTGGATACGGAAATCATTGAGGAGCTGCAGCGGCAAATGAAGGAGATCGGCGTCACCCTGTATCACGAGGAAGAGGTTGTCGGCATTCAGAAGGAACCGGACGGACAGGTGACCGTGACCTTGCAAAACGCCGCCCCCCTGTCGACCAGCACCTTGATGTATGCGATCGGGCGGGTCGGAGCCACTCGCGAACTTCAGCTCGAACGCATCGGTCTCACGCCGGACAGCCGCGGACGGCTGGCCGTCAATACGCACTTTCAAACCGCTGTTCCGCATATCTACGCCGCGGGCGACGTCATCGGCTTTCCCGCGCTCGCCTCCACATCGATGCAGCAAGGCCGCCATGCCGCGTGCCATGCCTTCGGCCAGCCGGATCGGACAGACACCGCGCTCCTTCCCTATGGCATCTATTCGATCCCTGAAATTTCCATGGTAGGCCGCACCGCCGAAGACCTCACCCATGCCGGCATCCCATTTGGAGTGGGCATCGCGCGGTATCGTGAGATCGCCAGGGGGCAGATTATCGGCGATGAGACCGGCATGCTGAAGCTGCTCTTTCATCGGAAGACCAGAGAGCTTCTTGGGGTCCATATCATCGGGAACGGCGCGACCGAATTGGTCCACATCGGACAGGCCGTCATGGCCTACCATGGAAAAATCGATTACTTCATCGATACCGTCTTCAACTATCCCACTCTGGCCGAATGTTATAAAGTCGCCGCATTGAACGGCATCAATCGGCTGCCACGCCCCTGGCTGCCCATCCCGTAAGCCACCCCCCTCGCATCAGGAGCTGCCATGTCGTTTTCAAACCATCTCCGCAAGCTGGCTCAACCGATTTGGGAGGCCCAGCTGACCCATCCTTTCGTCATAGCCCTAGGAAACGGCACGCTGCCAGAGCGGAAGTTCAAATACTACATTCTGCAGGACGCTCGGTTTCTCGGCGACCTCGCGCGCCTGTTCGCCGCTGGCGCTGTCAACGCACCGGATTCAGAAAGCGCACTCCGCTTCGCGAAGCTGGCTGAAGAGACCATCGTCGTCGAACGCAGCCTCCACGAAAGCTACGGCAAACAATGGAAGATGACGGCCAGGCAAATGACCTCTGTCCCCATGGCCCCGACTAACTATGCCTATACCCGCCACATGCTCAGCGTTGCCCATACCGGATCGGCCGTGGAGATTGCCGTCGTCGCCCTCCCCTGCGCCTGGATCTACTGCGTCGTCGGCCAGCATCTTCTAAAAAATGGACCGCCCAAGAAGAACCACCCCTATCGCAACTGGCTCATGCTCTACGCCTCGCCGGAATTCGCCGAAGTCCAGCAATGGATGCGAAAGAAAGTCGATCAGTGGGCCAAGACCGCAGGAGTGGAAGAGAAGCGCCGGATGGAAGAATCCTTCCTCATCAGCTCGCGCTACGAATGGATGTTCTGGGACATGGCCTGGAATGAAGAACAGTGGCCGGTGTGAAACATTCTCCAAACGCTCGTAACAAAAGCGCTCTAGACACTGATTTCAACGCGAGTATAATGGCCCCCACTCGCATGATCAGACGATTCCTTACCATATCGGCGTTGCTGTCCTGCCTCCTGCTTTCCGGCCATGCGCTGGCGGCGGGCACCTATGAAGAAACTCTCAAGGCCCTGGCGGAGGGCGTGATTGCCGAATCCCTGAAGGCCAAGAAGGAACGGCTGGCCATTGTGGACTTCACGGACTCCAAAGGCGTCGTCACGCCGATCGGACAATTTCTAGCAGAAGAACTCGGCACCCAACTTCTCGTCGCCGGAGATGTGCAAGTGGTGGAGCACAAGCTCGTCAGCTCGACATTAAAAAAGCGGCACATTACCCTCATCGATTCGACATCTCCCAAAATACTGAAGAGCATGGCCAAGGCCATTCGGGCCGATGTGTTCGTCGTGGGATCATACATTGACTCGCCAGATGGCATTTTGGTCACGGCTAAGCTCCTCAGCCCGTCGAATGCACAGGCCATTGGGGCTGCCCGCGGCACCCTCCCAAAAATCGGACCGCTGGCCGAAATGGTCAAAGACGCCAATGCGCCCCCGGTCGTGAAGGCGGAGCCTCCGAAAGGACCGGTGACCCCGGAGGGATTGGGGTTCCATCGAAACGAATACTATGAGTTGGTGGTGCGAACGATGAGCCGGCAAGACAATCAAATCCGCATGGATCTGACGATTGAAAACCGGTCGCCACGCGATGTAAAACTGCTCTGCCTTTTACAGGATACGCTGCTGAAAGACGAACGAGGCGGACAATGGCTGCAAAGTGTGGAAGGCAATCGCGAAAGCCTCTGCACCAGAGGCATGGAACTCTCGCCGCGCGAGAAAGATCGGGCCGTGCTAACCTTTTCGGCGCCGGCCGATCAGCCAGCGGCCTCACAATTCACGTTCGCCTTTCATGAGAAATCCCCGCGGCGCGATGCCGCATTTGTAATCGAAGGTCTGACGATTGAACCATCGACCGTAGCGCCCACCACCACAGTGACTCCTTAACGAATCGGAACACCCATGGCTTCTCGCACCGTACCTCAAGTTCTCACCATCGCCGGCTCCGACTCCGGCGGCGGCGCCGGCATTCAGGCGGACCTCAAGTCGATGTCGGCCAACGGCACCTTCGCCATGTCGGTGATCACCGCCGTGACGGCGCAGAATACGGAAGACGTAACCGATGTGTTCGAGTTGCCAACCTCCATCATTGCCGCACAGCTCGATGCCGTCTTCGACGACTTCGACGTCTCCGCCGTCAAAACTGGCATGCTGTCTTCCACACCGGTTGTTGAGCTTGTGGCAAAAATACTCACCATCCAAAAAGCGGCGAATCTGGTCGTTGACCCAGTGATGGTTTCTAAATCAGGGCGGGCGCTGTTGAAACCGGATGCGATTGAGGCGCTGAAGAAACTGCTGTTCCCCCTGGCCCTCGTCGTCACGCCAAACATTCATGAAGCTCAGCAGCTCTCCGGCCTGGCCATCGGCAACTTGGCCGATGCGAAGCGCGCGGCGAAAATCATCCACGGCTTCGGCCCCAAGTATGTCCTCATCAAGGGCGGCCATCTGCTGACCGAGCGTGCCACCGACCTGCTCTACGACGGCCGGTTCTTCAATATCTATAAGGGTGAGTTCATCGATACGCCGCATACGCACGGTACAGGCTGCACCTTCGCTTCAGCCCTCGCAGCCCAGCTGGCCCGCGGCAAGGCAGTAACAGACGCCGTACAGGCTGCCAAGGCCTACCTCACAGAGACAATCCGCCATAGCCTTGCCATTGGGCATGGCACCGGCCCGACCAATCATTTTTACTTTCTCGAAGCATAGGGAGCGGCAATGTCTCGACTGCCTGGACGGCCGCTCACTTTCCTTCTGACCGGATTCTCATGGCTCATGCTGGCGTCGCTCGTTGGGCTCGCGATCCTGGTCGGCCTGGTGCGAGGCACGCCGCTACCTCACTGGATCCGCCATGCCCATGTGCATGCGGCCCTCGTGGGCGGCGTGGCGCAAATGATTCTAGGTGCGGCGCTCATCTTTATCTCGCCACTCCTCCTGACCGGCCGCACCCAGCGCGAGTCGCATCCGCTCCTATTTTTGACGATCAACGGCAGCGCGATCGGCATGGTCGTGGGATTCGGACTCCATAACTATCCGATGATCGGCATCAGCGGACTCTTTGTCGTGGCATCGTTTCTCTGGATTGCGCGCGACACCTGGCTGCAAGCCAGGCAAAGCCTCAACGCCCCTCCGCTGAACCTCTGGTATTACGCGCTGGCTGTGCTGGCGCTCTTCGGCGGGTTGGCCTGCGGAGAAGCCATGGCCTTCGCCTGGGCGCCAGAATCGTTCGGCTATATTCGACTCGCCCATATTCACCTCAATCTGCTCGGCTTTATTACTCTGGCCATCGTCGGCACGATGCATAATCTGCTGCCGACGGTGTTGAACGCGCCGCTCTACAGCCCCCGGCTCGCCCGCATCGTCATGTGGCTGTTCCCGCTGGGGCTCGTGGTGCTGATCGCAGGATTCATGAATTCCTCCGTGGCGACCGAGATCGCCGGAGGATGTCTGCTGCTGCTCAGTGCGCTCCTCTATGCTTTGAATCTGTTCACCACCTGGCTGCGCTCGAACCATCACGGCACTGCGGCATCGGATCACCTCCTGGTCGCGACGTTTTTCCTGGTGATCACACTAGTGCTCGGCATACTCGTCGCCGCCAACAACCTCGGCGCCACGCCTATCATGCCCTTTGGGTCACTACATCTTGTGGCCTATACGCACATGGCACTGATCGGATTTATTTTGCAAACAATCGTCGGCGCGCTCTCTCACCTCGTTCCAGTCACGCTTGCGGTGCGCCGTGCGCCAAGTCCAAAGAAGCGAGGCCCCTACCTCGAATATGTAACGGGTGTCCTCAATCGCTGGAGAACCGTACAAGTGGCGAGCCTCAGCATGGGGACGATGGGACTGGCCCTGCTGGCCTCGCTGACCTGGAACGTCCCCCTTTCCTCACCCTATGTCCAAAGCGCCATGTGGACTTCGTGCGGGCTGTTGTTGACCGGCCTGACCGTCTTCTCTGTCAAACTGGTCACCGTTCTTTTGGCCGAACCGGAACAAACCATCGACTCTTAAACCGAATCGCCTGTTACGACATCGACGAACCGACTCTGCGAGCATTGTCCGCCATGGAACAAGATCTTTCGTTTTCAGACCCTCAGGGCCACCGTATAGCCGCAGTCCTGGCCACGCCCACTAGCACGACAGACCGGATCGCCGTCTTATGCCACGGGTTTCTCTCCGGCAAACACAGCACCACCAATAAAACGCTGACTCGCCTCCTCAACGCTCAAGGCATCGCGACCTTCGTCTTTGACTTTTTCGGGCAGGGAGATAGCGAAGGTCCCTTTGAGGCGCTCACGACAACGGCCGCTGTGGCGCAAGCGAGCGCGGCTCTGGATCTCGTCCGACAAAAAGGATATCGGCGGTTGGGGCTGATGGGATCCAGCTTCGGAGGACTGGTCGCAACGTTAACCGCAGCACAGCGTCACGATCTGGCATGCCTGGCCTTAAAATGCCCCGTCGTGGATTTTGCCGAAGAACTGCGGCTGACACTCGGAGACGCGGAGATGGCGATCTGGCAATCGACCGACACCATCCCCAATATCATGGGCGGGGCCGAGCGCATCAGACTCCGGTACGCTTTTTATGAAGACTGCCTCCAGCAGATTGCCTACGAACCTGCCAAAACGATCGCCGCGCCGACCCTGATCGTCCAAGGAGATCAGGACGAATGCATCCCCTTACACCAAAGTCGGCAACTGGCCGCCGCGCTAACCTGCCCTCACCGTATGGAAATCCTCCCGGGCGCCGACCACCAGTTCACCAAGCCTGCGGACTTTACTCGGATGACAACTCTTATTGCCGACTGGCTCGCAACGCACTGACATGATTCTGGAAGATGAGCGGCGTGAAACGGTTTTGCAGCTCTATCCGATTTTTAAGGAAGAAGTGTATCGGCGGCGCAACCAAATGATGCGCTGGACTGGAATCGGAGCAGGATCGCTTGTCGCCATACTGTGCATCGTTCTCCTGACACCCGCCGCACAGTCGCTCTCAGCGGCATCGCGACTGCTCTTGGCCAGCGCGACGCTCTTGCTGGCTCTCACCTATATGGAGATTGTCCTACAGCAGCACACCCGCCATCAGCAGGCGAAACAGCAACTCATCAAGATTGAGCGAACTCTTGGTCTATTCGGAGAATCCTCCAGGCCTAACGATGGCGCGTTCTATCCTGACGCCTGGCAAACCGAATGGACTCGCGATAGAAGCCTGCTGCAATACATAGCGGTCCTCACTCTTCTGACCGGCATCGTCCTCATTGCCATCCTGCTGCCAAGCCTATAATCAACCCTGCCTTCCCGATGGCCTCGTAGGGAATGTCATATCACCGTACTATTTCGTTCGAAAAAAATGCACTCCATCTCCAATAACGTACGCGTTCATTGACAAGCCTTGATCATCATCACATTAGATCAATGAGTTACACTCATCATCCTCACAGAAAGCAATAGGCACACCTATTGCTTGGCAATAAGACTCTTCTCAATGTAAACCAGAGCCACAAACAAATTCAGGCTGAGCATGACAATTCCAAACCTCTCGTGCGCAACTAGAT
Organism: Nitrospira sp.; assembly: GCA_022226955.1. Taxonomy (NCBI): domain Bacteria; kingdom Pseudomonadati; phylum Nitrospirota; class Nitrospiria; order Nitrospirales; family Nitrospiraceae; genus Nitrospira; species Nitrospira sp. Next base: position 1,452,125 of record CP092079.1, read on the forward strand.
CACCCATCACCCTCTCCGCATGCGTCTGGATCCTCACCATGGCAGCCATCGCCCCTACTCTCGCAGGAGAGGCCGCTGCTCCGAAACAACATAGCCTTATTCACCGCCCTGATGCTCCAGTATTGCCAATCGTTCCGCGTCCAGAATCTACGAGTACGCCCTCACGACCTGTTGCGGCGGCACCGGCAGTGACAATACCCCCGTCACAAACACTTCACCACAAATTGACCAAGAAGCCGACCTCGGCAGTTGTCAGCGCACCTCTTCCGCCCGAACCAATCCCTTCACCGCAAACAAGCCCCAGACTCTCTTCAGCGGGAACCCTTTTACCCGCAACACCCCAAAACGGAACCGAGAGTCCATCAAAGAGCATCCCGGCTCCGACCGGCGACCGTACGATTGCCCCGATTGTTCCAATGACGACAAGGCCGCTTTCGATGTCATCACTGAGCAACGTCGTAGCTCCAACAGCATCTCGAAATGCCGCCGCAGCATCTCCATTGACTGCCGCCGCACAATCGGGTCGTCCCGCAGCCAGCCTTGCACCTTCTATGTCCAGGCTCGCCCAAATGAGCCCTGGATTAGCAAGCTTACTGCAACCGTCCGCACCTGTGGTTACGCCCACGCCAACAACTTCACCGCCCGCCACTCCGCCTTCATCCACATCTCCGGGATCCTCTACCGGAAGCGTCACCCTCTCTTGGTCCGCAAACAGCGAAAACGATTTGGCTGGGTACAAGATCTACCTTGGAACCTCATCTGGGAATTACACCGCTTCAGGATCGCCCACGGTGATTGGGAAAATAACCAGCTACACTGTAACCGGCCTCCAACGAAACACCACCTACTTCTTCGCCCTCTCCGCCTACGATAGCGCCGGCAATGAAAGTGCATTTTCCGCAGAAGTCAGCAAGAGCATTTTCTAGCAGCTAGCGAAAACGATCCCCGGCTTCGTTTCACCTCGGTCACATCCTCACCGTGGCCAAAGGCTGCGCCTGCGGTGTTACCCTCGGCTCCGGCTTCGCCGGATGCCCGTTTGACCAGCCACTTCGTTCAGGATGCTCAAATAGACGATCCAACAAGGCCGCAGGGAGTCTAGCGACTGAGGCGTACCCTCTGAGGTACATCGCAAGGAGATAGACGACTGAGAACGCCGTTGGGCGCCTATTTCAGCATTCTGTCACGATTTTGCGCAGCGGAAGCCCGTATAGCTATTACGCGTCTCAGGAGGAAGTTTGAACCGCCCATAGGTGAGAAGATACTTGGGAAGGTCCGACCATGACCCGCCGCGCAACACTTTGAACTGGCCATCCTTCGGCCCCAATGGATTGGCCTCTGGACTCTGCTCATAATAATTTGCGCCGTACCAGTCAGAAACCCATTCTCCCACATTCCCAGCCATCTGATACAACCCGAAGGGGCTCTTGCCGAATTCATACGACTGCACTGGCATCAACGCCTGGCTATAGCTGAATCGCGCCCCGATCGCGAAATTCGCATGCTCATTCGTCGGCAACTGGTTCCCCCAGGGATACAACCGCGCATCGGCTCCACGTGCCGCCTTCTCCCACTCGGCTTCGGTCGGAAGCCGCTTCCCATTCCAACGGCAATAGCCATCGGCATCCCGCCAATCCACGCCGATTACAGGCCGATCGCCATGCCGGCTCATGTTGACAGTCTCCCACAACCACGGCGCCGCACGTCCGGATTCGGCAAGAAAGACACCATACTGCGCAGTCGTCACCTCGTACACGTCAATCGAATAGGCGTCGAGAACCACACCATGGCGCGGCCGCTCATCCTCCAACGCCTGCGTGCCGGAAGCCCCCATTTCAAACGAGCCTTCGGGAATCATCACCATTAGCGTTTCTTGAGGCGGCGCAAGTTCTGCGGGTTTGGATTTGCGAAGGCGATCAAGCTGAGCGAATAGTAGAGAGGCACTCAAAACGGAACAGAGGACAAGTAATAAAAGCAGCACCCCGAGCCGTCTCAATAAATAATCCCTCCGACTACCCAATGTCGATCGTCAGGGACATCGATCAAGAGTCGCGTTAGGTTCATCTGTGCCAATTGGGAACCGACTTCATCTTCCGTAAAAGCGGCCAGCAGCGAATTGTAGAAATCCCGCCGCAGAATCTCATGCGCCCCGCTGGCGTACTGATCCACGATGGCTTGTGCCGCCTCGGGGGACTCGGGCCGCAGCAGATCCATCACCAGCACCGGCGAGCCGGGCTTCACAAACAGCCTCAGCTTGTGCCAGAACTGCAATGGGTTAGGCAGGTGGTGGAGCAGGCTATTGGAAATCACCGCATCGGCCTGATTGGCTCCGGCAAGATCCTCAAACCGCTCGCACCGAATAGTCATCCGATCGGACAATCCCGCCTGGCGAACGGCCTGCTCTGCCAAATCGACCATCGGCCGAGAGGCATCGATACCCGTCATCCGGCATTCCGGCAACAGGCCAGCCAGCCGCACCGCAATATCGCCGGGGCCGCACCCCAGATCGAAAATATGGCCGTGAGAAAAATCCGGGAAGTATTCTCGAAACAACTCGACGAACCGTTGATTCTCCGCGAGGAAATCCGCTTCGGCATAGACTTTGGCCTGCAACGGATCGTCCATCAATTCCGGCTCAAGCGTGCGATTCATATTATCCCTACTTTCAATTGACTGCTCCTGTCACGTCCACCTGATCGCCCGGCCGAACGACCCCCTCCCTCAACACCTTGGCATACACTCGACTCCAGCCCGGATGCGTTTCTTGCGAGATGCGATGAAAATCTCCGTCATGAAACCATGGCGCATTGTAACGGCATGGTGTGGTGTAACTCATCACTTCCAGCGCAAGGTCTGGTCCGATGCTCAGTCTGACACCGGGCTGTATTCCCTCCCAATCCACTCCGGCCAGCGTCAGATTCTCCCCTGAAAAACCCGGCTCGATGGAATGGCCCGCTTGCTGTAATCGCTCAATCACCTCCAGCGAATACACACAGACCGCGCGATCCGGGCCGCCGTGAAATTTCAGATTGCGCTGGCGATCCCCCTCGACACCCCGCACAGTCACCAGGGCTTCACGCACCGGCTTTTTCGGCACCCCGCCATCCGAAACACTGATTTGATGAATATGAGGATAGGGAGGACGCCCGTTCTTCATGACTTACCCCTGTCCTTCACAGGGCTCAGATCGGCCAAGCTCCAGCGCCACCCAGCCCTCCTGCTCGCGCCGATGAATCGGATACAGCCCAGAAGAAGCATACTGCGCCATGACTTCATCCACTTGCTCGACCAACAGGCCTGAAAAAAAGAGCCGCGAGCCAGCCAAGCCATAGGCGGCTAACTCATCGGCCAAGAGCAAGAGCGTCTGCCGATCGATATTCGCAACCACCAGATCCGGCGTCATGCCCTCGGGCACGTCGAACAGTGTTCCACAGATCAGTTCCAATTCTGAACCGAACGCATTCTGGCTTGCGCATTCCAACGCACAGTCCACCGCCACTGGATCGATCTCGACACCGACCGCCGACCGCGCGCCCAGCCGCAAGGCCGCCATCGCGAGAATGCCGCTGCCGGCACCGACATCGAGTACGACTTCGCCGCCACGGATCAGCTCCTCCAACCACTCCAGTAACATGCGAGTCGTCGCATGATGCCCTGTACCAAAGGCCTGCTTGGGATCGAGGATCACGTCGAGATCGCCGGCCAGTAATGACGCGGACTCCCAACTGGGCCGAATGACTAACCGGCGCCCGACCCGGAGTGGCTTGACCGACTGCGCCCACTGACGATTCCAATCCTGATGCGGCAGATCCCCGACCTGAACGGCCCCGCTGCTCCGCCCGGAAGGATCGAGCCGATCCAGCGCCGCGCGGACCTGTCCCAACTGGTCACTGCTCCAATGCTCCCGAGACCAATAGAGATGGGTGACCCCTTGATCCTCCCATGCGCCACGCACATGGGGATCGCCCAGCATCCCAAGCAATTCTCCAGGATCGACGGCGCTATGAATACTCACATCGACCCATTCCTGCATCATAAGTTCTCTCTCGCAATCGATTGACGGAACCGATCTCTTCCCAGTATGGTCGAACCCATCGTGCACATCGACCGCCCCTCACCCCCCTCATTCGACCGCGACCGGGCGCTTGCGCAGCTCTTGCGCCGGGGCGACCGGCTTCACCGGCAAGGCCTGCGGGCCAGCAGCAATTTTTCCCGCTGGCGCCTCGTCCTGTTTCTCACTGCTCTGCTCATCACCGTCAGCCTCTACCGGCTGGGCGATTACTCTGAAGGCAACTGGTCAGTCGCCATGTTTCTCATCGGATTCGTGATCGTCGCCGCGTATCATAACAGGCTCGAACACCGGATTCATCGGCTCCTACTCTGGTCGGAGATCAAACGCCAGCACCTCGCCCGACTGCGCCTCGACTGGCCCGCGCTTCCGCCCAGCCGACCGGTCGCAGCCGACGCCCATCTCTATGCGCGAGACCTCGACCTGCTCGGCCCTCGCTCCCTGCTGCACCTCCTCGACACGACCGTCTCCACGCAAGGTCATGACCGGCTCGCATCCTGGCTCCTCGTACAGCCGCCGGATGAACAGACCTGGCGGACCAGGCAACAGCTGGTCAAAGAGCTGACCAGGCTGACCGGATTTCGAGATCGGCTGAATGTGCAAGCCCGGCTGACGGGCGAAGCGGAAATCAACGGGCAACGCATTGCCGCGATCTTGCAGCATCACCTGCATCTCCCTCATCTCCACATCATTCTCCCGATCCAAGCCATACTCGCGAGCATCACCTTTGTCCTCGGCCTCGGCGCGTTGCTCAATCTCTTGCCAGCCTATTGGATGATTTCATTCGGCCTCTATGCGGTCGTCTTTTTTCAGACCGATCAGGGAGAAGAATTACTTGAGCATGCCGTCGGCCTGCATCACGAAGTCGAAAAACTCGGCACCGTCCTGGAGTTCCTGGAGCAGCGGGCACGGAAGTCCGGAGCCGCACTCACCGCAACCTGCCGCGCACTCATAGAAGCGGATACGGCCCCGTCGGCATCGATCCGGCATCTCGCGCGCGTTCTCCACGGCGTCAGCGTCAAAGCCCATCCGCTGATTCACCTGGTCTTCAATGCGCTCTGCCCATGGGATCTCTTCTTCGCCTTTCGCTTGCAGCAATTTCAACGGCGGCTACACGAGCTGCTCCCTCTCTGGCTGGATTGCCTGGCCGAAGTCGAAGCCGCCTCGGCGCTCGCCACTTTCGCCTATCTGCATCCGTCCTATGTCTGGCCGGCCCCCACGCTGACCGCAACGCTGACCGCCGATGGACTCGGCCATCCGCTCATCCCACCGCAACATCGTATCGCCAACGACATCTCCTTCGCCCGCCCCGGCACCATCTACCTCATCACCGGCTCCAACATGTCGGGCAAAAGCACCTTCCTCCGCACCATCGGCATCAACCTCTGCCTGGCGCAAGCCGGCGCGCCGGTCTGCGCGCGGACGTTTACATGGACCTGGAGCCGCCTGGCCTGCTGCATCCGCGTGGACGACTCCCTGGATGCCGGCCTGTCGTTTTTCTATGCGGAAGTGAAGCGGTTGAAATCGATTCTCCGAGCAACGGAAGATCGCGCGGCGCCGCCGGTGCTCTTCCTGATCGACGAAATTTTCAAAGGCACGAATAATCGCGAGCGATTGATCGGCAGCCGCGCCTATGTGCGGGCGCTCGCGACGGGCAATGGCTACGGCTTGGTCACCACGCACGATCTGGAGCTCGCCGACCTCGACCAATCGATTCCCGGCCTCACCAACAGCCACTTTCAGGAAACCGTATCCGCCGGCACCCTGCAATTCGATTACACCCTGCGCCTCGGCCCCTGCCCGACAACCAACGCCCTGAGGATTATGGAACTGGAAGGACTGCCGACAGACCGCCCGCCTCAATCCTAACGGCTGAGTTTCGTTTCACAACAGCCGAATTCGTGCAGCGAAAATGCCTGTATTTCCTTGCTTCAAGTAATGTTTCCTTTGACCTCCACAGGCACTTCCTCGCATAGTGGTAGAGCAATCGCACTACACCCAGACACCGGCTCCATGAATAAACCATCGCCACATCCGCTTCGCGGGCTCTTGATCGCACAATTCTTCGGCGCCTTTAACGACAACGCCTGGAAACTCATGGTAGCGCTGCTCGGCATTCGCCAAGTCGCCGCCACTCTGGAGCCTGGGGCCGGCCTGGAGTCGGCCTCGCAAGCGCAGACCGCGCTCACCTTCATCATCTTCACCTTGCCGCTGATGCTAACATCCCTCGTGGCCGGCGTCGTGGCCGACCGTGTCAGCAAACGCACCGTCATCGTCACGATGAAAGCCGGTGAAGTCGGCCTCATGGCGGCCGGCACCGCGGCGCTTTTCGTCAACCCGGCCGGCGGCCTGCTTCCCCTCATCGTCCTCGGTTGCATGGGTGTCCATAGCGCCCTGTTCAGTCCGGCGAAATACGGCATCCTCCCGGAAATCCTTCCGCACGACCGGTTGTCAAAAGGCAACGGCATTCTTGAACTGAGCACGTTCCTCGCGATTCTTGGCGGCACCGCGTTCGGCGGAATTCTGCTGGACGTGGCAGGCTCCGCCACCTGGCTTGCCCCACTGGCGCTGACGCTGTTCTCGCTCATCGGATTTGGCGCGGCATTGACGGTGCCAGCCGTGGCCGCAGCCCGGTCGGATGGCGGCATCGCCTCGACGCTCGGCGGCGCCATACTGGCTGTGCAATCCAATCGCACCCTGCTCCTGGCCATCGTCGGCGCCGCCTGTTTCTGGACCATCGCCAGCCTCGTCGGCCAGGACATCCTGGTCTATGCCAAGACCCGCCTCGCCTTATCGGACTCGCTGTCCGGCCTTCCGCTCGCGTTGCTCTCCATCGGCATCGGCGCTGGCGCGATGCTCGCAGGCAGACTCTCCGGCGACCATGTCGAATACGGATTGATTCCCCTCGGGACGTTCGGCATCTGTGGGTTCCTTCTGCTCCTGGGATGGCTGGGGCCAGGGCTCGCAGGCACGCTCTTCTTGATGACCGGCCTCGGCCTGTCCTGCGGACTGTTCGTCGTCCCCATCAATGCCTTGATTCAGTGGCACGCGCCCGCCGACCGGCGCGGCAGCATCATTGCCCTCTCGAACACATGCACGTATAGTGGGGTGCTCATGGGATCTCTCAGCGGCGGCGCCTTTGCCTCTTTCGGCCTCTCCCCCACCGGCATCCTCCTCGCGGCAGCGGCAGCCACATTTGCCGGCACCCTCTGGGCACTCTGGCTAGTCCCCAGCGCGTTCGTTCGGCTCGTCCTCATGCTCCTGACCAAAACGCTCTACCGCCTGCGCGTCGTCGGGCCGGCGAACGTGCCGCAAACCGGCGGTGCCCTGCTGGTGCCGAACCATATGTCGCTCATCGACGGCTTCCTCCTCATCGCCAGCCTCGACCGTCCGGTCCGCTTCGTCGTCGATGCCGCCTATGCCACCCACCCGCTCTTCAAGTGGTTGATGAACATCATGCGCGTCATCCCGATTTCCTCGTCGGGAGGACCGCGAATCATCCTGCGCGCGCTGCGCAGCGCCGGTCAGGCGCTCGACGACGGCGAACTCGTCTGCATCTTCCCGGAAGGACAGATCACCAGAACCGGCACGCTCCTGCCGTTCCGCCGCGGGTTTGAACGGATCGTGAAAGGCCGGACCGTTCCAATCATTCCGGTCCACCTGGATCGTGTCTGGGGCAGTCTGTTCAGCTTCGTGAAAGGCCGGTTCATCTGGAAGCTCCCGGAACAGATTCCCTATCCGGTCACCGTCTCCTTCGGCACACCGCAACCGGCCGGGACCCCGGCGCATGAGCTCCGCCGGCTCGTGCGCGAGTTAGGCGAAGCCGCCTGGACCTTGCGCAAGGCGGACCAGCACCCAGTCCATCGCCCGGTCATCTCGGCCTGGCGCCGCCGACCCTTCACGTTCGCCATGGCGGACGCGGCACGTCCCTCCATCACCGGACTCAAAGCGTTGCTCGGCACCATCACACTAGCCCGCGCGATGAAACCCCATTGGAAAGGGCAACGCGCAGTCGGATTGCTCCTGCCGCCGAGCGTCCCTGGCGCGCTCCTCAACGTCGCCGCCGCACTCACAGGAAAGACTAGCGTCAATTTGAATTACACCGTCGGCCGCGTTGGACTGGAATCGGCCATCACTCAAGCGAGCCTGAAAACCGTACTCACCAGCCGGTTGTTTATCGAGAAGGCCAAGCTAGACATTCCCGGTGGCGTCACCGTCCTCTATTTGGAAGATATCGCTAAAACGATTTCAGGCGGCGCGAAACTCGTTGCGTTATTGCTCGGGCTCTTCGCGCCGATCGGGCTAATGGAACGGGCCTGCGGACGGATGCAGCCCATCGGCATGGACGATCTGGCCACGATCATCTTCAGCAGCGGCAGCACCGGCGAACCCAAGGGTGTCATGCTCTCGCACTTCGCCATCAATTCAAATGTCGAAGGAGCCGGACAGGTTATTCATATCAGCAAGGCCGATCGCGCACTCGGCATCCTGCCCTTCTTCCACTCCTTCGGCTATATGCTGCTCTGGTTCTATGCGCGCAACAACACCGGCATCGTGTTTCATCCCTCACCGCTGGATGTCGCGGCTATCGGAGAATTATGCAGCAAGTACCGTATCTCTTTGCTGGTCGTCACCCCGACGTTCCTGCAACTCTATCTGCGCCGCTGCACGCCCGAGCAGTTCAGCAATCTGCGTGTCGTGCTAACCGGCGCAGAAAAACTCCCGCTGCGCCTCACCCAGGCGTTCCAAGACAAGTTCGGCATCGCGCCGGTGGAAGGATACGGCGTCACGGAATGCGCGCCGGTCATCTCGTCCAATTGTCCAGACTTCCGCGCCTCCGGGTTCTATCAAGTCGCCTCGCGCCGCGGAACCGTCGGGCAGCCATTTCCCGGCATGTCGGTGCGCATTGTCGATCCGGAGACCTGGATGATCCTCCCGCCGGGCCAATCCGGCATGTTGCTGGTCAAAGGCCCTAATGTGATGCGCGGCTATCTCGGCCGGGAAGATCTCACAGCCAAGGCGATGAAAGACGGCTGGTACATCACCGGCGACATTGCGACGCTGGACGACGATGGCTTTCTCACCATTACCGACCGGCTCTCCCGCTTCTCGAAAATCGGCGGCGAAATGGTCCCGCACGGCAAAGTCGAAGAGGCCTTGCAGCAAGCGGCTGGAGCGGACCTGCAAGTCTTCGCCGTCACCGGCTTGCCGGACGAGAAGAAAGGCGAACGGCTCGCCGTGCTCTACACCATCGACGACACCGATCTCCCGGCGGTGCTCGACAAACTCGCCGTCAGCGGACTTCCCAACCTCTTCATCCCGGCGCGCAACCAATTCGTGAAAGTGGACGCCCTGCCCGTGCTCGGCACTGGCAAACTCGACCTCCGCGGAGTCAAACGCATCGCCATGGAACGGCTCACCACACCAGCATGACCACCAAATCGCTGATCGATTGCCACGTGCACCTGGCTGCGCTGCCGGACGAAAACAACGGCTGCTACATCTCGCCGAAGATGCTGAAGAGCCCGCTCTTTCGCTTCCTCTTTTGGAAGCATGGGATTTCCGTGAATCGGCCGCGCGAAGCCAATGAGAAGTATCTGGACGATCTCCTCATTGAGCTGCGCGCCTCCCGCCATGTGCAGAAAGCCGTGCTGCTGGGGATGGACGGACATTACGATTCGACTGGCGCGATCAGCTTGGAGCATACCGACCTGCTCGTGAGCAACGACTATGTGCTCAAGGCGGCTCGCGCCAATCCGAACGAGTTGCTGGCCGGCGTCTCCATCAACCCGCAGCGGCGGGATGCGGTCGAAGAAGTGCATCGCTGCGCCGACGCCGGCGCCACCTTGGTTAAGGTCTTGCCGAACGCGCAACAGTTCGACCCAGCCAATCTGCAATACAAACGCTTCTACCGAGCGCTGGCGGAACGGAACCTTCCGTTCCTCAGTCATGTCGGCTACGAGTTCAGCCTGATCGGCAAAGACCAGTCGGTCGGCGAACCGGATCGGCTCCGCGTCGCGCTCGACGAAGGCGCCACCGTCATTGCCGCCCATGCCTGCAGCTACGGATTGATCCTCTATGAAAAGTTTCTTCCGACGCTGCGCGATCTGGTCCGGCATTATCCGAACTTCTATGCCGACATCTCCGCCCTCACGCTGCCAAACCGCTTCCGCATGCTCCTCCATCTGCGCAACTACCCCGAGGTGCAGGAGCGGCTGCTTTTCGGCACCGATTATCCGCTGTCGGTCTTTCATCTCGCCGCCTGGGGGCGCGTCGCCTTCGGCACGCTCCGCAAGATGATGCAGACCAAGAACCGCTTCGACCGGCAAGTCGAAGTGTGCAGCGGATTGAAGCTGGGGTTTCGCTCGCTTGGAGATATCCTCTCCCATTCAACAAGTCCCACGCCCCGATAACCGGACCAGCTGATGGATCGAGACCGCATCCTCACCAGTCTTCGCGAAAGGATTCTGGCCTTCGCGACATCACGCGTATCGAGAGAGCAGGCCGAGGATCTGACCCAGGAGGTGCTGGCGGTCCTCCATGAGAAGTATCCTACCGTCACTGAACTGACAGAACTTGTCCCCTTGGCCTTCCAGGTCCTGCGGTTCAAGATGCTCGACGCCCATCGCAAGGCCTTCCGCCGGGGCGAGTATAATCAGGAGTCTGTCGAGGATCTGCCGCTGGCCGATCCCAACGCCGATCCGGCAACGCGACTCGACCAGCAACAGCGCGTGGATCGGTTACTGGCCGCGATCATGCAACTCGGCGAGCGCTGCCGTGAGCTCTTCAAGTGGAAGCTGGAGGGAAAGAGCTTCCCCGAGATTCAGAAGATCATGGGCCAATCGTCGATCAATACGATCTACACCTGGGACCTGCGATGCAGAAAGCAGCTCTTGGCATCGATGGGCGGCAGTTGGGACTAACCGATGGCTGAACACGATCTTGAAAAGCTTCTCGGCGGTTTCGCGGCGGATACGCTGACGCCGGAGGAGCGTCAGCAGCTCTTTACCGCTGCCATGCAGGATCAACAGCTCTTCGATGCCCTCGCCGACGAACAGGCGCTGAAAGAACTGTTGACCGATCCATCTGTGCGCCGCCGGTTACTCCAAGCCTTGAACAGTACAACTCCCGCTGTCGCTGCAAAATCGGTCTCATGGCTGGATTGGCTCCGGCAGCCCGCTCATCTGGCCCTGGCCGGCGGACTGGCTACCGCCCTCTTCGCAGTCGTCCTTGGCACCAAGGTCTATCAAGACAGCCTGAAGCAAGCAGCCCCGTCGGCGGCGGCCGAAGAAGCGAAACCTGCGTCTACTCCACCAGCTGAATCTCAACCGACTGAGCCCAAGACGAAAGAACCCGACGCGCCCGCGCCGATTGCCGCGAAGAAGGAGCGGCTCACGGATAAGCTGGCGTCGCGCGAACGAGTTGCTCCATCGCAACAACAGGATGACCGCGCAACCGATACCGCCACCGAAAATGCATCGAAGCGGACCCGACAGGAAGAAGACCGAAAACAAACAGCGGCTCCGCTTGCATCATCCGAACATAAAAAGGACGCCCTCGCCTCGGTCGATCGGCAACCCACCGTCGATTCACCGGTGGCAGCCCCGGAGCCGAACATACTGCGGGCACCGGCCGGCGCATCTCTCCATGAAACGAGTGCATCGACCGTCAGCGCACGGGCATTGTTCTATGGCGACGCGGTCCGCGCCGATGCCGCCGGCATGCTCCAAACGAATGAGCGCGCCATGAAACCGCTAGGCGAATCGGCTCCACAGGCCAATGCATCCACAAGGAAGCTAGAACGGCTCTCGCCGCCCAGCAAGGCGGAAGGCCCGGTCGCACCGGTCAAGCCACTCGGGCTCCGGTACAGTCTTGTTACGCAGAACGCTGAGGGGCAAGAACAAGAAATCGGCGCAACAACCGCAGCCACCCGTTCAACGCCGATGCAGCTGACCTTGGAAGCCAATCAAGACGGCTATGTTCAGGTATGGCAGCATGTAGGATCGACCGGCACCCACCTGTTGCTGCCGCAGAAAGACAGCGGCCACATCTCCATGAAAATCCGAGCCGGACAGCGGCAGCGCCTGCCGTTGCCGGCCGATAGCGGAACCGTCATCGTCCGCCTGTCTCGCGTTCCCTTCGGACCCATTTCAAGACAGGAAGCCGCGCTGCTCGACCGATTTTTGCCAACCCAGCTTCAGGAGTCT